>NZ_LT629692.1:3362855-3668570 GCF_900100885.1 Microbacterium pygmaeum
GCGACGTCCTGAGCATAACGGATGGCATCGACTCTTCGCCCGGGACGCCGTCGCTGATACGCTGGCCAGGAGCTATTTGTTAGGGATCTTTACATGAAGTCCGCAGACCAGAATGATGTCATCGTGCCGACCATCGCCATCGTCCCCGCCCCCGCCCGCATCGAGGTCCTCGCATCGCCGGCGTTCCGCCTGACCCCCGACGTGCAGATCGCAGGAGATCCGGATGCCGGCGCGGCGCTGGCCGCGTTGATCCAGGCGCGCACGGGTGATCGGTCCGTTCTCGCTCATGGGCGCGCGCCGATCACGGTGCGCATCGAGGCAGGCGGCCTCGAGCCGGGCGGATCGGCCGAGTCATATCGACTGGAGGTGGACGAGGAATCCGTCTCGCTCGTCGGCACCGACGCCGCCGGGCTGTTCTACGGCGTGCAGACCCTGGCGCAGCTCATCACCCGCCAGGGCGAAGCATTCGTCATCCCCGCCGTGCGGATCGAGGACGCACCCCGATTCGCGTACCGGGGCGTGATGCTCGACGTCGCCCGGCACTTCCATTCCGCCGAGACCGTCGAGGCGTACGTCGACCGCGCGGCCGCGCTGAAGTTCAACGTCCTGCACCTGCACCTCAGTGATGACCAGGGCTGGCGCATCCAGCTCGATTCCCGGCCCGAGCTGACCGACGTCGCCTCGGGAAGCTCCGTGGGCGGCGACCCCGGTGGCTTCTACACGAAGGCCGACTACGCCCGGATCATCGACCACGCGGCATCCCGCCACATGATCGTCGTGCCCGAGATCGATCTGCCCGGACACACGCACGCCGTCGGACTGGCCTATCCGCAGCTCGCCGAGGCACCTGTGCTCAGCGATCACATCCGCGAGGTCGCCGAGCAGCACGGCGGAGCACTGCCGACGCCGGGGGTCCCGTACGACGGCATGGCGGTGGGGTTCTCGTCGCTGCGGATCCACGATGAGAGGACGTACGACTTCGTCACCGACGTGCTCACGGAGCTGGCGGCGATGACCCCTGGTCCGTACCTGCACGTCGGCGGCGACGAGGCGCTCGGAACGGACCCGGAGGACTTCGCGTTGTTCATGGCGCGCGTCACAGCGATCGCCGTAAGCCTCGGCAAGACGCCGGTGACCTGGCACGAGGCCGGCGACGCCGAAGGAATCGCCCCCACCACGATCGGCCAGTACTGGGGATTCCTCACCCCGACCGACGGCATGGACGAGAAGGCCCGCGGGTTCGTCGCGCACGGGTCGCGCGTGATCCTCTCGCCTGCCGATGCGATCTACCTCGACATGAAGTACGACGCCGGAAACCCGCTCGGACTGACGTGGGCACGCGGCGTCACCAGCGTGGAGCGCGCGTACTCGTGGGAGCCCGGAACCCTTCTGGATGGGATCGGCGAAGCGGACATCCTCGGCGTCGAGGCGCCGATGTGGACCGAGACCATCCGCACGCTGGACGACATCGACGAGATGGCCTTCCCCCGGATCGCCGCAGCCGCCGAGGCCGCCTGGTCGCCTGCGACGACGGCGAGCGAGCTTCGCACGTGGGAATCCTTCCGCGAGCGCGTCGGCGGCCTCGGGCCCCTCTGGAAGAGCCTCGGATTCGGTCTGCCCCACTCGGACGAACTGACGTGGGCGACCCGGTGACCACGAACGGCGGCCGGGGCAGCGTGATCCACTCGGTCCGGCTCGTGGATGACGGCCGCGTCATCGAGGACGCATGGGTGCGCTTCGAGGGTGGACGGGTCGCCGCGAGCGGCATCGGCGGCGGGTGGCGGAGCGAACCGGATGCCGGCACCGTCGTGGACGGCGCAGCGACCGCCGGCGCGGGGGCCGTCCTGACTCCGGGCTTCATCGACATCCACGGGCATGGCGGCGGCGGCGCGGCCTACGACGACGGTGCGGACGCGATCCGCACCGCCCGCACGTTGCACCGCAGCCACGGCACCACCCGGGCGGTGATCTCGCTGGTGACCGCTCCCGTGGACGAGCTGGCGCGGCGGGCCGGTGCAGTCGCCGACCTGGTCGCTTCAGACCACGACGTGCTCGGCTCGCATCTGGAGGGGCCGTTCCTCGAGGCCGACCACCGTGGCGCGCACGACGAGGACCTCCTGCGCGCACCGGAACCGGGGCTCGTCGAGCAGCTCCTGGATGCGGGGCGCGGCACAATCCGCCAGATCACGTTCGCGCCCGAGCGCATCGGCGCACTCGCGGCCATCCGGGAGACCGTCCGGGCCGGGGCAGCCGCTGCGATCGGGCACACCGGCGCCGACGACGCGACCTGCCGGCAGGCGTTCGAGGCGGGGGCGACCATCCTCACCCACGCCTTCAACGCCATGCCCGGACTCCACCACAGGGATCCGGGGCCGGTCGGCGCCGCGGCATCCGACCCGCGCATCACGCTGGAGCTCATCGCCGACGGGGTGCACCTGCACCCGGACATCGTCCGTGCCGCGTTCGCGATGGCGCCGGGGCGGATCGCGCTGGTGACCGACGCGATGGCCGCCGCCGGCAGCCCGGACGGCGACTACCGTCTCGGGTCGCTGCGCGTGCAGGTGCAGGACCGCGTTGCCCGCCTCGTGGACGGGTATCCGGCACGCGAGGGGCCGATCGCCGGCTCGACGCTGACCCAGGATGCCGCGCTGCGCACGGCCGTCGCGGCCGGAGTCGATCTGGCAGATGCGGTCGCGGCGCTGACCGTCGTCCCGGCACGGGTGATCGGCGTCGACCGCGACTACGGGACGCTGAGCGTCGGGCGCGCCGCCGATGCGGTGCTGCTGGGCAGCGATCTGGTCGTGCGGTCCGTCTGGGCGGACGGCACGCCAGTGGACTGAGGCCGGGCATCTCGGCCGCCGTAGAATAGGGCCATGTCCGAATCGTCCTCCGCGAGCACGCCCGCGCCGCTGCCGCCGGGCACCCGCGCGCCGATCTCGCCGATCGATCTGCTCGCGTTCCTGTGCGAGCTGTTCGCCTTCGCGAGCCTCGCGATCTGGGGCTTCGCGCTGTGGCCGTTCCCGTGGAACATCGTCGCCGGCATCGGCGCACCGGTGCTCGCGATCCTGGTGTGGGCGCTGTTCGTCTCCCCCCGCGCGGTGATCGCGGTGCACCCCTTCGTTCGCGCCGTCGTCGAGCTCTTCGTCTACGTGGCGGCCACGATCGCATGGTGGAGCATGGGGCTGGTGTGGGTCGGGCTGATCTTCGGCATCGTCGCCGTCACCGCCGGCGTGCTCGCCGGTCGCCGGCGTCTCGCGTGAGCGCGGGCTCCGACGTCGTCGGCCTCCTTCGGGCGGCACTGGTCGATCGCGTCGACACCTCCGAGCGCGCGCTGCAGGATGCGCGCGCCGACAAGTCGGGCCACGCGGCCGCCGGAACCCCGCTCGCCGTCGTGCACGCGGCATCCGTCGAGGATGTGCAGCACACCCTCCGCATCGCGACATCGACCGGAACGCCGGTCGTCACCCGCGGCGCCGGGACCGGCCTGGCGGGCGGGGCGAATGCGGGCGCCGGCGAGATCGCGCTCTCGGTGCGCGGGATGCAGCGGATCCTCGAGGTGCGCCCCGACGACCTGCTCGCCGTCGTCGAGCCCGGCATCCTGAACGCGGATCTGAACGACGCGCTGGCCGAACACGGCCTCTGGTGGGCTCCGGACCCGGCCAGCCGGGCGATCTCGACGGTCGGCGGCAACATCGCGACCGGCGCCGGCGGACTCCTCTGCGCCAAGTACGGCGTCGTCCGCGACGCGGTGCTCGGCGTCGACCTGGTGCTCGCCGACGGCCGATTGCTGCGCCTGGGTCATCGCACCGTCAAGGGTGTTACGGGGCTCGACCTCACATCGCTCGTCATCGGCTCCGAGGGGACGCTCGGGGTGGTCGTGGGCGCCACGCTCAAGCTCCGTCGACTCATTCCCGGCGAGGTATGCACGCTTGCGGCGACGTTCCCGACGGTACGGACGGCGGCCGAGGCATCCGCAGCCGTGACCGCCTCCGGCGCCCAGCCCGCGATCATGGAACTGATGGATGCCGCATGCCTGGCCGCTGTGCACGCGCTCCTGGACCTCGCGCCGCCGACGCCGGGCGCCGCGCAGCTCACGATCCAGACCGACGGCCCGGCTGCCGCGGCGGAGGCCGAACTGATCGCGTCCACGCTGCGCGCCGTGGGCGGAACCGTCACCGTGTCGGCGGACCGCGAAGAGGGCGAGCGGCTCCTGGCGATCCGACGGTCGATGCATCCCGCGATGGAGACGCTCGGCACGACCCTGATCGAGGACGTCTCGGTGCCGCGCAGCGCCCTGCCTGCGATGTTCGACGAGATCGCGCGGGTCGAGCGGGAGCACGGCATCGTCATCCCGACCGTGGCGCACGCCGGCGACGGCAACCTGCACCCGAACTTCATCTTCGACGCCGTCCCGAACGAGGCCGGCATCGTCGAGGTCCCCGATGCGATCTGGGATGCCGCCGACGACATGTTCCGCGCCGCCCTCCGGCTGGGCGGAACCCTGACCGGCGAGCACGGCGTCGGGGTCCTCAAGCGACGGTGGCTGGCCGACGAGCTCGGCGATGACCAGTGGGAGCTGCAGCGGCAGATCACCGGTGTCTTCGATCCGCAGGGAATCCTCAACCCCGGCAAGGTCTTCGCCCGGTGACCTCGCGGCGCATCCTCGTGAGCGCGGCCGTGATCACCGACGCCGATGGGCGAGTGCTGTTCGTGCGCAAACGCGGCACGACGGTGTTCATGCAGCCCGGCGGCAAGCCGGAGCCGGGTGAGGACGCCGCCGAAGCGCTGGCACGGGAACTCGAGGAGGAGGTCGGGCTGATCGTGGACCCGTCGGCGCTCGAACCGTGGGGGACGTTCGAAGCGGATGCCGCGAACGAGCCGGGCCACCGCGTGGTGGCGGAGGTCTTCGCGGTGCGCGCCGAGCCGGGTGACGTGTCGCCGCGCGCGGAGATCGAGGAGCTGCGATGGATCGCCCGGGACGAGGCATCCGCCGTCGCGCTCGCTCCGCTCAGCCTGGACTTCCTGCTCCCCCGCCTCTGGTCCTGAGTCTCAGACCCCGACGCTGCTGATTTTGTCGGCCTCGATCGTGATGACGACGCGCACCTGATCGCGGCCGCCGTACCAGGGGTAGGGCTTGCCGGAATACTTCTGCGACAGCTCGTCGATGTGCTCGGCGCCGCGCTGCTCGGTGATCTCGATCGCGCGGCCGCGCACCTGGTAGTAGCCGCTCGGGTGCGACGGGTCGCTGATGGTGAGCGCGACCCGCGGGTCGCGCCGGAGGTTGCGGACCTTCAGGTGCGTGTCCACGCTGTTGACGACCACGTGCTCGCCGTCGGTGTCGACCCAGACCTGCGTGAGCTGCGGCGAGCCGTCGCGCATCAGCGTCGAGATGTAGCAGGTGCTCTTGCCGCGCAGGAGGGCGAGCAGTTCGTCGGGGAGTGTCATTGCTCGACCCTACGTCCGCTGCGCCTCGGCCGGCTCCGCCTCCCGCGGTTCGCACTCGGCGAGAGGGGCTACAGGCCCTGCCAGGCGGGTTTGTTCGCGAAGGCGTACCGGTAGTAGTCCGCACGGGCCAGATCGGATGCCGCGGCCTCGTCGATGACCACCGTGGCGTGCGGATGCAGCTGGATCGCCGATCCCGGGAGCGAGGCGGTCAACGGCCCTTCCACCGCACTGGCGACCGCCGCGGCCTTTCCGGCGCCGAAGGCGAGGAGCACCAGGTGCCGCGCGCGCAGGATGGTGCCCAGGCCCTGGGTGATGCAGTGCCGCGGCACATCGTCGATCGAATCGAAGAACCGCGCGTTGTCCTGCCGCGTCTGCTCGGTGAGCGTCTTCACGCGCGTGAGGGAGGCGAACGACGATCCCGGCTCGTTGAACCCGATGTGTCCGTCGGTGCCGATGCCGAGGATCTGCAGATCGACGCCGCCGGCCTCGCCGATCGCCCGCTCGTAGTCGTCGCCGGCATGCTCGATGCCCTCGAGCGAGCCGTCGGGCACGCGGATGCGGGCAGGGTCCAGTCCCAGCGGCTGGACCACCTCGCGGGCGATGACCGAGCGGTAGCTCTCCGGGTGCGACGGGTCGATGCCGACGTACTCGTCGAGGGCGAATCCGCGCACGCGCGAAAGATCCACCCCGCTCAGGCGCGCGGGAAGCGCGTCGTAGACCGGCAGCGGGGTCGACCCGGTCGCCAGCCCGAGCACCGCTGCGGGGTTCCCGCGGATCAGCCGTGCGATCTCGTCGGCGACGATCGCGCCGCCGGCCGCCGCGTCGGGGACGATGACGATCTCAGCCACGGGTCAGCGCCTCCGCTGCTCCCCGGACCGGGCCACCCGTCGATGCACCCACCAGGGCGGCGCCGAGGGCGGCGGCGGGCGAGCCGGCCGGCAGGAGTTCGACGCGCTGTTCGAGGTGCAGCGAGCGCATGAACGGGGATGCCTCGGCGCTGGCGGCCAGCTCGGCGGACACGTCGCCCATCAATCGCGCCCCCAGGGCGGTCACCCCACCGCCGAGCACGACGGCGTCGACGTCCGCGGTCAGCACGAGCACCCGAACGGCTGCGGCGACTCCGCGGGCCAGGCCCGCCCGCAGATTCCGCGCGTTCCCGTCCCCGGCATCGGCGGCGTCGTAGACATCGCGCACCGGAAGCGCGCCGGGATGCGCCCACCGCTCGGCGATCGCGCCGCCGCCGGCGAGCGCTTCGATGCAGCCCCGCTGGCCGCAGCGGCAGAGCGGACCGCTCGGGTCGACCGAGATGTGGCCGACCTCGCCGGCGGTGCCTCGGGCGCCTCGCCAGAGGCTGCCGTCCGAGACGATGCCCGCTGCGATGCCCGTGCCGAGGTTCAGATACGCCATGGATCCCGACCCGCCGTGCAGGACGTACGCGCCGTAGGCCGCCGCCTTGACGTCGTTCTCGACGTGGATCGGTGCGCCCAGACGCGGGCCGACGACGGCCGCGAGATCCAGCTCCGCGACACCGAGGTTCACGGCATGCACCACGCGCGCGCTTCCCGGCTCGATCTGACCCGGGATGCCGATACCGACCGACTCGATCGGGCGGCCGGTCACGGCGCTCTGCATGCCGAGGGCGGCGACAGCCTCCAAGACCGTGCCGACGACGGCATCCGCTCCCCATCCGGTCGCCAGCCGGACGCGTCCGACGATCGACCCGCCCTCATCGACGGCGACCGCGTCGGTCTTGGTTCCTCCGACGTCCAGCCCGACCCTCATCGGCCGGCTCCCCGATGGGCGACGGCAGTGTTGTGCGCGCGCATCAGCCCTTGACCGCCCCCGCGACCAGGCCGCCGGTCATGCGCCCCTGCACGATGAGGAAGAAGATCACGACCGGAATCGAGATCAGCGTCGCGCCGGCCATCACCGCACCCCAGTTGGTGGCCTCGGTGGCCGACTGGAACGAATTCAGCCAGGTCGGCAGCGTCAGGTTGTAGCCCTTCATGAGCAGCAGCGCCATGGTGAACTCGTTCCATGCCTGGATGAACGCGAAGATGCCGGTCGCGACGAGTCCCGGAGCCAGCAGCGGGAAGGTGACCTTCCAGAACGCCTGCGACTTGGTGCACCCATCGATCATGGCGGCTTCTTCGAGGTCGGCGGGGACACCCGCCACGAATCCGCGCAGCGTCCAGATCGTGAACGGGATCACCGAGGCGAGGTAGACGATCCCCAGCCCCAGCATCGTGTTCATCAGACGCCAGTCGTCGATCATGCCGTAGATCGTGAACATCATCGCCTCGCCCGGGATCATCTGGATGACCAGCACCGAGACGATGAACAGGCGTCGCCCGCGGAACGCGAACCGGGCCAGGGCGACGGAGGCGAGGAACGCGAACAGGAGGGTGGCGATCAGGACGCCGACCGTGACGATGGTCGAGGTCATGAGCCCGTGCGGGAAATCGGTCTGACCGGGAGCCGCTTCGCGCGTCCAGGCTGTGACGTAGTTCTTGAACGTCATCTCGAGCGGCAGCAGGCTCGGCGTGCGGCTGATGATCTTGTTGCTCGGCGTGAGCGACATGTTGATCATCCAGTACACCGGGAACACCGAGCAGATGAAGACGATGAAGGCGGCGATGTTCAGGAGGGTGCGCGTCACGATGCGCTTGCTGGAGGGTCGACGCGCCTCGATCGAACGGCGCTTTGGCGCCAGCGGCTTCCCGCCGTCCTCGAGGATCTCGTCGACGCCGATCGTGCCGAGCTGCGTGCCGGCGTTGATCTGAGTGCTCACAGCTCCTCCTCCTTGAGGGTCGAGCGCACGTAGCGCCACGACAGGATCAGCAGCAGCGCGACCATGATCACGCCGATCGCGCTCGTGAAGCCGAAGTCGCCGGGGCCTTGCCGGAACATGTAAGTGCCGAGCACGTTGGTCTCGGACGCGAGCCCTCCGCGGGACTGCAGCGCGTAGACCTGGGTGAAGATGCGCAGGTTCCAGATGACCTGGAGGACCAGGACGACGATGAGGACGCTGCGCAGGTACGGGAAGACGACGAAGCGGAAGCGCTTGATGCCGGTGGCTCCGTCGAGGGATGCCGCCTCGAGCACTTCACCGGGGACCTGGCCGAGCGCGGCGTAGGTGGTGAACGCGACGAAGGGCACGCCCTGCCAGACGACGATGATGATCAGCACGAAGAAGAACGACATCGGGTCGATGAGCCAGGAGTGATTCGTCCAGTCGTCGGTGCCGGTCAGGGTGTTCAGCGCCCAGTTGACCAGGCCGTACTGGGTGTCGAAGATCCAGCCCCAGACGGTGGTGGCGGCCAGGGGCGGCATCGCCCAGGCGAGCAGGAGGCCGACCGACACGGTGATGCGCCAGCCGCGACCGAGACGGGTCATCAGCACCGCCACCAGGACGCCGAGGCCGATGATCAGCACCGTCATGGCGACCATCAGCGCGAGGCTGCGCACGAGCACGGCCGGGAAGTCGGATTGCGTGAAGACCTCGAGGTAGTTGTCGAAGCCGACGAAGTCGGGGAGGGTGCCCTGCACCTTGTTCTTGACGCTGTAGTCCGTGAAGGACTGGATGACCATCAGCACGGCCGGGTAGCCGACCATGACGCCCAGGATGATCACGGACGGACCCAGCAGGCTCCAGCCGCCGCGCGCTTCGCGCCGGGCGCGTGCCTTCTCGCGGGGACCGCGCACGCGGGACGCGGCTGCACCGGAGCCCGGACGGGCTGCGCGGACCGCAGTGGCGGTGTCGGTGGCGGTGTCGGTAGAGGTGTCGCTCATGGGGTCTCCTCTCTGTGTGTCGGGGTGCTGCGCAGGGGGGTGCTGCGCAGAGCGGCGGGGGCCCCGTGGCCGGGACCCCCGCCGTGTGCACTACTTGTTGAGGATCGCCTCGATCTGCGAGTCGAGATCGGTGGCGATCGCCTTGACGTCGCCGCCCTGCGCGATCTTGACGAGGGCGTCCGGGATGATCAGCGCCGACTCGACCTCGGTCCAGTTCGGGCTCATCGGGGTGAACTTCGAGTTCGCGAGCGCCGTGGCCTGAGCCTGGGTGATTGCGTCGTCCGGCAGCGAGGATGCTGCGGAGATGAGGCCAGGGGTGAGCCCGCCCTCGGCCAGCAGCTGCTGGTAGCCCTCGGAGAGGAGGACCTTCAGCGCGGCCTTGGCCATCTCGGGGTTCGCGCTCTTCTGCGCGACGGCGATGTTCGAGCCGCCGGCGAAGATGGGCGCGGTCTCGCCCGCCGTCATACCGGGTAGCGGGAACGCTGCGAGGTCGGTGCCGTAGGTGTCGGGGCACCCCGGGTTCTCGGCGTCCGCTTCCGCCAGGATCGACCACTTCACCCAGCCGGGAGCCGACAGATAGCCGACCTCGCCGGCGCAGAAGGGCACCTGGGGGTTGGCCTCGTCGCCGTCGGCGGGAGCGTTGGTGGCGTTGAGGTAGACCTCCTGGAGCTGTTCGAGCCCTGCGACGCTGTCGTCGCTGGAGAACTGCGCGTCCCACTCGTCGCCATCCTGGACGGCGATCTCTCCGCCGTGCGCCCAGACGTAGGGAAGCGCGTTGTACCAGTCCTTGCCCGGCGCGTAGATGCCCGACATCGTGGGCGTCTCCATCGCGATCCCCTGGGCGACGTAGTCGTCCAGGGTCGCGGGGACCGGCGCGGTCACCAGCTGCGGCGAGTAGAAGACGATGCGTCCACCGGCGTAGTAGGGCGCTGCGTAGAACGCGTCGTCGTAGGTCCCCGCGTCCACGAGGCCGGGGAGCAGGTCATCGCCGCCGAGATCTTCCTTGATGTCGGTGATGTCGGCGAACAGGCCCTGGTCGATGAAGCCGAGCGCCTGCGTGTTGCCGACCTCGACGACATCCGGCGAGTCGTTCGACGACAGCGCGGCGACATAGGTCTCGTTCGTGTCCGCCCAGGTCTTCTCCTCGACCTTGAGCGTCCAGCCCTCGTTCTCGGACTCGAACGTCTTCTTGAGGTAGTCGCGCGCGGTGTCCGGGGTGTCGGTGCCGACGAGCCACACGGTGATCTCGCCACCGGCGGCATCGCTGGGCGCGGCACCGCTGCCGCCCGCGCAACCGGCGAGCGCGACAGCCGAAGCGCCGACGAGCGCGAGTGCTCCGAGCTTCTTGTTCATGGTGTCTTCCTTTTTCTTGGTGTTCGGCTGGGCCGGGTGACCCATCCGGGGGATTTCGGGTGCCTACGACACCCCGAGCTGTCCGGAGAGGACCATGACGGCAGCTCCGCGCAGGACGATGTCCTGGCCTTGCTCCGTCATCCGCACCCGCACGCCGTCGTGGAACTCGGCGAGCGTCCGTGCGCGGAGGGTCTCGACGGTCGCAGCTGCGAGGGGTCCGTCGAGAAGTTCAGGGGGTCCGGAGAGCACGATCTCCGAGACGTCGAGCACGCCGACGATGGGTGCCAGGGCGATGCCGAGCCGCTCCCCCGCGTCGCTCAGAATGCCGATGCGCGCCGCGTCGTCCGCGGCGGCGGCCAGGCGCGCGGTCAGGGCCGGCACGGCCAGCCAGGCTTCGAGGCATCCGACCTTCCCGCACACGCACAGCGGTCCACCGTCGGTGCCGACGGTGACGTGGCCGATCTCGCCTGCGGCGAAGTGTGCGCCGCGCATCGGACGACCGGATGCCAGGAGTCCTGAGCCGACTCCTCGGCCGACCTTCACCAGCAGGACGTCGTCTCCCGCGCCGCCGAAGGTGTATTCGGCCAGCACTGCGGCGTTCGCGTCGTTGGCCACCAGGACCGGCAGGCCGAGCGCGCGCTCCAGCGCACCCTCGAGGTCGAAGCCCGCCCAGCGCAGGTTGGGTGCGGTGAGGATCACGCCGTCATCGCCGACGACACCCGGCGTGCCCACGCCGACGCCGAGGACCGGCGCGTGGGATTGGGCCACGAGGTCGCGCGCCAGCGCGACGACCGTCTCGATCACATCGCCCTCGGTCGGAACCGGCACTTCGCGGCGGACCACGATGTTCCCGTCGAGGGTGAGGACGGCCCCGATGAAGGCGTCGCTGCCGGACAGGTCGATTCCCACGATGCGGTGACCCGCGCGATCGAGATCGACCAGGATGGCGGGTTTTCCCGGTCCGGATGCCTCGCGCACGCCCATCTCGGCGACGAAGCCGTCGGCGATGAGATCGCTGATGAGGTCGGAGATGGTCACGCGGGTCAGTCCGGTCTCGCGTGAGAGATCGGCGCGGCTCATCGCCCCCTGGTGGAAGAGCGTCTGCAGCAGCAGCGAACGGTTGTGTCCTCGCGCGTGCTCGGGCAGGACTTTCGACCCCTGGCGCAATGCCCGGCCGGCACCGAACGAGCGAGCGCCCGCGGGTGCCGTGGTCGGCTGCTCGAGCGTGATCGAGCTGCTGCGCTCTGATGCGGTCATGTTTGTTAGTAGACCTTACGAACAAACATGCCGCAAGCGTTCGGACTGATTTGAACGGGGTGTTTACAAAAGCGTTACATTCCGTGATCGGCCGGCAACGACGCTGCGGCGGCGGACGGATGCCTGGGACACGGACCGGCGAGTCGCTTACAGTGGAAAGCCCACGAGGAGGACACCATGCCCCGCAGGATCGCACGTTCCGCCCCCCGGCTCGTCGTCATCACGACGCTGAGTGCGGTCGCACTTCTCGGCCTCGCCGGCTGCACGGGCGCTCCCGCCCCGTCGGGCACCGGCGGCGGCTCCTCGCAGAACGAGGATGCCCCAGGTGATGGCGGCCAGTCGACGCAGGACGCGTGTGCGCTCGTCCAGGAGACGATCTCGGACGCGACCGCGGAGTTCGAGACGTCCGGCGCCGAGGACCCCGCCGCCGTCGCCGAGGCGATGAACGCCGCGGCGGAGAAGCTCGCGGGCGCGGCGTTACAGGTGACGAACGACGAGGTGGCCGCACTCCTGCCTGCGCTGCGCGACATGTTCGCGCAAGCGGGGGAGGTCATGACGGCCGTCACGCAGGGCGATGTCTCCAAGGTCGAGGACCTCACCGAACTCGGCACGAAGTTCCAGGAGACCAGCGAGTCGTTCCAGGAGATCTGCACTCCCTGACCTCGGATCTCCCCGACCGGGTCGTGACCACACCGTTGCCTGCCGGCGGTGCGGCGTCGCGTACCATAAAGGGACGTATTCGCACGACACGGGGGTGATCGCGTGACGGATGTGGTCACCAGACCGAACGCTGACAGTGCGCCGGACGACGATGCGATCGTCGACGGGCCGGTCGGCGACGCCGCAGCGCCTCCTGGCGACGCGACGACCGGCGAATACGCATGGGCTCCCGCCGAGCCCCCGAAGCGCAGCAAGCACCTCGGCTGGTGGATCGGCGTTCCGGCCGGAGCCGCAGTCATCGCGCTCGTCGCCTCCTCCCTCGTCCTCATCGCCCCCGGCACCTCGATCGCCGGCGTCCCGGTGGGCTTTTCCACCCCCGGTGCCGCGGCCGACGCCGTGGCGGCGCAGTTGGCCACCACGACCGTCGTGCTCACGGGTGACGGTGGCGACGCCGAGGTCACCGCCGCCGAGCTCGGCGCCTCCGTCGACTCGCGGGCGCTCGCCGACCGGGCGTTCGCCCTGCACCCGATGTGGAACCCGACGACCTGGTTCGCAGACCCCTCGACGGCCGCTGTCAGCATCGACGAGGAGGCCGCGACAACGGCGCTGCGCGAAGCAGCACCGGCGCTGTACACCGACCCCGTCGATGCGACGATCGCCTTCGATGCCGCCACCGCCAGCTTCATGACGACTCCCGCCGAGCCCGGAACCGGTGTGGACGTCGAATCCGTCCGCCTCGCCCTGCAGACCGCGCTCGCCGACGGCGAGTCCCGCGTCGAGCTCGACGCGACGCCGGCTGAAGTCGCGGCCATCACCTCGACGGCGACCGCCGAAGCGTCGACGGCGACGCTGAACAGCATGCTCGACACCGCCGGCTTCTACGTCGGGACCGAGCGCACGGTGCCGATCGATCGCGCGGTCGCGGCATCCTGGATCACCGTCCAGCCGACCGATGACGGAACCTTCGACATCAGCGCCGACGCGGCGGCGATCCAGCCGATGGTCGATTCTCTGGCCCCGCTCGTGAACCGGGCGGCCGAGAACGGCAAGGTCATCACAGACTCCAGCGGCGACGTGCTCCGCGAGGAGGCTGCCGGCATCTCCGGCCGCGCCCTCGGCGACACGTCGAGCGTCGCATCGGATTACGCCACCCAGCTGTCGACCGGCAACGCCGCGTTCACGCTCCCGGTCACCGAGGTCGCGCCGGTCATCACGACGCTCGCCCGTCGCATCGAGGTGAACCTCAGCGACCAGCAGGCGGTCCTTTACGAGAACAACGCGGTGGTCCAGTCCTGGTACATCTCGTCGGGCAAGGACGGCTTCAACTCGGGAACCGGCAACTTCCGGATCAATTCGAAGCTCACCTCGCAGAACATGGGAAACCGCGATCTGACGAAGGCGCCGTACTACTTCACGCCGGACGTGCCGTACGTCATGTACTACAACGGCGACGAGGCCCTCCACGGGACCTACTGGCACGACAACTTCGGCAACCAGATGAGCCACGGCTGCATCAACATGCCCGTGAGTGCCGCCGAGTACGTGTTCGACTGGGCGCCGATCGGCACCGAGGTCTCTGTGCACTACTGACACGTGACGGGTCGATGCGAGCGAAGCCCGCGTGAATGCGTCAGCGTGTCAAGGTCGAGTAGCGAGCGCCATCGAGCGTATCGAGACCTCCCGCACCGCTGGTCTCCCCTGCACGCGGCGAGGGGCCGGATGCCGCAGCATCCGGCTCCTCGACCGGTTCGTCCCGGCGCTCAGCCGATCGAATCGATGATCCCGTTCAACGTGTCCGACGGCCGCATGATCGCCTCGACCAGCTCCTCGTCGGGGCGGTAGTACCCGCCGATCTCGGCCGGCGAGCCCTGCACGGCAAGCAGCTCGTCGACGATCCGCTGCTCGTGCGTCGAAAGCACCTCGGCGACCGGCGCGAAGATCGCCGCCAGCTCGGGATCCGCCTGCTGGGCGGCGAGCTCCTGCACCCAGTACAGGGCGAGGTAGAAGTGGCTCCCCCGGTTGTCGATCGTCCCGAGTGCGCGCCCGGGCGACTTGTCGTTCTCCAGGAAGGTTCCCGTGGCGGCATCCAGTGTGTCGGCCAGGACCTGCGCCCGCACGTTGCCCGTGGTCGTCGCCAGGTGCTCCAGCGATGCCGCGAGGGCGAAGAACTCGCCCAGCGAGTCCCACCGGAGGTAGTTCTCCTCGACGAGCTGCTGCACGTGCTTGGGGGCCGACCCGCCGGCGCCCGTCTCGAACAGTCCGCCGCCGGCGAGCAGCGGCACGATGCTGAGCATCTTGGCCGACGTGCCGACCTCGAGGATCGGGAACAGGTCGGTGAGATAGTCGCGCAGCACGTTGCCGGTCACCGAGATGGTGTCCTTGCCCTGGCGCAGCCGGTCCAGCGAGTACTGCGTCGCCTCGGCGGGCGGCAGGATCTCGATCGTGAGGCCCTCGGTGTCGTGATCCTTCAGATAGGTCGCGACCTTCTCGATCAGCGCGGCGTCATGCGAGCGCGTCTTGTCCAGCCAGAACACCGCCGGAGTCGCGGACGCGCGGGCGCGTGAGACGGCGAGCTTCACCCAGTCGCGGATCGGGATGTCCTTGGTCTGCGTGGCGCGCCAGATGTCGCCGGTCTGCACGGTGTGCTCGATCAGCACGTCGCCCGCCTGGTCGAGCACCTGGACCACGCCCGGGGCGGCGATCTCGAACGTCTTGTCGTGGCTGCCGTACTCCTCGGCGGCCTGGGCCATGAGGCCCACGTTCGGCACGGAACCGATCGTCGCGGGGTCGAGCGGCCCGTGGGCGATCACGTCGTCGATCACGGTCTGGAAGACGCCGGCGTAGGAGGAGTCGGGGATGACGGCGAGGGTGTCGTCCTCGCCGCCGTCGACACCCCAGAGCTTTCCGCCGTTGCGGATGAGGGCCGGCATCGAGGCGTCCACGATGACATCCGACGGCACGTGCAGGTTGGTGATGCCCTTGTCGGAGTTCGTGTACGACAGTCTCGGTCCGCGCTCGAGGTCTGCGGTGATCGCCGCGGCGATGTCATCGCCGATGTCCACCGACGGGAGCCCGGCGAGGATCGCACCCAGACCGTCGTTGGGGGTCAGCCCCGCCTCGGCGATGCGATCGCCGTACCGGTCGAAGACGTCCGCGAAGTAGGCCTTCACGACGTGCCCGAAGATGATCGGATCGCTGACCTTCATCATCGTCGCCTTGAGGTGCACCGAGTAGAGCACGTCGTCGTCCGCGGCATCCGCCAGCGTCTGCGCCAGGAAGGCGTCGAGCGCCGACGCGGACAGGAAGGTCGCGTCGATGATCTCGCCCGGGAGCACCTTGATGCCGGTCTTGAGCTGGGTCACCGTGCCGTCCTCGGCGACGTGCTGGATCGTCAGGACGTCGTCGCTCGGGATGACCACGGTCTTCTCGTTGGACTTGAAGTCGTCGTGGCCGAGCGTGGCGACACGTGTCTTGGAGCCGGTCGCGAAGGCCTTGTTGCGGTGCGGATGCTTGCGCGCGTAGTTCTTCACGGACAGCGGCGCGCGGCGGTCGCTGTTGCCCTCGCGCAGCACCGGGTTCACGGCCGAGCCCTTGATGCGGTCGTACCGTGCGCGGACGTCCTTGGCCTCGAGGGTGTCGGCCTCGTCGGGATAGTCGGGGATGTCGTAACCCTGGGCCTGGAGCTCGGCGACGGCGGCCTTCAGCTGCGGGATGGACGCCGAGATGTTGGGCAGCTTGATGATGTTGGCCTCGGGCAGCGTGGCGAGTCCGCCGAGCTCGGCCAGCGCGTCGCCGACCTGCTGCTCGGGAGTCAGCTTCTGCGGGAACGCCGCGAGGATACGACCGCCGAGCGAGATGTCGCGCGTTTCGACGTCGACTCCCGCCTGACCTGTGATGGCCTTCACGATCGGCAGGAAGGATGCGGTCGCGAGCGCCGGCGCCTCATCGGTGTGGGTGTAGATGATGGTCGAGTCGGTCACCGTCGTGGTCTCCATTCGGTCGTCGTTTCCAGACTATCTCAACGCCGAAGTATCTCGACATCGAGATACTTCTGTGTGTGAGAGCCGAATGAACCCGCGTTCCTCGCCTTCGCGATTCGGCGATCCGACCACTAGCCTGTGGCTATGGCTGAGCTGCGTCTGGTCGAACTGTCCGCTGCGACGATCGTGGCGGTCAACAACATGTCCCTCAAGCCCGGGCAGGAGCAGTATCTGGCCCCGGTGAGCTATGGGATCGCGGCCACCGTGATCAATCCGCAGACATCGTGGCAGCGGGTCGTGCTCGATGCGAACGAGGTCGTGGGCTTCGTCAGCGCGAACTTCGATCCCGAGGCGCCCGAGGAGCATTTCCAGTCGGTGCTGTGGCGAATCAACGTCGACGCCGACGATCAGGGTCGCGGCGTCGGCCGCTTCGCGGTGCAGAAGCTCCTCGAAGAGGCGCGCGACCGCGGCGTCGACCGCGTCGACGTGATCTACGAAGCGGGCGAGGGCGGCCCGCAAGCGTTCTTCGAGCGCGTCGGGTTCACACCGGTGGGTGAGACCGAGTACGGCGAGGTCATCGCCGAGATCCGCCTGTAGCGCGGGGCGGGCGCTGCGCGGCATCCGCTCGGTCCTTCCGTCTGAGGATGTGCCTTCCGCGCGTCGGAGGATGTGCTTTCCGCGCGTCGGAGGATGTGCCTTCCGTCGGAGGATTCGCGTGAATCCTCCGACGTTCGTCACGTCCTCCGACGCAAAGCGCCGAGAGCGCCGGTCGACACCCGCGGGCACCGGCTCAGACCAGCGACTCCCGCCACGCGGCGTGCAGCTGCGCGAACTTGCCAGTGCCGGCGATGAGCTCCTCGGGGGTGTCGTCCTCGATGATCTCGCCGTGCTCCATCACGAGCACCCGGTCGGCGATGGCGACGGTCGAGAGCCGATGGGCGATGATGATCGCGGTCCGGTCGGCCAGCAGGGTTTGCAGGGCCTCCTGGATCTGGCGCTCCGACGGCATGTCGAGCGAGGCCGTCGCCTCGTCCAGGATCAGCACCGCCGGGTCCGCCAGGAACGCCCGGGCGAACGAGATCAGCTGGCGCTGCCCCGCAGAGACGCGACCGCCGCGCTTGTTCACGTCGGTGCCGTAGCCGTCCGGGAGTGCCTCGATGAAGGCATCCGCCCCCACCGCCCGCGCAGCCGCGCGGATCTCGTCCATCGTCGCGTCGGGCTTGCCGAACGCGATGTTGTCGGCGACGGTCCCGCTGAACAGGTACGCCTCCTGCGTGACCATGACGATCGCGCGCCGGAGGTCCTTGGGGTGCAGTCGGCGCAGGTCCACGCCGTCCAGGCTGACGCTGCCGGAGGACGGGTCGTAGAAGCGCGAGACGAGCTTCGCGAGCGTCGACTTGCCGGCACCGGTGGTGCCCACGAGTGCAACGGTCTGCCCGGCGGGGATGTCGAGCGTGAAGTCCGGCAGGATCACCCGATCGTCGGAGTAGCCGAAGTGCACGTCCTGGAACCGGATGTGCCCGCGCGCGTTCCACAGGTCGACCGGCTTCTCGGGATCAGGCACGGTGGGCTGTTCCTCCAGCACTCCCGAGACCTTCTCCAGCGCGGCGGTGGCGGACTGGTAGGAGTTCAGGAAGAACGCCACCTCCTGCATCGGCGAGAAGAAGTTGCGGACGAAGACGACCGAGCCCAGCAGCGTTCCGACCAGGATCGAGCCGTCCGCGACACGGATGCCGCCCCAGAGCACGATCAGCGCGAGCGCGACCGAGGCGATCGCCATGAGTCCCGGCTCGAAGGTTCCGAACAGGCGGATCGAGCGGATGTTGACGTCGCGGTACTTGAGGGCCAGCTCGCCGAACTCGTCGTCGTTGCGCTGCTCCTTGCGGAACGCCTTGACGGCGCGGATGCCCGTCATCGTCTCGACGAACTTCACGATGACCTGCGCGCTGACCACTCGCGACTCGCGGTACACCGCCTGCGAGCGGAGGTAGAACCAGCGCATGAGCAGGAACAGCGGGATGCCGGCTACCGTCAGGATCACGCCGGACTGCCAGTCCAGGAAGTAGAGCGCGACGAGCGTGAACACGCCGTACAGCACGCCGGAGACCAGCTCGTTCAGCCCGCCGTCCAACAGCTCGCGGATCGTGTCGAGGTCGCTCGTCTGGCGCGAGATGATCCGGCCCGAGGTGTACGACTCGTGGAATTCGAGGCTCAGGCGCTGCGTGTGCAGGAAGATCCGCTTCCGCAGCTCCAGCATGACTGCCTGCGTCAGGCGCGCCGCGACCACGACGTACCAGCCGATGAGGGCGGCGCCGCCGATGCCGGAGAGCAGGTACACCACGACCACGCCGATCGTGGGGAGCCAGTTCATCTGCTCCACCGCGGCGGGCAGGGCCGTGTCGAAGCCGTACGCCAGCAGCAGGGGTCCGATCACGCGCAGCGCGGTCGAGACGACCAGCACGACGCCGGCCAGCACCAGCTGCCAGCGCAGCGGCGAGATCAGGGATCCGAGGAGGCGCAGCGACCGGCGGCGGATCGAGCGGCTCTCGTCGCGCGTGTAGTCCGAGCGGTCCTCGCCCGCGGTTCCCGTCACGGTGACCGTGCTCATCGCTTCACCTCCATCGCCTGATCCAGATCCGGTTCCTGTGCCTGCGCCTGTCGGAGCGCCTCATCCGTCTCCAGGCTCGTGATGACGTGCCGGTAGTGCTCGCTGTCGCGCAGCAGCTCCGAGTGCGTCCCGACCGCAGTGACGCGTCCGGCCTCCAGCAGCGCGACCCGGTCGGCGAGCATGACCGTGGACGGCCGGTGGGCGACGACCAGGGCGGTCGTGCTGTGCAGGACCTCCCGCAGGGCGTCCTCGACGAGCGCCTCGGTGTCGACGTCGAGCGCCGACAGCGGGTCGTCCAGCACCAGCACCGAGGGCCGCGCGGCGACGGCGCGCGCGAGCGCGAGCCGCTGTCGCTGACCGCCGGAGAGGCTGAGGCCCTCTTCGCCGATGATCGTGTCGACGCCGTCGGGGAGGTCGTCGATGAAGCCCGCCTGTGCGACGCCGAGGGCCTCGCGCAGGACCCGCTCGGCCTCGGGGCTGCCGGGCTCGAGGTCTTCGCGACCGAGGAGCACGTTGTCGCGCACGGTCTGCGAGAACAGGGTTGCATCCTCGAAGGCCATGCCGATGTGGGTGCGCAGCTCGCGCAGGCTCAGATCCCGCACATCGACGCCGTCCAGGGTGACGCGCCCGCCGGTCACGTCGTACAGGCGCGTCGGGAGCGTGGTCAGGGTGGTCTTGCCCGATCCGGTCAGACCCACCAGCGCCATCGTCTCGCCCGGACGCAGCACCAGGTCGACACCGTCGATGAGGTCGCGTTCGGATGCCGCGGCATCCTGATACCGGAAGTGCACGTTCTCGAACGCGAGCTCTCCGCGAGCATGCTCGATGGTGACGGGCGATCGGGGATCGGTGATCGCGTTCTGCTCGTCGAAGACCTCGAAGATGCGGTCGGTCGCCGTCCGCGCGTCCAGGAGGAACGAGAACAGGAAGCCGATCGACTCCATCGGCCAGCGCAGCACCGTGGCCATCACGAAGAAGGCGACGAGCTCGGCGCTCTGGAGCTGCCCGAGGGCGGTCAGGTAGATCCCGACCCCGAGACACAGCGCGAAGGCGATGTCGGGGAGCAGGACGAGCCAGAACCAGATGCCACCGACCGCCATGGCCTTGCTGAGCTCGGTCTCGCGCAGCGTCTCGGCCTGGCGGGTGAACTTGCGCAGCGCGTGCTTGCCGCGGCCGAACGCCTTCAGCACGCGGATGCCGTGCACGCTCTCCTCGACCGAGGTCGCAAGGTCTCCCGCCTGGTCCTGGCTCTGCCGGGCAAGGGTGCCATAGGTCTTCTCGAACCGGTAGCCGGCGTACCAGAGGGGTGCCGAGACCACGAGGAAGGTCGTGCCGAGCAGCCAGTGCCAGCGGAACAGCAGCACCGTGCCGACCGCGATCGTCAGGACGTTGACGACCAGGAGCACCAGGCCGAAGGCGAGCCATCGCCGCAGCATGCTGATGTCCTGCATCATGCGGCTGAGCAGCTGACCGGACTGCCACTTGTCGTGGAACGAGACGGGCAGCCGCTGCAGCCGCGCGTAGAAGCTCTCGCGGATCTCGTACTCGACCATCGTCGCGGGTCCGAGCACGAACCAGCGCCGCAGCCACACCATGACCGCCTCGAAGAGGCCGAGGACGAGGATCGCGGTCGCGCCCCACGCGATCTGCCCGAAGTCGCCCGACGCGATCGGCCCCTGGACGATGACCTCCAGGACGAGCGGGATCGTCAGGGCGAGCAGGCTGGCGATGAGCGCGCTGACGGCGCCCAGGATGAGGCGCCCGAGAACGGGCTTCGCGAAGGGCAGCAGGCGCAGGAGCGCCCTCGGCGTGGAGAGGCGGCCGTCGTGTGCAGGAGGGGTGGAGATCATGATCCTTGGAGGATGTCGCGCAGGTGGAGAGGCAGAAGGAGTCGTCGAGGCGTCCGGGAACAGCGACGCCGGCAACGACTGACGAACGAGAACGCGTATGGTGCCGGCTCTATGCCCTCGCGGGCGAGCCGACCCGGCTCAGCCGAGCAGTACGGCGGTTCCGTTCGGGCCGCGGCGCGCCGCGCGAATGCGGAGGACGGCGGCGACCGGCGTGACGGCGACGGCGATCGTGTTCATGGCATCCTCCTTCGACGGGCCCGCGGGCGGCGGGCGACAGCCCTCCAGAGTATTCCTGCGCGGCGGAAGCCGCAACCCCGATCTTCAGCCGCGCGCTTCGCGCGCCAGCAGGCTGCGCTTCACGTCCAGCCCCCAGGCGAAGCCGCCGAGGGATCCGTCCGAACGCAGGACGCGATGGCAGGGCACGAACAGCGCGGGGGCGTTGCGGGCGCAGATGGATGCTGCAGCCCGCACGGCTGCGGGCGATCCGAGTTCGGCGGCGAATTCGCTGTAGGAGAGCGGATGCCCCGGCTCGATGCCCCGCAACGCCGACCAGCCGGCCAGCTGCATGGCGGTGCCCGACTGGACGACCTCGACGTCGTCGATCGCCGAGAGGTCGCCCTCGTAGTAGGCGAGGACTGCGTCCGCGGCATCCGTCTCCCCCGCCACGACCGACTGCGGGCGCGCGGACGGGCCGATGCGGTGCAGGATCTCGTCGTGGTCGGCGCTCCACCCGGACGCGAGGACCCGCCCCCGGTCGTCGGCGACGAGGGTGAAGGGTCCATCGGGTGTGTCGAGGGTCTGGATGACGGCGGTGCTCATGAGGGATTCTCCGTACCGGTTGCAGGGTCAGGGATGTCGGGCGTGGGTCGGCGGGCGCCTGCGACCCGCGCCGGATCGGGTCCCCCGACGACAGGCGCACGCCACGAACTCGTCACCGGCGCCGCGTACCAAAGGTGCGCCATCAGATAGCTGCGCCAGGGCGCGGCCCGTGCGGCCCAGGCGGTCAGGCCCGCGGCGTCGGCGGGGATACCCGCCGACGCCGCGCCGGCACGGGCGGCGACATCGCCGGGCAGCAGCACATCCGGATCGCCGAGCACGCGCATCCGCACGTAATCGGCGGTCCACGGGCCGATGCCGGGCATCGCCAGCAGCGCGGCGCGCTGGTGCGCACCGTCGTCGCCGGGTCCGAGGTCGAGTTCGCCGGAGGTCAGCGCGGTCGCGGCGTTCGTGATCGACCGCACGCGGGCGGCAGGACCGCGCAGCACCTCGGGGCCGTGCTCGGCCAGCGCCGCCATCGTCGGGAAGAGGATCGCTGGGCTCCCGGCGACATCCGTGCGCTCTCCGAGCGCTGCGGCGAGCCAGCTCATCGCGGTGCGCGCCGCGGCCACCGAGATCTGCTGACCGATCATCGCGCGGATGAGCATCTCGTGCGGGTCGACCGCGCCGGGTACCCGGACGCCGGGGATCCGCGCCACCAGGGGCGCCAGCTGCGGCTGCTGCGACAGCGCCTCGTCGACGGCGAGCGGATCGGCGTCCAGATCGAAGAGCCTCCGGGCCCGCGCGACGAGCGAGGAGAGGTCGGCGAGGCTGGTCAGGCGGGCCCGCAGGCGCACGCGGCCCGTCTCATCGACGCGCATCTCGAACCACGCCGGTCCGCCGGGCAGGGCGATCGTGCGCGCGAACGTCTCGGCGGTCGCCGTCTCGACACCGGCAACGGCGTGGGCGGCCATCCATCCGAAGAGTCCGGCCGCATCCAGCGCACCGCGATGCGGCAGCACCAGGTCGATCGTGCCGGGCGCAGCCGTCAGCGCCCGACGGCGGCGTGCGCGCAACTGCAGGGGCGTCATTTCGAACACCTCTTGGATCGTGTCGTTGAACTGGCGGATGCTGGTGAAGCCCGCGGAGAAGGCGACGTCGGACACCGGCAGATCGGTGCCCACCAGCAGCATGCGCGCGGTGTGCGCGCGGTGCGCCCTGCTGAGGGCCAGAGGCCCTGCGCCGAGTTCGGTGGTGAGCATGCGCGTCAGGTGCCTCGACGAGTAGCCCAGCCTCGCCGCCAGGCCGGGAACGCCTTCACGCTCGACGACGCCGTCGGCGATCAGGCGCATCGCACGGCCCGCGGCGTCGCCGCGCAGGTTCCACTCCGGCGATCCCGGCGCCGCCTCGGGAAGGCAGCGCTTGCACGCGCGATACCCCGCCTCATGCGCCGCTGCTGAGGTGGCGAAGAAGCTGACGTTCGATGGTTTCGGCGTGCGGGCGGGGCAGCTCGGGCGGCAGTAGATCCCGGTGGATCGGACCGCGGTGACGAACTGCCCGTCGAACCGGGAGTCGCGGGAGTCGATCACCCGGTAGCGCTCGTCGAACGACATGGACGCGTTCCCCGGCGCTCCCGTCATCCTCGCAGCGGTCGGCGTGATCGGGCTCATGCCTTCATCCTGACAGCCGCGCCCGACATCCACTAGCGGAAATCGGACACGGCTGTCGGACGAACCTCACCCGCTGATGATCGCGAATCCTCCGCTCGGAACGCTCACCGTCCTCGTGCCCTGAACGTCGTAGCTGCGCACCACTCCACCGGCTGAGTCGTACACCACCGCAGTGGCGGCTGCGCCGTCCCACCCGACCGACACCCGCTGCGGCACGGCAGCGCTGGAGTGCACGAGCTGCGTCGAGCCGCCAGCGCCGGTCAGCAGCAGACGCGATGCGATCGGACGCACGATCAACGCGTCCAGCTGCAGGGATCCGGACAGGACGTCCACGCGGACCGCGCCGCGGTCGGCGAGCGCAGGCAGCTGGAGTTGACGCGGCAGCAGCACCCCGTCCGTCGGCGAGATGCCCTGCGGCGGGGCGGACTCGCGCAGAAGGCCGAGCGGAACCCGATTCGCCGTCCACACCGACGTGCTCGCGTTCCCGGGCGCGGACCACACCACGGGCTCGACCCACCGTCGCGTCGAATCCGTCCCGATGTCGACCACGGCGTGCTGACCTCGGGTGAGGGTGAGCGAATCGCCCGACCAGCTGGACTCGCCGGTCCACGACTCGGGTGTGGTGATCGTCCCGTCGGTCTCGGCGGCGCTCTCGGCCTCGATCAGTTCGAGCCCGTCACGGTCGGCGATCGTGGCGACCGAAGCGGCACGCACCGCGAGGTCGGGACGCTCGTCGAGGGCGATCATCGTCAGCAGGCCGTGGATCGTGCTCTCGGCGCCGCTGTTGCGGTTGACCGTGCCGTCAGGCTGAAGACCGTCGAAGGTGACGCCGGTGGCGGGGTCGTACATCTTCGCCCCGGCGGCGTTCGCCCCGAAGAACCAGGCCGCCTGCATGCCGGCCAGCGCCTCGAAGCCGGCGGAACCGGTGGCGTCGGCGACCGCGAGCAGCGACTGCACCCGTGAGTCGGCACCGTAGGCGATCTGCACCCGATCGGTCGGACTTGGGAACCATCCGTTGTCCGGCCCGCCTGCGGTCAGGAGAGTGGTGAAGAACGAGGACGCGTCGGTGACGGCGGGCGCCCCCAGGGCCGGATCGCCCAGGACGACGGATGCCTCGGCCAGCGCCGCCGGCATCTGCGAGCCCCATGCGTGCCACATGCTGCGCGACTGCGCCCACGGCAGGATCGCACCGTAGGGCCATGACCGCACGGATCCCGCAGACATCGCCGCGATCCCCTCGGCGAGTTGCCGCAGGGCGTCCCTCGATGCCACGTCGTCGGGCTCGGCGCTCACGCGCGCCGCGAGTCCGAGCACCGCCTCAGCCGAGGCATCCGCCCCGTCGACGATCAACCATGCCGGCACGCGCATGCCGTCAGACTCGGTCCACTCGCCGTAGCGGGAGAGCACCTGCCGATCAAGTGCACCGACCGACAGCGCCAGGCGCTCCTCGAGGAAGGCCGCGAAGTCGGGATCGACGTCCTGGAACGCGGCGTATCCCTCGCCGAGCGCCCAGATGGTGCGCGCGAGCCAGTAGCTCGGGCCGGAGTCGGACGGATCCGGCAGCTCCACCGGCTCCGCCGACGGGTTCAGAGCGCCATCGGGCTGCATCCACAGCACGACGTTGCCCGCATTCGCGCCGTCCGTCGTCTGCAGGTAGGCGACGGACCGGAGCAGCTCGTAGGCCTTCTGCCGACTCGAGTCCTGCCCGCTCTGCTGCCAATGGCGCAGGTACACCACGGCGGTGCGTGCGACGTCGTCGGCGTTGTAGGCGCCCTGGCCCCAGTCCCCCGTCGCAGGATCCAGCGTGCCGCCGCCGACCCGCTCGAATGTGCCGCCGTCGCGCGCATCGGCATAGGTCCACGGCATCACGAGCGCCGGTTCCTCCTCGAGGCGGTAGGTCGTGTGACCGGCGACGTCCGCAGGCGGTGTGACTTCGTCCAGCAGGAAGTCCAGGTGCGCGAGGTTCGTCAGCGGCGGCTGGTCGGCGTGCGCCGCGGCGGGTCCCGCGAGTGAGATGGTCAGAGCGAGGACCGCTGCGCCGGCCAGAGCCGATACGCGCGCACCTCGTCGTGCTTGCGTCGTCATGTCGTTCCTTCGTTTCAGGTTGATGCGGCGTCGGTGCGCTCCAGGAGCGCGACGCCGATCTTGGAATCGGCCATGCCGTAGAAGACGAACAGCCGCCCGTCGATCTCCTCGATCGCGGTGGGGAAGACGACGTTGGGCACGATGCCGCTGCGCTCGTCGTCGGTCTCGGGCGCCAGCAGCGGCTCGGCCGTACGCGCGATGACGGTGGACGGATCGTCGGCGCTCAGCAGCAGCGCGCCTGCGGCGTAGTTGACCTTCTGCTGCTGCGAGAACGCGCTGTCGATCACGCCGGTGACGCCGTGATGGATCACCAGCCAGCCCTCCGGCACGCGCAGCGGGGGTGGCCCTCCGCCGATCTTGAGCTCCTCGAACGGGTACTCAGGACCGGCGACGAACCGATGCTGTCCCCACAAAGCCAGGTTGGCGAGATCCTGCTGCACGTCCGCCAGCGGGATGTAGCTGATCCAGATCGACTGACGCTCGTCGCTCACTCCGGCGGGGACGCGCACGCCCTGACCGGGCTTCGTCTCGTCGAGGTTCCACATCGGCCGGTGCAGCACGGCGAGCGACGCGGTGCCGTCCGGTGCGGTCACCGGCTCGGGGAAGAACACGGTGTCCTTGTTGTGGAAGAGGTTCAGATCCATATCCAGCGCGTCGTCGTAGCGGAAGAGTGCCGGGCCCAGCCGCCGCCACTCGCGGAGGTCCTCCGAGACCGCGATCGCCGTCCGCGGACCCAGCGGCCCGTAAGCCACGTAGGTCATGACGTGCAGGCCGAGCACGTCGATCCAGGTCGTGCGCGGATCCTCGACGCCGGCGTTGCCGACCCCGCGCTCCCACCCGCGATCGGGCTCGAGCACGATGCCCTCGCGTTCGACCGACACCGGGACGCCGTTCTCGACGACGACGCGGGCCAGGCCGACGCGCGAGACGTTGCCCTCGGCGACCAGGCGCGGCAGCAGGTACAACTCGCCGTCCGGCCCGCGCCCGGAGCCGGGGTTGAGGACGCCTTCCGCCTCGAGCGGGTCGCCGTCGCGCGGCGTCATCACGATGCCGACGCGGGTGAGTCGATAGGGAATCGAAGTCATGGTCATCCTTTCACCCCGGATCCGAGGTCGTTCGTCGTGAAGTACCGCTGGAAGACGATGAACAGGGTCACCGCGGGCACCGCCAGCACGACGGCGCCGGCCATCATGGCGCCGAAGGGGTTCGCGGTGGACGCCGCGATGTTGGAGATGAAGTTGGCCAGCGACACGGCCAGCGGCTGCATCGAGGCTTCCTTCGTGATCAGGAACGGCCACAGGAATTCGTTCCACGGGCCGATGAAGGTCAGCAGCAGGGCGGTCACCAATGCCGGACGCACGAGCGGAAGTGCGACGCTCCACAGCACGCGGAACTCCCCCGCACCGTCGATGCGCGCGGCCGAGAACAGATCTTTCGGCAGCTGCAGGAAGTACTGCCGGAAGATGATCACCGCGGTGGAGTTGATCAGGAACGGCAGGATCATGCCCAGATAGTTGTCGGAGAGTCCGAAGTCGCGGGCGATCATCACGTACAGCGGGATCATCAGCATCTGGAACGGGACCACCTGGACCAGGATCAGCAGCGCGAACGTCGCTCCGCGCCCACGCCATTCCAGTACGGCGAGCGCGTAGCCGGCGAGCACGCCGAACACCACGGTGCCAAGAAGCACCCCGCCGGTGAAGATCCCCGAGTTGACCAGGCCCTGGAACAGGTTGATCCGCTCGTTGATGTTCACGTAGTTCTCGCCGGTGAGGTTCGCCGGGTTGGGGAAGGCACCGCCGACGGTGGCATCCACGTCAGTCTGGAACGACCCGACCACCATGTAATAGAACGGGAACAGGAAGGCCAGGGCGCCGAGGCTGAGCACGATGTACAGCGCGATCTTGCTTCCGAGTGCGCGTTTCATGACTCGTCACTTCCCACGAGCTTGCGCTGGACCCACGCGATGAGCAGGACGAGCAGGATGAGGATGACGCCGATCGCCGAGGCCACGTCAGGATTGCCCTGCTCGATGCCCTTCTGGTACATCAGCAGGACCGGGGAGGTCGAGGCTCCGTTGGGCCCGCCACCGCCGGTCAGCAGGTAGGGCTCGGTGAACAGGTTCGCCCCGGTGATGGTCGCCAGCAGCAGGACCAGGAAGGTCGCTGAGCGGACGCCGGGCACGGTGACCGAGAAGAACTGCCGGATGCGGCCGCCGCCGTCCATCGCGGCGGATTCGTACAGCTCCTTCGGCACGTTCTGCAGCGCCGCGAGGTAGAGGAGGATGTAGAACCCGAGTCCCTTCCACGTCACGAACAGCGCGATCGTGGGCATCGCGAGGCTCGAGTTGACCAGCCACGACGGGTCTGGCGCGAGCGGCCCCAGGATGTTGTTGACAAGTCCGCCGCTGGAGAACAGGAACAGCCAGACGGCCACGACGGCGACGGACGCGGACACGTACGGGACGTAGTAGCTCACCCGGAAGAACGTGCGGGCGTGCACGACGCGGTCGAGCGCCGATGCGAGCACGATCGAGAGCACGACGGTCAGCGGCACGTTGATGACGAGGAAGATCCCGACGTTGCCGAACGACTGCCAGACCGCCGGATCGGTGAGCACCGCGACGTAGTTGTCGAAGCCGACGAACGGTCGATCCACGACGGCGCCGGGTGCTGCGAAGAAGTAGTCCTGGAAGGACATCCACACCGCGAAGACGATCGGCCACGCGAAGATCACCAGGACGAAGATCAGGTACGGCGCGGCGAACAGGATGCCGAGTGGGTTGGCGCCCAGGAGCTTCCGGCGCCTTCGCGGCGTGCTGTGGTCATCCGGCGCACCGGCCGCCCGGCCGGCCGGCCGGGGGTCATCCCCCGTCCGTCCGGCCGGCTGGAGCGTCGTGCTCATCTCAGTTCCCCGCCGCGAGATCGTCGACCTCGGTCGCCGTGTCGGAGAGGAACGTGTCCACGTCCGTGTCGCCGAAGATGACGGACTCCGAGTAGCCGTCGCGGAACGCCTGCCAGATCTCGACCGAGTTCTGCACGTTGGGCACCTCCACCGTGCGCGAGGCCTGGTCGCCGAACTGCTCATAGGCCGGGTTCGCCGAGAAGTAGTCGGGGTAGGTCTCGGTCAGGTTCTGGCGCAGCGGCATCTGGCCCGTCTCTTCGAGCCACGCCCCGTCCTGCTCCTCGCTGGTGGCGAACTTCAGCACGTCCCACGCGGTGCCCTTGTTCTCGCAGGCGGTGAACATGCCGACGTTCTTGGCGTCGCTGAAGGTCCAGGTGTCCTCGGGAGCGGTGCCGTCCTGGGTGGGCACGGGGACCGCGCCCCAGTCCACGTCGTCGCCGTAGACCGAGATGGCCCAGGGGCCGACGATGGCCATCGCGGAGTAGCCGTCCGCGAAGGCGTCACCCTGGTACTGCTCCTGCCCGGCCAGCTGATCCTCGTACAACGTCGCCCAGAAGTCGGCGACGGCCTTGCCGTCATCGCTGTCGAAGGTCGCCTTCGCGTCCTCGACCAGTTGGGTCCCGCCGGTCTGCGCCGCGTAGAGCGGGTAGAAGTCGAACCACGACTGGAAGAATTCGCTGGTGGGCGCCGGGTTGATCGCGTACTGCGCGACCCCGGCATCCTTGAGCGTCTTGGACGTCGCAAGGAACTCGTCGTAGGTCGACAGCGCGGGGTTCTCCGGATCGAGCCCGGCCGCTGCGAACATCGTCTTGTTGTAGAAGATCATGACCGGGTTGGACTTCCACGGCATCTGGTAGAAGTCGCCGTCCTCGGAACGGTACTGATCCGCGATCTCACCGCTGCGGGCGGTGATGTAGTCATCGCCGTCCTCGAAATCGGAGAGGTCGACCAGCCCGCCCTGCTTCTGGAACAGCGGCACCGCTGCCGGCGAGGTGTTGAAAATCAGGCACGGCGCGTTTCCGGCGGTGATCGCCGCGCCGATCGTCTCTTCGCTGGATGCGCCGGCCGGGATCTCCTGCGCTTTGATCTGCTCGTCGGGGTGGTCGGCGTTCCACGCCTCGACCATCTGCTTGCCCCAGGCGATCTCCTGCTCGTTGTTGGAGTACCAGATCGTGATGTCGCCGTGGCTGTCCAAGCCGGCATCACCCCCGCCCCCGCCGCCGCCGCAGGCGGTGAGGGTCAGGACGCCGGCTACTGCTCCGGCGGTGAGAAGGATGCGTCGTCGCATGTGCTGCTCCTTGTTTCGGGCGCGGCGGGGGGCCGCGCGAGGGTTTCTCTCAGGGGAAGGCGGGTCCGGTCGACTCGCGGATGATCAGGGTGGGGTCGGGAAGGGTCAGATGCTGCGGGTCGGCACCTTCGAGCGCGGCCAGCAGTGTGCGCGCCGCCGCCGAGCCCCACTGTCTGGCCTCCGTGGCGACGGTGGTGAGCGAGGGGTGCAGGTGCCGGCCGAGCTCGGCGTCATCGAACCCGGTGAGCGAGAGGTCCTCGGGGACGCGCAGACCCGTCCGCTGCGCGACACCCAGTCCCGCGACCGCCATGAGGTCGTTGGAGTAGACGATGGCGGTGGGTCGCTCGCTCTGCTCCAACAGGCGGCGCGTCGCGGCGGCTCCTTCGGCGGCGCTGAAGTCGGTGGGAATCGTCTGGGATCCGATGCCCGCGGCATCCGCGGCATCCTGGAACGCGATCGCGCGACGACGGGAGTGCAGCATCTCCTCCGGGCCGGCGACATGGGCGATCCGCCGATGGCCCAACGTTACGAGGTGGTCGACCGCACGCCGGATGCCCGCGCCGTCGTCGACGGAGATGGAGGAGAAGGGACTCGGCTGATCGGGAACACCGAGCGTGACCGCGTCGAGCCCGAGCTCGGCCACGAGCGCCACCCTTTCGTCGCCTGCCCGCAGATCGGTGAGGATCACGCCGTCCACGCGCCGGTCCTTCGCGAGCCCGCGATACGTCTCTGCCTCGTGTCGACCCGGTGTCGCGACGGCCAGCACCAGCACCTGACCGGACACCGAGAAGACGTCCTCCATTCCGGCGATGAACGCGGGGAAGAAGGGGTCGGCGGCGATGACATCCGCGCTTCGCCCGATCACCAGGCCGCACGCGAAGGAGCGGCCGGTGCTCAGGGCACGCGCCCGGAGGCTGGGCGTCCAGCCGAGTTCCTCGGCGACGTGGAGGATGCGCTCGCGGCTCTCGCGCGAGACCCCCGGCCGGTCGTTGAGGGCGAAGGAGACGAGGCCCTTGCTCACACCCGCATGGCGCGCGACATCCGCGATCGTCGGGCGCGGGTCGGCGGGCATGCGGGCTCCATTGCTTCTAAACCGGTTCAGCCCACGAAACCGGTTCAGGCCGCGCGAGCCAACCCCTTGAACCATCTACGGCGCGGGTGTATCACGTGAACGTGCGCAAGCCCCCCGCGGGCACACAGCCGGGGGCTAGCGTGGAGCCATGAGCGAACGCGAATACGACGTCATCGTGATCGGAGCCGGGGCGGTGGGCGAGAATGTCGCCGATCGTGCCGTGCAGGGCGGCATGTCGACGGTGATCGTCGAGGCCGAACTGGTCGGCGGTGAGTGCTCGTACTGGGCGTGCATGCCGTCCAAGGCGCTCCTGCGCAGCGCCGCAGCGGTGCGGGCAGCGCAGGATGTGGCGGGAGCAGCCGAGGCGGTGACCGGACAGGTGGACGCCGCCGCGGTGCTTCGCCGACGCGATGGCATCACCCACGACTGGGACGACGCGTCACAGGTGAAGTGGCTCGAGGGCGCGGACATCGACCTCGTCCGCGGTCACGCCGAGTTCACCGGTATCAAGAAGCTGCGCGTCACCGCTGGCGACGGCACGGTGACCGACCTCAGTGCCCGGCACGCGATCGCCGTGGCGACCGGCTCTGCCGCCCTGTTGCCGGACATCCCGGGGTTGCGCGAGATCGAGCCGTGGACCAGCCGCGATGCGACCAGCGCCAAAGCGGTCCCTGCATCGCTCGCGATCATCGGCGGCGGTGTCGTCGGAGCAGAGATGGCCACCGCGTACGCCGGGCTCGGCGCGAAGGTGACGTTGATCGTGCGCTCCACGCTCCTGCAGAACATGGAGCCGTTCGCCGGAGAACTCGTCGAGGCGTCCCTCGCGAAGCTCGGCGTGACGATCCGGCGCGGTGTCGATGTGACCGCCGCGCATCGCACCGACGAGAACGCCGTGCTCACGCTCTCCGACGACAGCCGGGTGGTGGCGGAGCAGGTGCTGGTCGCCATCGGACGAACCCCGCGCACCGGCGACCTGGGGCTCGAGAGCATCGGGCTGACACCAGGCGATTGGCTCGAGGTGGACGACACGATGCTGGTGCGGGGTTTCGACTGGCTCTACGCCGTCGGCGACGTCAACCACCGGGCGCTGCTGACCCACCAGGGCAAGTATCAGGCCCGCGCGGCCGGCGACGTCATCGCGGCACGCGCGAAGGGACGGCCGGTCGACGACGCCCCGTGGGGCGCGCACGTCGCGACCGCAGACCACGAGCACGTCCCTCAGGTCACCTTCACCGATCCCGAAGTGGCGTCGATCGGGCTCACGGAAGCTGCCGCCCGGGCGGCGGGGCGCAGCATCCGCGTCCTGGATTACGACCTGTCGTGGGTGGCGGGCGCCTCCACGTACGCCGACCACTACGAGGGCACGGCGCGCGCCGTCGTCGACGAGGACAGGGGCGTGCTGATCGGCGCCACCTTCGTCGGACCCGACGTCGCGGAACTGCTGCACTCGGCGACCGTGGCGATCGTGGGCGAGGTGCCGATCACGCGTCTGTGGCACGCGGTGCCGTCCTACCCAACCGTGAGCGAAGTGTGGCTGCGCTGGCTGGAGGCGTACGGCCGGCCCGACTGAGAACGAGCGGATGCCGGCCGTCGCCGGATCGGCAGAGGGCGGGTGCTCCCGATGGAGCACCCGCCCTCTGCGGCACCGCCCATGCGAGCGCGTAAGGAGTCTCAGCTGCCTGCGAGCTGCTGGTCGAGGTCCTGGATTGCGCGCATCATGCCCAGGAGCGACTCGGACATGTCGTTGATGCCGTCGACGGCGTTCTTCAGGCCGGTGGTCAGCTCGCCGTAGCCCTCGCCGAACTTGCCCGACGCGTGCTGCGTCTTGAAGTCATCGCCCAGCAGGGTGTCGACCTGGCCCTTGAGCGTGTCCAGCTGACCCTGGATGTCATCACGAGCCTGCGACAGCGACGACGCCACCTGCTCCATCTCTGCATACGATGCTCCGAAATCAGCCATCGTCAACTCCTTCAGTCCGGGAATCCGGCCGCCAACCGGGCCGATACCAACAACCTAACCCGGCTTCCGGCGCTCGGACCATGGGGAGGAATCCCCATGGTCCGACTGCGCACCGTCAGGCCCGGACGGCGGGCTCGGGGATCTCGAGCGTCGCGCTGTCGACCAGAGGAAGCTGCACGGTCACACCGCGACCGGCCTGCACGAAGATCCCACGACCCTCGGGGAAATCGGATCGCTTGACCTTCGGGAACGGCACCTTGAAGATCGCATCTCCGTCGAACGCATCCGGCTTGAGCACGATGCCCTTGCGCCCCGCCTTGAAGTCGCCGACCAATCCGAATCCGCTGGTCACCTGGCTCACATCGGCGTCTCCGATCAGGAAATGCTCGCTGCGGTTGACCGCCTGCAGGAGCGCCTTGAGGGGACGCTCGGCTGGTGAGTCCGCGAACTGCGGCAGGTCTTCGACGACGATCATCAGCCGGACACCCATGCTCTCGTCCGCGACGAGCTCGGCGAGCTCGGTCGCGAGCTCCTTCGCCTCGTCTGGGGTGATCGCGCTCCGCGTCCATGGCGCCAGCTCGCGCAGCTGCGAACGCCTTCCGCCGATGTGGAACAGGCGAACCGCAGGATCCAGGCGCAGCATCGAGGCGACCAGCGCCTTCATCGCATTGGTCTTGCCGGACCTCGGCGGACCGGTCACGACGAACGAGCCCACCGGGTCCAGCTCGCGAGGCTCCAGCGTGTCCTCGGCGATGCCGATCACCGGGAACTCGCCGATGCGGTCGGGCAGCTCCCCCAGCTCCAGCCGGGTCGGCAGCGAGCCGATCTCCGCAACCTCCCGCGCGCCGTTGCCGCGCAGGAAGGCCGCCAACTCGCCCAGCAGCTTCGTCTGCTCTGCCACGTTCGGCGTCGCACCGAGCACCGCGATCTGCGTCTCGAAGCCGTCCACGATCGCCCGACCCGGGGCGGAGCGCTCGTCCAGCACGTCCTTCGGCGCGTTCAGCAGCGCGTATGCGTTCTCGTCCGACAGGCGCAGGATGACGCGGCGCGAGACGTTCGAACTGACCGCGGTGGGGACCGACCCGGACCGGTCCGCGGTCGCCACCACGTGCACGCCGAGCGGTCGGCCTTCGCCGAGAATGCGCATGAAGGTCTGGTAGAACGGCATCCGCGCGGTCGTCGATTCCCACTCGCCGCGGAACTGCGGCAGACCGTCCAGCAGCAGCACGATCCGCTGTTCGTCGCGCCCGGTCAGCTCCCGGTACTCCCCGACGCTCGACGCGTTGGCGGCGCTGAACCGTCTGCCCCGATCGTCCAGGACCGACGCGAGGAAGCGCAGGATGCGCTGGACGCGCTCGACGTCGTCCCCGGAGATGACGGAGCCGACGTGCGGCAGCGCTTCGAGGCTCTTCAGCGACCCAGATCCGAAGTCCAGGCCGTACACGGCGACGTTCTCGGGACGTCGCCCGAGGGCCGCGGCGATCGCGACCGTGCGCAGGACCGTCGACTTGCCCGATCCGCTGGTGCCGTATACCAGCATCGAGCCGTCGCGGTCGGGCTCGAAGTACACCGGCTCCTGCTTCTGCTGCTCGGGAACGTCGCGCTTGCCGAGCAGGATCGACCCCCCGCGCCCCGATGCCAGGTGGCGGATGTCCACGGTCGTCTCCAGGTCGTCCAGCCATGGCCTGCGCGGGGCGGGGATGCGTGCCTGGGCGGCGGCGGCGACGAGGGTCGCCACGATGCGCTTCTGATCGTTGGGTCCGGGATCAGCGTGGTGCGACTCGGACTCGCTCTGCTCGTCCAGCTCCCACCGCTGCGTCGAGCCGAACCGCAGCTCTGCCACCGTCACATCGGCCGGAGGGGGTGTCTGGCTGCTCCACCCGCCCGCGTACGCGGATTGGAAGGACACCAGGCGCCCGGGGCCGGTCTTGGCGATGCCGCGTCCCGGGATGCCGGGGTCGAAGCCGGCCGCGACAGGACTGTCGACGACGTCCTTCGAGTCGGACTCGTCGGCCATCCGAAGTGCGACGCGCAGGTTCGTGTTGGCCCGCAGGTTGTCCTTGATCACGCCCGCCGGGCGCTGGGTGGCCATGATGAGGTGGATGCCGAGCGATCGGCCGCGCTGGGCGATGTCCACGACCCCGTCCACGAACTCCGGCACGTCGCCGGCGAGGGCGGCGAATTCGTCGATCACCAGGACCAGTGCCGGCGGGGTCTCCGGGTCGCGCCGCTTCTCGAGCTCGAGCAGGTCCTTCGCCTTCTTGCGGTTGAACAGGTGCTCCCGGTGATGCAGCTCGGCTCGCAGGCTCGTCAGCGCCCGTCGCACGAGGTGAGGGCTGAGGTCGGTCACCAGCCCCACGGTGTGCGGCAGATCCACGCAGTCCGCGAACGCCGACCCGCCCTTGTAGTCCACGAACAGGAACGTGACGCGATCGGGGCTGTGCGCCGCGGCCATCCCGAGCACCCATGCCTGGAGGAACTCCGACTTGCCGGCGCCGGTCGTCCCGCCGACCAGTGCGTGCGGACCCTGCGCGCGAAGATCCAGGGCCATCGCGTCGCTGGGTCCCTGTCCGACGATGGCGCGCAGGCTGCCGGACTTCTTGAGCCGCGGCAAGGGCGCCCCCGACCGGTCGAGGATCGTGTTGTTCTCGCGCCACCGATCGATCGCGAACGACGGGTCGGCGCCGGTCTCGGCGCCCAGCAGCGAGAGCAGCATCACCGAGTTCGGGATGTCCGAGGCGTCCTCGATCACCGTGCTGGAATCCGCGACCGTCGCCAGCCGCTTGGAGAGCACCGTCATCAGCTCGTTGGAGACGCCCTCGACGGCGGTCTCCGCGTAATCGACGCCGCTGCGGACCGTTCCGGTGCGAGCTGCCGCCAGGCCGTTTGTCACGTCGACGAACGTGCGGCAGACGGCGGGGAGCGCCTCGACCACCGGAGCCACGAAGAGCCCGTACACGCCGACGTCGGCACCCCGCTCGAGCACCTGGGTGAGTCGGGCGCGGTCGACGGGCGCATCGGCGGTCACGATCACGACGACGGCGGTCTGCCCTGGGAAGGTCGCCTCCTCCGCGGCGCGTCGCACGTCGGTGCCGTAGCGCATCGGGTCCCACTCGGAGTCGAACGGCAGCCGTGTGGCGGAAGACCCCGAGGAGCGGCGGGTGACGAGCTCCTCCAGTCCGGACAGGAGCATCGCGCCGGTCGATGCCGAATCCGCCAGCGGCATCTCCCGGAACGGGCTGCGCTCGCTGGAGGTGTGCGGCAGCCATTTCAGCCACTCCAGCTGCGTGGCCCATCCGGGCTCGGTGAGCGCGACGGCCACCAGCTCGTTGGGAGAGTGCAGACCGAACAGCTGCACGCACAGGCCCCGCAGCGCATCCGCGGCGTCCCGGGGTGGACCGGCGACGCCGATGACGCCGACGCTCTGCAGCGACTCGAGCACGGGAACACCGTCGATGAGGCGGTAGCGCTCACGAAGCCGCTCGACGCGCTCGACGTATTCCTGCAGAGCGTCCGGATTCTCGGAGTTCTTGATGGAGGTCCGCGACGCGGCGACGGAGGTGCCCATGCGCACGGCGAGGAAGTTCCAGTGCTCCGGCCGGCGCGTCCACAGCATCGGTCCGAGCCGCATCGCCTCCTCGAACACGACGGCGACGGGCGGCGCTTCGGCGTTGCGGATGGTCCGCTCGGTGGGACGCTCGCGGAAGAGTCGCTCTTCGAGCTCCTCGAACGTGCGCTCGAAGATCTCGACCTCCTTGCGCTGCCGCTGACCCAGCTGCGTGCGCTGCGAGATGAAGTTGCCGAGCAGCATCAGCGGCGTCATCCCGATCACGAGCAATGAGCGCGGCTGGCCGGTCAGCGTGAAGATCGCGATGCCGAGGATGACCGGGGCGACCAGCATCGGCCAGGGGAACAGTCGGGAGACCGGGTCCTTCGGCATGCGCGGCTCGGGGAGCTCCTCGCCGATATAGCGCGGTTCGACGCGGGGGCTCCGGTTGAACAGCAGCGTGCCGCCGCGCTCGAGGACCGGGTCCTCATCGGTCGGGGCGAAGTCCTGGACGATCCGGACGATCAGTTCGGTGTCGCCGAGGAGGAAGCGCTGCCCGGGGATCACCTTGAGTCGCTGGACCAGCCCGCCGTCCACGATGATGCCGTTGGCCGAATTCAGATCGACGAGCTCGACGGACTTGGAGACCTCGATCCTGGCGTGGCGCTTGGAGATGAGCGGGTCATCGAGCACGACGTCATTGCCGGGAGCACGGCCGATCGTGAAGGTGCCCCGCGGAAGGGAGATCTCGCGACCGGCCAGCGGGCCGCCGACGACCAGCAGGAGCGCGGCGGCCGGCTCCCCCGCCCGCCGCGCAGGCTGATAGTCGCCGCCGAGGTTCACGACCGCCGCGACGAAGCCCGACCCGACGGCGGCGTCACTGATGGGCAGCCCCGGCTCGAGCATGGTGAACTCCGCAGACGTCGGCGGCGCGACCGAGAGGGTGAGCGTGTCCTCGGGGGCGGCGAGGATCTCTCGAGCGGGGTCGGCCTCGACGATCCGACGGGCGATGTCGGCCACGGTCGCGGTCGTGTCCGACGTGACGACGATGTCGGTGCTCCGGCCGTCTCGGCGCTGCAGGGTCAGTTTGAGGCGCATGGTCCTGTTCTCCGGCGATGTCGCATGTCAATCGGCTCGCACGGTCGCGGAGCGATCGCCGAACGTGAGGGTGTCGCCTGGATGCACGATCGCCGGCTGACCGGGCACGAGGCGGTGCTCCGCTCCGCCGCGCACGATCGCACTGCCGTTCGTCGAGTGCCGGTCGACCGCGACGATCTCGCGGCCACGGCGGAGGACGGCGAGGTGAGTCTTCGAAATCGACATCGTGGTGTCCGCGACAGCCACCATCGCCACGCCGAGGTCGCCGGCGGCGGCCGCCGGTGCGCGCCCGAGCAGGACGCCGGCACCGCCGAGGACGATGACGTCGCCCGCGTCCAGGACGAGCGAGTACGCCGGAGGCGGGGAAGCGGATGCCGCGGCTGGCGCGACGGCGAGCGCGCGAGCCGCGGCCGCCGGCGCAGAAGCCGGTGGCGCGTCCAGCAGCACGGGCGGCGCCCACGTCGCCGACGCCGACGGGGCGGGCGCGGGAGGCGGGACCGACGGCGCGACAGGCGCTTTCACCCCATGGGCACCGAGCACCCCTCCGCGACTGCGGGTAGCCGGGATGAAGGGCGCGGGGCCGCGTTCCATCTCCGACGTGGCCAGCGACGGCAGCTCGGGACGCTCGTCGCGGAGGTCGGTGGCCACGGTCTTCCGGGCGATGCGCATCCGCTTGACGTCGTACGGGTTCAGTCCGCGCCTGATGTCGACGAACCAGGTCGCTCCGGCCAAGTCGGGCCAGCCACGGCCTCGACGCTGCGTGTCCCAGAGCGGGGAGAGGGCGATCACCAGCAGGGGGCCGAGCAGCGGAACCAGGAAGCTCCCGTACAGCACGAGGTAGCGCACCACTGCTCCGCGCCAGAACCCGGGTCGCTCGAGTGTGCGCACGTTCACCGACCGGATGCCCAGCAGCCCCTTGCCGAGGGTCACGCCCTTGCGGCCGTGCAGGATCAGCTGCACGAGGACGAACGCCGTCGTCAGCACACTCGAGGCGAGCGCGCACACCAGCACCAGCACGGCATCGTCCCGCTGGGTCATCGATGCAGCCGGGGACTGCTCACCCATGACGGAAACCAATGCGGGCATCGCGACCAGGAGCACGGGCAGCTGCAGCAGCAGGTAGACGAGCACCTCGATGCCCGTCGCCACCGCGCGTCGCGCGTACGGCGCGGGCAGCAGGCCCAGCGCGGCGGCATATCCCGGGTCCGGTCGGCCGGCGGCATCCAGCCCCTCCACCGACCGCGCGCCGTCGTCGATCTCCCAGATCACCGCGTCAGCCCCCGTACGGCGCCACCGGCAGCTCGGCGAGCACCGGCTGCGGGTCGACGGGGTCGCCCGCTTCGTCGTAGTAGACGGGTCCATAGGAGGGGAAGTAGAACTGCGGGACGGATGCCGGTCCCTCGGTCGCGGGAAGGTAGCGCCACTGGTCGCGGGCGGTGGACTCGGCGAAGACGAGATCGCCCAGTTCGGCCGCGCTCCCCTCGCCGCAGGTGCTGCCGGCGGTGACCAGGACCACGCCGGTGGACGGCCGGATGGTCACCGCGGCCTGGTCGAAGATCCCGCCGACGCCGACGATCGCGCGCTGCTCGTCCTCCCCGGAGCCGAACACCTCGGTGCTCACCTCGAGTCCGAGCTCTTCCAGGGACCGTTCGGCGCTGCTGGAGTTCATCTGCGGACACCCGCGCAAGGGTCGCTTCGCGGATCGCGTGGAACGAATAGCCCTTGCCGTCCTCGCATGCGATCGGGACGGCGCCGAAGTCCTTCTGGCGCACCGCCCAGGTGTCCTCGTGCACAGCCATCAGGACGGTGTGCAGTCCGCTCGCGAATTCGTCGTAGCGCTCCGCGCCTGCGGCGTACAGCGCATCGCCTTCCGGCGTCGACGATCCGCTGCATCCGGTCACCATGAGCAGCACCAATCCGGCAGCTGCCGCCGCCATCCGTCGTCGCATCGCACCACTTCCTTCCTCAGAAACGATACGGGTTGACGAACGGGAGCCAGTCCGGGACGTCCCAGAACCCGCTGCCGCTGCCCGGACCGTCCGTCGCCGTGCCCGGCTCGCCGGTCAGGATGATCTGCTGGATGTCGTAGAAGGACTCCGTGCCGTTGGACAGATACCCGTTGTCCTCGTCCTCCCACGGCAGCGCGTTGCCGCCGACGTGCGTCGCGTGGCCGGGTGTCCCCGCCAGGTCCTCCCCGGTCGGCGAGATCCCGCCGTCGCTGCCGAATTCCACAGTGCCGGGCAGGGTCTCCGGCACCGTCCCGTGCTCCGGGGCGGTGTCGCGCCCGATGCGCGCCCACATGTCGGCTCGACCGAGGTCGAGAAGGCATCGGCGTACCGCTGCAGCACGCCCGCCAGCAGCTCGGCCTCGGCGATGTCCGGCGCGATCGCCGCCACCAGGTCGTCCGCGTGGTCGCGTGCGGCATCGATCGACTGCCCGACACCCGGAAGACCGCCCGCGGCGGATGCTGCGGTCCGCAGGCCGTCGAGCCGGTCGGCCATCCGGGTGAACAGGCCGTTCCAGTACGCCATCGATCCGGCGGAGCCCTCCAGCCGTTCCAGCGTGTACCCGCGATTCGGAGAGCGCAGGCTCACTGCGGCTCCCGGCCGGTCAGCTCGAGATCGAGATCGGTGTAGTGATCGGCGATGACGGTCAGGCGTCGTGCCACGTCCGACCCGTCCTCCACCCGCGCGCTGACGCGGTCATGCAGCTGCGTCAGCCGTCGATGCATCTCCAGGCGCAGGCCCGCCCGCATGGCGGGGTTCTCGATGCCGGTGTCCTCGCCGAAGACGTCGGCGTTCTCCGTGAGCAGATCGGTCACGGAGGTCTGCAGCGTCGCCGATGCCGAGCGCAGTTCGGCGTAGAAGACCTCTACGTCGTCCATGTGCCGGTCTCCTTGATCGTCCCCGCGAACGTACCGGCATCTGCGCGCGACGGCGATGGGGAGGACTGCCCATCCCCGCCCAGATGCTGCGGTCGATCAGTGGAAGCGGTCGATCAGTGGAAGAAGTGGCGCTCGCCGGTGAAGAACATCGTCACACCCGCAGCCTGCGCCGCGGCGATCACCTCGTCGTCGCGGACCGAACCGCCCGGCTGGATGATCGCGGTGACACCCGCGTCGAGCAGGATCTGCGCACCGTCCGCGAAGGGGAAGAACGCGTCGGATGCCGCCACCGACCCGGCGGCGCGGTCACCGGCCCGCTCGACGGCGAGGCGGCAGGAGTCCACCCGGTTGACCTGCCCCATGCCGATGCCGACGGTCGCCGACTGCTTGGCGAGGACGATCGCATTCGACTTGACCGCGCGGCACGCCTTCCAGGCGAAGATGAGGTTCGTCATGTCCTCGTCGGCGGGCAGCTCGCCCGACACGAGCTGCCAGTCCTTCGCGACCGATTCGATGTCATCGGGGAACCGGTCGGCGTCCTGCAGCAGCAGACCGCCCGAGACGAGGCGGACATCCATGCGCTCCTGCTGCCAGTCGGCCGGCAACTCGAGCAGGCGCAGGTTCTTCTTCGCCTTGAACACCTCGAGCGCCGCGGGCTCGAACGACGGTGCGACGATGACCTCGGTGAAGATGTCCTTCAGGTTCTCGGCCATCTTCAGCGTCACGGTCCCGTTGGCGGCGATGACCCCGCCGTATGCCGACACGGGGTCGCATTCGTGTGCGCGCAGGTGCGCGCTGGCGATGGGGTCAAGGGCGTTCGGGGCGGCAACGGCGATGCCGCACGGGTTCGCGTGCTTGATGATCGCCACTGCCGGCTTGACCATGTCGAACGCGGCGCGCAGCGCGGCATCCGCATCCACATAGTTGTTGTAGGACATCTCCTTGCCCTGCAGCTGCGTGGCCTGGGCGATGCCGTGACCGCCGAGGCGCGTGTAGATCGCGGCGCGCTGGTGGGAGTTCTCGCCGTAGCGCAGCGTCGCGAGGCGCTCGGCCTTCAGGGTCAGGTGCTGCGGAAGATCGGCGTCCGCGCCGAGCATGTCCTCGGCGAACCAGGTGGCCACGGCGCGGTCGTACTCGCAGGTGTGGGCGAACGCGCGCGCCGCGAGCTGACGACGCTGCGCGAGCGTCGTCCCGCCTCCGCCAAGTGCGTCGAGGATCGCCGGGTACGACTCCGGCGAGACCACGATCGCCACATTCGCGAAGTTCTTCGCCGACGCGCGCACCATCGCAGGGCCGCCGATGTCGATCTGCTCGACGACGTCATCTCCCTGGGCGCCCGAGGCGACAGTCTCGACGAACGGGTAGAGGTTCACCACGACCAGTTCGAACGGTGCGATGTCGAGGTCGGCGAGCTGACGCTCGTGATCCTCGAGTCGCAGGTCGGCCAGGAGTCCGGCGTGCACGCCGGGGTGCAGGGTCTTCACGCGACCGTCCAGCGATTCGGGGAAGCCGGTGACGGATGCCACGTCGGTCACCGTGTAGCCGGCGTCGCGCAGCAGCGCGGCGGAGCCGCCGGTGGAGACGATCTCGACCTCGTTCGCCGCCAGCGCCTCGGCCAGCTTCAGAAGATCGGTCTTGTCGCTCACCGAGATGAGCGCGCGGCGGATCCGGACGAGATCGCGCTCGCGGTACAGGGCGGGGTCGTGGCTCGGGCCGGCCATGGTTCTCCTCGGGGTTCGGCTTCGGGGTTCAGCGTGCCGCCGCGGCGGCCAGATCGAGATCGCCGGTGGCGATGCGGCGCACGACGTCGATGAGCAGACGTCGTTCGACGGGCTTGATGCGTTCGTGGAGGGCGTGCTCGTCGTCGCCCGGCAGCACCGGCACCCGCTCCTGCGCGAGGATCGGGCCGTCGTCGATGCCGCCGGCCACGATGATGACGCTCGCCCCGGTCTGGGTCACTCCGGCGGCCAGCGCGTCGCGGACTCCGTGCGCGCCCGGGAACTCGGGCAGGTACGCCGGGTGGGTGTTGATGATGCGCGGCGCCCAGGCGTCCACGAGCGAGCCGGGCAGCAGCCGCATGAGACCGCTCAGGACGATGAGATCGGGCTTCCACACGTCCAGCTGGGCGCCGAGTTCGGCGCCCCACTCGTCGCGCGTCTCGTACTCGCGCCACGGCACCAGGACCGTCGGGATGCCGTATTCCTCGGCGTGTGCGAAGCCACCGGCCTCGCGGTCGGCCCCGACGACGATGACGCGGGCCGGGTAGTCCGCCTCGGCCGCCTCATCGAGCAGCGCCCGCAGATTCGACCCGCCGCCGGAGATGAGGACGGCAACGGTGAGCACCCGGCAAGTCTATCGGCGGGTCGGTCAGCCGCTCGGCGGGAGGGTCGGGCGGCGGGGCCCGAACTCTGCGGTGGGGATGTCATCCGGGTCCGGATCGTAGCGGACCGGCACCGGCACGATGGGCGCGGTCTCCTGGTGGTCAGCGGGCATCGGCCGGCCGTCTCCGTCCTCGCCGCCTGCTGCGAGGGCCACAGCCGAGGTCGCCGGTTCCACCTGCGCAAGCGCGATGGGCGCCTCGGCCTCGGACCGGCGTCTCCGCGGGGAGAGGAGCAGGATCGCCGCGCCCAGCAGCACCTCGAGCCCGACCGCCAGCGCCAGGGGGCCGGGCTGCGGACCGAGCGTCGCAAGGCGCCCGGGACCGATCGCGCCGGAGGCGACAAAGCCCAGCAGCGCCGCGCTCGCGCCGGCGAAGGCGGCGATCCCGAGAGCGATCACCACGCGAGGACCGACCGGATCCGTGTCGGCGCGCTCACCTGCGGGGCTCGCGGGGTTCGCGACGGCCACCAGCCGGGATCGTGCGACCCATCCGGCGAGTGCGCCGAGCGCGATGGGCACGAGTGCCAGCAGGAGCAGCCACGGGGTCGTCGATTCGGGCACGACACCGAGGATCGGGATGCCGGGGATCACGCCGAGCTGGGTGCCGGCGGGTGAGACCGACGTGCCGACGCCCAGGGCGAAGCCCGGACCTGCCACGAACGACAGTCCCCAGATCACCAGCACCGGCAGATACGCGGCCTGCGCGAGGGTCACGACGATCGCACCGAGCGCATCGACGTGGGCAGCCTCGAAGAGGGCGATCACCTCGCCGCCGCGCACGAGGAGCGATACGGCCACGAGCACCGCCCCGGCACCGACGAGCCCGACGACGGCGATGGCGCCACCGCGGACCACGAGTCCGGCGACCTCTCCCCATCCGCCCTGAGAGGCCTCGATGCGGTCGCGGAACCGGGCGAGCACGCCCCCGCCGGCTTCGCGCCATTCGGTGACGACGGCGCCGGCCCACAACGGGATCGCGAACACGAGTGCGGGGAAGAGGATCGCCTGCCACCGCTGCACACCGGCGATGTCGGTGGCCGAGGTCAGCGCGACCAGCGTCGCGATCGCCGCGAAGACGAGGGTCCCGGTCACCGCACCGGTGACCCACGCGTCGGCCTTGGAGGCCCGGACTCCCGAGCGGGCGGCGAAGACGGCCGCGAAGGCGGCGAAGGCGAGCGGAGCCAGGGAGAGGACGAAGGATGCCGCGCCAGTGTCGATCCCCGCAGCCGCCAGGTACTCACCGGGCAGCGCGACCTGCAGGGGCACCAGGTTGCCGAATTGCCAGAGCGTCGCCGAGGCCGGCCACAGGGCGCTCCACTGTGCGGTGCCGCCGAGGCCGAAGACCCACAGCAGGGTCAGCGGAGCCAGGGTCGCCGCAAGGCCGACGGCCGCGGCGACGGCGGCATCGACGGCAGCGAGGATGAGGACGATGAGGCGATGCATGCGCCATCGAGCCTATCCAGCGGGGTCGATCCGACCGTGCCCGGCACGCTGCTGCGCGGCATCCGCTCAGCAGTTCTCCAGCTGATCGGGACCGTCAGCTCTCGAAGGGCTCCAGCACGAAGATGGCGATCTGGCGATCGGTCTTCTTCTGGTACTCGTCGTAGTCGGGCCACACCTCGGTCGCCCGCGCCCACCATTCGGTGCGCTCGTCGCCGCTGAGCTCGCGCGCCGTGTAGTCGCGCTTGTCCGCACCGTCCTGCAGCTCGACGTGCGGCTGCCGGCGCATGTTGTTGCCCCACGCCGGCTCCTCGGGCGCGCCGCCCTTGGAGGCGACCACGGCGTACCGGCCGTCGTGCTCGACGCGCATCAGTGCGGTCTTGCGCAGCGCGCCCGAGCTCGCGCCGACCGTGGTCAGGACGATGATCGGCACCCCGCGCAGCATGTTGGCCTCGGTCCCGCCGGACGCCTCGAACTTCTCGGCCTGCGTGCGGGCCCATTCGGACGTGCTGGGCTTGTACTCTCCCGTAAGTGGCATGACTCCAGGTTATGGCGTGCCCGGGCGCCTCCAGCCCGCGAGACTTCACATCCGTCCCGTTTTCGGGCGGGAGAACGGACATCTGCGAAGTCTCGCGCTCGGCGCGGGGCGCGCGGGGGGCGGGGCGCGGGGCGCGAGGCGCGAGGCGCGGGGCGCGGGGCGCGGGGCGCGGGGCGCGGGGCCCGAGGGCGGCGCGGGGCCCGAGAAACGCGAAAGCGGATGCGGGGGCGTACAGCCCCGGCATCCGCTTCTCGCTGTGCGGACTAGAGTCCGGCGATGACCTCGCGCATCAGGTCGGCCGTCTCGGACGGCGTCTTGCCGACCTTGACCCCGGCGGCCTCGAGGGCCTCCTTCTTGGCCTGGGCGGTGCCCGCCGAACCGGAGACGATGGCGCCGGCGTGGCCCATCGTCTTGCCTTCGGGAGCGGTGAACCCGGCGACGTAGCCGACGACGGGCTTCGTCACGTTCGCCTTGATGAAGTCGGCGGCACGCTCTTCGGCGTCGCCGCCGATCTCGCCGATCATCACGATCGCCTTGGTCTCGGGGTCGGCCTCGAACGCCGCGAGCGCGTCGATGTGGGTGGTTCCGATGATGGGGTCCCCGCCGATGCCGATGGCCGTAGAGAAGCCGATCTCGCGGAGCTCGAACATCATCTGGTACGTCAGCGTGCCCGACTTCGAGACGAGGCCGATCGGCCCCTTTCCGGCGATGTTCGCCGGGGTGATCCCGACCAGCGATTCGCCGGGCGTGATGATGCCGGGGCAGTTCGGGCCGATGATCCGGGTGGTGTTGCCCTTGCTCTGCGCGTAGGCCCATGCTTCGGCGGTGTCGCCGACGGGCACGCCCTCGGTGATGACGACCAGCAGCGGGATCTCGGCGTCGATAGCCTCGACCATGGCGTCCTTCGTGAAGGCGGGCGGCACGAACGCGATGGACACGTCCGCGCCGGTCTTCTCGATCGCCTCGGCGACCGAGGCGAAGACGGGCAGCTCGACGGCGTTGCCGTCCTTGTCGGTGTGCAGCACCGTGGTGCCGGCCTTGCGGGCGTTCACGCCGCCGACGACCTGGGTACCGGCCTTGAGCATGAGCGCGGTGTGCTTGGTGCCCTCGCCGCCGGTGATGCCCTGGACGATGACCTTGGAGTCCTTGTTGAGGAAGATCGACATATTCTCTGGTTCCTTATCCGGGTCAGGCGCTGGCGAGCTGGGCGGCCTTGTCGGCGCCCTCGTCCATCGTGGAGGCCAGGGTCACGAGCGGGTGGTTGGCATCGCGCAGGATCGCGCGGCCCTCCTCGACCTTGTTGCCGTCGAGGCGGACGACCAGCGGCTTGGTCGCGGTGGAGCCGAGCTCGGCGAGTGCGCCGACGATGCCCTTGGCGACGGCGTCGCACGCGGTGATGCCGCCGAAGACGTTCACGAAGACGCTCTTGACCTGCGGGTCGCCGAGGATGACATCCAGACCGGCGGCCATGACCTCGGCCGAGGCGCCGCCGCCGATGTCGAGGAAGTTGGCGGGCTTGACGCCACCGTGGTTCTCGCCGGCGTAGGCGACGACATCGAGCGTCGACATCACGAGGCCGGCACCGTTGCCGATGACTCCGACCTCGCCGTCGAGCTTGACGTAGTTGAGGTCGTTGGCCTTGGCCTTGGCCTCAAGCGGGTCGGCGGCGTCCTTGTCCTCCAGGAGCGCGTGGCCGGAGTGGCGGAAGTCGGCGTTCTCGTCAAGGGACACCTTGCCGTCGAGGGCGATGATGTCGCCCTCCTCGGTGAGCACGAGCGGGTTGACCTCGACGAGCGTCGCGTCCTCACCGGTGTAGACGCTGTAGAGCTTGACGAAGACGTCGCTCACCTTGTCGACCAGGTCGGCGCTGAAGCCGGCGGCCTCGGCGATCTCGACGGCCTTTGCCTTGTCGATCCCCGAACCGGGGTTGACCTCGATGCGCGCGAGCGCCTCGGGACGCTCGACGGCGAGCTCTTCGATCTCCATGCCGCCCTCGACGCTGGCCAGCGACAGGTAGGAGCGGTTTGCACGGTCCAGCAGCACCGAGAAGTAGTACTCCTTGTCGATGCGGGCGCCCTGGGCGACCATGACCCGCTTGACGATGTGGCCCTTGATGTCCAGGCCGAAGATCGCCTTCGCCGCCTCGAACGCCTCGTCGGGGGTCTTGGCGACCTTGACGCCGCCGGCTTTGCCTCGACCCCCGGCCTTGACCTGCGCCTTCACGACGACGACTCCGCCGATCTTCTCGGCAGCTGCGCGGACCTCCTCGGGAGTGTCCGCGACGATGCCGGCGAGTACCGGCACCTCGTACTTCTCGAAAAGGTCTCGTGCCTGGTACTCGTACAGATCCACAGTGCAATCCTCCGCTAGGACGAAAGGGGAGATGACGCATGAAAACGTCTTGATGTCGAGATAACTCGACCAATCCCCCAGCCTACTACCCGGAAATCGGGGGCCCTGACCGCGACAGCCGGGCAAGGTCCCGCGAGGCGGGACCCTCGATGCGCGTGCCGTCGGCGGCGAACCGCGACGCGTGCAGCGGGCAGTCCCAGGTGCATTCGGCGTCATTCCAGTGCAGGACCCCGCCGAGGTGCGGGCACACCGCGCTCACCGCCCGGGTCACCCCGCCGACGGTGGAGATGCCGACGGGATTTCCGGCGCGGGATGCCACCACGCCCTCGCCCTCGTCGGGTTGGGCGACCGGGACGACCGATCGCTGGGCGCCGATCCATCCGGATGCCGCCTCCCACCCGACCCGCAGGTTCTCCACGCCCCCGCGGCCGAGGTCGGCCGGCACCGTCATGCGGCGCGAGATGGTGTTCATCCAGTCCGGGCGGTCGCTGCGCGCAACGCGGGTGATCTCGGCGGTGAGCCGAAGCGCCGCGGCGGGGCCGTTGGACAGGCCCCACTTGGCGAAGCCGGTCGCGAAGCGGATGCGGCCGAGACCCCGCGGCATCGCGCCGACGAACGGCATCAGGTCGTGCGACTCGTAGTCCTGCGCCGACCACCAGTTCACCGGTTCGGCGCCGGCGAAGTGCTCGCGCGTCCACGCCACGAGATCGTCGACCTGTTCGCGCTCGGAGCGCACCCGCCCGACCGGGTGACCGTTGCCGCCCACGACGAGCCGCGCCCGCCCCGCGGGTCCGTCGGCCGCCGTCACGGAGCGCAGCGACCGGGTCGGCCCGTCCACGGACAGGTACAGGCCGTCGGGGATCTCGCCGTCGAGGTCGAAGGCCACGCAGTACGAGCGCAGGCCGCGGGTCTTGGCGAAGTAGAGACCGCGGTCGAGGATCGGCGCGCCGGTGGCCAGCACGACGTGATCGGCGAACGCGAAGCCCGCGGCGGTCTCCACGACCGCATGCGGGACGACGCCGACGTGGGTGACCCGGGTCCGTGTGTGCAGCGTGCCGCCCGCCGCCAGGAACGCGTCCGCCAGGGCGAGCGCCACGGCCTGCGGGTCCAGGGCCGCCTGGTCATCGAGTGCGACCGCATCCACGAGCGGGAACGGGGTCGATCCGTCGGGAAGCACGCGCCGCACGGGCAGGCCGGCCTCCGATGCTGCGGCGGCCTCGGCTTCGAGATCCTCGACTCCCGCGCCGGACTGCGCGTACGAGTAGGCCACGCGTCGCGTGTACGGCACCCCGGCCTCGTCGGCGAATGCGGTGAGCCACGCGGCGCCGTCCCGGTTCGCCTCGACGTAGGCGCGCACCAGCGCTGCGGGATGATGGCGACGGAGCGTCGAGAGGACCTTTCCCTGCAGCAGGGAGACCTTGCCGGTGTTCGCCCCGGTCGCAAGCTCTCCAACCTCGCCCGCCTCGACCACCGCGACGTCCGTCCCTCCGCGGGCGAGCATGAGCGCCGTGCAGAGCCCGGTGATGCCGGCGCCGACCACGATCACGTCTCGATGCCGTCCCGGCTCGAAGGGCGTTCCGGCCACCGTCCGTCCGGACGCTCTCCACAGGGACGTGCTCGGCTCGCGGTTCATTCCGCCAGTGAACGCCTGCCGAGCGGGCCGATCCAGCGCTTGACAACCCCGGTCTAGGCTCGAGTCGACATGAGCGAGATCCCGTCCCCGTCCGCCGCGAGCACCGACGTCGTCGCCGCGGCGCTCGAGCTGTTCGAACAGCAGGGGTTCGAGGCCACGTCAGTGGAGCAGATCGCCTCGGCCGCCGGGGTGTCCCGCAGCACCTTCTTCCGCCAGTTCGGCGGCAAGGAGGACGTCGTCTTCGCCGACCACGAGGTGCTGCTGAACGACGTGCGGGCCTACCTCGCCCGAGGTCACGCCGACCCCTGGCGCGCGGTGTGCGAGGCATCCGAGCGGGTCTTCCGCCATTTCGCCGCCGACCCCGATGTCGCGCGAAGGCGCTACAGCGTGGTTCGCCGGGTGCCTGCGCTGCGCGAACGGGAGATCGTCACGGTGTTCCGCTACGAGCGCCTGTTCGACCAGTACCTCCGCGAGGCGATTCCAGGCCTTGACCCCCTCGAGGCGGTCGGGTTCGCGGCCCTGGTGACCGCGGTCCACAACCACGTGCTGCGCCGGCTCCTGCGCGGCGAGCGCGTGCGGATCGGCGTGCTGCGCGCAGCGCTGGATGACGCCAGGCGCCGCTACGGCGTGCTCCCCGACGACGCCGGGAATGCGGACGACGTCGTCGTCGCGGTGTTCCCGAGACGGATGCCGGCCGCCGAGGTCACCCGCCGGCTGCGAGAGCGCCTCACCTGAGGTTCCGACGACGAGCGGGGCCTCGCACACGCGAGGCGCGCTGCACAATCCCCGAGCGCCGATCCCGCCGCCGATTAGCCTCTCTGACATGGGACTCTTCCGAAACGATCCGCAGCGCGTCCAGCTGGACCAGCCCGAGGTGCAGCTGAAGGCCACGCAGGCGCCGTGGAGCCTGTGGGCGGACGGATTCGGCAAGCTCGGCATCCGGGCGATCCAGATCATCGTCGTCGTCGCGGTTGCGGCAGGCATCATCTTCGCGATCCAGTCGCTCACGCTCGTGACGATCCCGCTGGTGATCGCCCTGATCCTGGCGTGCGCGTTCGCACCGGTCATGCGGTTCATGCGCAATCGCGGCATCCCCTCGCTGCTGGCCACGATCATCACGCTGCTCGCGATCGTCCTGCTCCTGTCCGGGATCGCGTGGCTGATCATCTGGGCGGTCCGCGACCAATGGGACGACCTCTACGGGCAGGCGCAGGACGGCATCACCGACGTCGTGGCCTGGGTGCAGACGCTCCCGTTCTTCGACGCCGCCGCGGAGCAGCTCGATGACGTCATGTCGACGATCACCGACTTCCTCACCAGTTCGCAGTTCGGCAGCGGAGCGATCGCCGGTGTCGGCGCCATCGCGAACTTCGTGACCGGCTTGGTGCTCATGGTCACGATCCTTTTCTTCTTCCTCAAGGACGGTCCGCAGATGTGGGAGTTCCTGCTGCGCCCGTTCCGCGGCGAGAACTACCTGCGCGCGCATCGCATCGGCGACAAGACGGTCTCGGTGCTCGGCTCGTACGTCCGCGGAACGGCGACGGTCGCCTTCGTCGACGCGGTCGGCATCCTGATCGGCCTGCTCATCCTGCAGGTGCCGCTGGCGATCCCGCTTGCGGTGCTGGTGTTCCTGCTCGCCTTCATCCCGATCGTGGGTGCGACGGTGGCCGGCATCCTCGCAGCGCTGGTCGCCCTCGTCGCCAACGGGTGGTTCGTCGCCCTGCTCGTGGTCGGCGTCGTCGTGCTCGTCAATCAGCTGGAGGGCAACTTCCTCCAGCCGGTCCTCATGGGCCGCTCGATGAAGCTGCACGCGTTCGTCATCCTGGTCGCCCTGACCGTCGGCACAGTCGTCGGCGGCATCGTCGGCGCGGTGCTGGCCGTGCCGATCACCGCCGCGGTCTGGGGCGCGGTGCAAGTGTGGGACGGCGTCAACCTCCCTGCGCGCTGGGCGCGGCCGAAGCACCCCATCGAGTCCTGAGCGCCGCGCGCTCCACCACCGGTCGCCGCCGGTGATCGCGCGCATACCGCGTGGTCGGTATGCTGGTGGCGAAGCGACGACGAGGAGGTCGGATGCGCATCACCGGCGCAGTGCTGGAGCGGTCGGGAGCGGATGCCCCGTTCGCGGCGTCCCGCCCGTTCACCGTCGGCGCGTTGGAGCTGGATCCGCCCGCTGCGGGCGAGCTGCTCGTGCGCATCGAGGCGGCGGGCGTCTGCCATTCCGACCTGAGCGTCGTCGACGGCAACCGGGTGCGCCCGACACCCATGCTGCTGGGCCACGAAGCGGCGGGCATCGTCGAGCGCGTCGGTGACGGCGTCGCCGACATCGCCGTCGGGACGCGGGTCGTGATGACCTTCCTGCCGCGCTGCGGCGACTGCGCGGGATGCCGCACCGACGGCCGACTGCCCTGCGAGCCCGGCACTGCGGCCAACAACGCCGGCACCCTCGTCGGCGGCGGCATCCGCCTCTCCCGCACCGAGGGTGCGGCGCGCGAGCACGTCCACCATCACCTCGGCGTCTCGGCGTTCGCGACGCACGCCGTCGTGAGCCGATCCTCGGTGGTGCCCGTGGACGCCGATGTGCCGCCCGAGGTGGCAGCGCTCCTCGGGTGCGCCGTGCTCACCGGCGGCGGTGCGGTGATCAACGCCGGACGACCCGCGCCCGGCTCGCGCGTGATCGTGGTCGGGCTCGGCGGCGTCGGCATGGCGGCGCTGCTGGTCGCCGTGGCACTCGGTCACGAGGTCATCGGCGTCGACACCGTCGATGCGAAGCTCGCGCTCGCCCGCGAACTGGGCGCCGTCGGGGCGTATTCGCCGGCCGACGCATCGGCCGGCGGCATTCGCGCCCCGCTCGTCATCGAGTCAGCCGGCGCCGTCCCCGCCTTCGAGACCGCGCTCGCCCTCACCGCACCGGGCGGGACCACCGTGACGGTGGGGCTGCCGGCACCGGGCGCCAGGGCGAGCGTGTCGCCGCTGCAGCTCACCGCCGAGGCGCGCACCGTCGTCGGCAGCTACCTGGGCTCCGCCGTGCCGGCCCGTGACATCCCGATCTACGTCGACCTCTGGCGCACCGGGCGGCTGCCGCTGGAGCGCCTCGTCTCCTCTCGGATCACCCTCGACCGCATCGATGAGGCGATGGACCGCCTCGCCGCCGGCGGCGAGCTCCGCCAGCTTCTCACCTTCGAAAGGAACCCCTCATGACTCGAACCGCCATCGTCACCGGAGCGGCACGCGGCATCGGCGCCGCCACCGCCCGCCGCCTCGCCGCGGACGGACACACCGTCGCCGTCCTCGACCTCGACGAAGCGCAGTGCGGTGACACGGTGGCGGCGATCACCGATGCCGGTGGTCGGGCGATCGCGGTCGGGGCGGACGTCGCCGACGCCGAAGCGGTCTCCGGCGCCGTCGCCCGCATCGCCGCGGAGCTGGGCACCCCGACGATCCTGGTGAACAACGCCGGGATCATTCGCGACAACCTGCTGTTCAGGATGACCGAGGACGATTGGGATTCGGTCCTGTCGGTGCATCTGCGCGGCGCGTTCCTGATGTCGCGGGCGGTGCAGGCGCACCAGGTGAGCCAGAACTGGGGGCGCATCGTGAATCTGTCCAGCACGTCGGCGCTCGGCAATCGCGGGCAGGCGAACTACGCCGCCGCCAAGGCAGGCATGCAGGGCTTCACCAAGACGCTCGCGATCGAATTGGGCCGGTACAACGTGACCGTGAACGCGATCGCGCCGGGGTTCATCGTGACCGACATGACCAAGGCCACGGCCGAACGGCTCGGCGTCGGCTTCGACGAGTTCGTCGCGTTCAACGCCGAGCAGATCCCGGTCGGGCGGGCGGGGCATCCCGACGACATCGCCGCCGCCGCATCGTTCTTCTGCTCCGAAGCGGCCGGCTTCGTCTCGGGCCAGGTCCTCTACGTCGCGGGCGGGCCGCGCGCATGATCGCGGCCGACTCCCCGGCCGCTCTGGCCGGCGCCGTCGGGGAGAGTGCGACCGGCGAATGGTTCGAGATCGACCAGTCCCGCATCCAGGCCTTCGCCGATGCCACCGAGGACTGGCAGTGGATCCACCTGGACGCGCAGCGCGCGGCATCCGGCCCGTTCGGCGCGACGATCGCGCACGGCTACCTCACGCTGTCGCTCCTGCCGCGACTGACCGCGGGACTGCTCTCGATCGGCGGGACCGCGATGGTCGTCAACTACGGCCTGGACCGTGTGCGATTCCTGCAGCCGGTCCTCGTCGGCTCACGGGTGCGCGCGGTCACCGAGCTGACCGGGTTGGAGGAGAGCCCCCAGGGCTACCGCGCCGCGCTCACGACGACGGTCGAGCTCGAGGGCTCGTCGCGGCCGGCGCTGGTGGCGCAGACGCTCGCACTGGTCGTCCCCGAGCGCTGACGGGTGCGGCCCGGGCTAGACGAACGCCGCGATCCCGGTGATGGCCCGGCCGACGATCAGCGAGTTCATGTCGTAGGTGCCCTCGAACGTGAAGACCGCCTCGGCGTCGGCGAAATAGCGGGCGACGCTGTAGCCGGGCGGGATGTCACCGGGCACCTCGCCCTGACTGCCGAGCTGGATGCCGTTTCCACCGCAGATCTCGCGGCACAGGGCGACGGTCTCGCGCATCCGCGCGGTCACGAACGCCTTCGCCATCGCCGAGTGGGAGTCGCGCTGGGTCCCATCGTCCTGCATCTGCGAGACGCGCATGCACAGGGCGATCGATGCGGTGATGTCGCCGAGGGCGACCGCGAGCTTCTGCTGCACGAGCTGGAACGACGCGATCGGCTTGCCGAACTGACGGCGGTTCTTCGCGTACGCCAGCGCGCATTCGTATGCGCCCACGGCCACCCCGAGCGCCTGCCACGCGACATCCGCCCGGGTCAAGCGCAGGACGACTGCGACATCGCGGAAGCCGGCGATGTTCTGCAGACGATCGGTCTCCGGCACGACGACGCCGTCCAGGACGATGTCGGCGTTCTCGACGGCGCGCAGCGACTGCTTGCGCTCGATCTTCGTCGCAGAGAAGCCGGGAGCTGGAGTGCGCACGAGGAAGCCCTTCACCTGCTCGTCGGCCACGTCTCGGGCCCAGATCACGACCAGATCGGCGAATGCACCGTTCCCGATCCATCGCTTCGCGCCGTGCAGCACCCACTCCGGCGCCCCGTCCGCACCGATGCGCCGCTCGGCGGTGGTCTCGAGGCCCTTCGCGGTGTCGGAGCCGTGGCCCGGCTCGGTCAGCCCGAACGCGCCGAGCATCTCTCCGGCGGCCAGCCTCGGGAGCCACTCGGCCTTCTGCTCCGGCGAGCCTCCGACGGCGATCGAGGTCATCGCGAGCCCCGAGTGCACGCCGATGAACGTCGCCGTCGACGGATCTGCACGCGAGATCTCCATCGCGACCCAGCCCCGGAACACGCTGCTGTTGGGGAAGCGGGCCGTTTCGGGGAACGCGTTGGCGAACAGACCCAGTTCGGCGATGCGCGGAACCAGATGTCTCGGGCTCTCGGCCCGCTCCCACTGGTCGTCCGCGAACGGACGCACCTGGGTCTCCAGGAAGACCCGGATCTCGCGCAGCGCCTGCTGCTCGCGGTCCGTCAGCAGGTGCTGGAACTCGTAGAAGTCCGCCTCGAGGAGCTCGGCCGGTTCGGCCGCGACCGCCGCAGGCGCCGCACCCGGTTCGGTGGAGGGAAGCGTGAACGTCATCGTGTCTCCGATCGTCGGTGATCTCCGTCGAGTATGCATCACTTTCGGAAATGTTGCACAGCGCGGATGCCGCGGCGATAGAGTTCCGGCATGATGTCGTCCTCCCCCGCCACGTCGACCGCTGCGCCGCAGGGCGCGGCGGCGTCCCCCGCGGCGCCGCCGCGCCCGGCGGCGTCCCCCGCGGCGCCGCCGATTCGCAGCCGCATCGGCACCGTCGGCATCGAGTCCGCGCCGTCCTGGCTCTCGGAGCGGCTCGAGCCCGGCGTCCACCCTGACGCGACACGCGCCTTCGAGCGCGCTCGGGAGACCTTCATCGGGGGTCACCGCATCGACGTGGGCGCCCTCGCGGCCTCCCTCGGCGTCGATCGCACCTCGCTGTTCCGGTGGGTCGGCAACCGCGACGCCCTGCTGAGCGAAGTGCTCTGGTCGCTCGCCGTCCCGACGCTCGTCCAGGCCGAGCACGCATACGACGATGCGTCCGGGGGCGAGCGGATCGCCGGCATCCTGACGCACTTCGTCGACGACCTCATCACCGCCGACTACTTCCGGCAGTTCCTGCGCCGCGAGCCGGCGCGCGCCCTGCGGCTGCTGACGACCAAGGAGAGCCCGATCCAGCGCCGGTACGTGGCCACGGCCGAGTGGCTCGTCCGACGCGACCTCGGCACCGAGCCCCTCGGCGGAGCCATCGATCCGGCGGGCCTGGCCTATCTGCTGGTGCGGATGTCGGAGTCGTTCACCTACGCCGACCTCATCTCGGGAGACCAGCCGAGCGCCGATCGCGCCGGCGTCGCCTTCCGGCTCCTCCTGCGGGTCGACGGCTGATGGACGGCTCCGGGGTGCGGGTCCCGTTCGCCACCCGGTGGAACGACAACGACCAGTACGGGCACCTGAACAACACGGTCTACTACGCGGCCATGGACACCGCCGTGAACACATGGATGATCCGCGACGGCGGACTGGAGCCGCTCGGCGGCGACGCGATCGCCCTGTGCGTGGCATCCTCCTGCGAATTCCACGCCTCGGCCGGCTTCCCTGATGATCTCGAGGTCGGGATCGGGGTGGAGCGGATCGGCACGACGAGCGTCACCTGGGCCCTCGGAATCCTCCGGGCGGGCACGGACGATCAGATCGCGACGGGACGCTTCGTGCACGTGTTCGTGGATGCGGCGACCCGGCGACCGACACCGGTTCCGGCATCGGTACGATCGGCGATCGAAAGGCAGCTGGGCTCCGGATGAGCTTGCATACCGACCATCCGGTATGCTGACCGGACGGTCGCGCGGGCGCGCCGGAGAGAGGTGGTCGACGATGACCGAGGTCCCCGGGCTCGACGTCGGCGGACTCACCGCGTGGCTGAATGCGCACCATCCGGAGCTCGCCGCGCAGGAACTTCGGGCCGCCGTCATCGCTGGCGGCCGCAGCAACCTCACGTACGCCGTTGACGGCGCCCGCGTTCCGCTGATCGTGAGACGGCCTCCCCTCGGGCACGTCCTTTCGAGCGCGCACGACATGCGGCGCGAGCACCGGGTGATCTCCGCCCTGGCGGACAGCGCGGTGCCGGTGCCCGCCGCCGTCGACGTCGTCGATGACACCGATGCCGCTCGGGTGACCGGAACCGTCTTCTTCGTGATGGAGCGCTCACCCGGCGTCGTCCTGGCGCACCGCCGGCAGAACCGCGACTACTCCGCGGCCGGGCTGCGGTCGTTGAGCATCGAACTCGCCCGGCACCTCGCGGATCTGCACGCGGTCGACCCCGCAGCGGTCGGGCTCGGCGACTTCGGCCGCCCGGACGGCTACCTCCAGCGCCAGGTCGCGACGTGGCAGCGTCAGCTCGACGCGTCGCGCTCGCGCGAGACGCCCGCGCTCGACGCTCTGCAGGCCACCGTCGCCGACGGCATGCCCGAGTCGTCTCGGACCGCCATCGTCCACGGCGACTACCGCCTCGACAACGCCCTGGTGACCGGCGGCGCGGCGAACCCGCGGGTCTCCGCGATCCTCGATTGGGAGATGGCCACCCTCGGCGACCCGTTCGTCGACCTCGGCATCTTCGCCCTCTACTGGGACATCGACGGCATCCCCGGCGGGTTCGCCGGCGCCGTTCCGAGCGCGGTGGATTCGGAGGCCGGGTACCCGTCGTTCGACGAGCTCGTGGAGGCGTACGCGGAGCGGGCCGGCATCGCGGTTCCGGACCTGCGGTGGTACCGCGCGTTCGCCGCGTTCAAACTCGCGGTGATCCTGGAAGGGATCCACTACCGCTATCAGGCCGGCGACACCGTCGGCGAAGGATTCGAGCGGATGGGCGCGCTCGTCGAGCCGCTCGCCCGGAAAGGACTAGAGGTGCGCTGATGGATTTCGCCGTCGACGAACGCACGAGGGAACTCACCGCGCGGGCACGGACATTCCTCGAGGAGCATGTCCTCCCCGCCGAGCCGGTGCTCGAGGCGCAGCTGGCCGCGGATCCCGACCGCTGGGGTGGCTGGCCGGTCATCGCAGATCTGCAGGGCCGGGCGCGAGCGCAGGGTCTCTGGAACCTCTTCCTGCCCGGTGAGCACGGCGGGGCGGGCCTGACCGGTGAGCACGGCGGGGCGGGCCTGACCAACCTCCAGTACGCGCCGATCGCCGAGATCACCGGCTGGAGTCCGCGCCTGGCGCCCGTGGCGTTCAACTGCGCCGCGCCGGACACCGGCAACATGGAGGTGCTGAACGACTTCGGCACCGAGGAGCAGAAGTCGCGGTGGCTGGAGCCGCTGCTGCGCGCGGAGATCCGCTCGTCCTTCTGCATGACCGAGCCGGACGTGGCCTCCTCCGATGCGACCAACATCGGCACCCGCATCCGCCGGGACGGCGATTCGTATGTGATCTCCGGCCGCAAGTGGTGGTCGACCGGCGCGATGAACCCGGATGCCGCGATCTTCCTCGTCATGGGCAAGACCGACTCGGACGCCGATCGGCACCGGCAGCAGTCGATGATCCTCGTCCCCCGCGACACACCCGGGGTGCGGGTGGTCCGACCGCTGAGCGTGTTCGGATACACCGACCGCGATCACGGCGGTCACGCCGAGATCGCGTTCGACGATGTGCGGGTTCCGGCGGGCAATCTGATCGGCGAGGAAGGCTCCGGCTTCGCGATCGCGCAGGCGCGGCTCGGCCCGGGGCGCATCCATCACTGCATGCGCGCGATCGGGATGGGCGAGCGCGCGCTGTGGCTCATCCGCGAGCGCGCGAACCAGCGGCACGCCTTCGGCCGGGCGCTTGCCGACCAGGGGGTCGTCCGCGAGTGGGCGGCCGAGGCTCGCATTCAGCTCGAGGCGCTGCGCCTGCTCGTGCTGAAGACGGCATGGCTGATGGACACCGTCGGCAACCGGAAGGCCATGACCGAGATCCAGGCGATCAAGATCGCCGTCCCGCGGGCGATGCAGACGATCCTCGACCGGGCGATCCAGCTGTACGGCGGCGCGGGCGTCTCCGGCGATACGCCGCTGGCCGAGTTGTACGCGGGGATCCGCTCGCTGCGCATCGCCGACGGGCCCGACGAGGTGCACCTGTCGAGCCTCGGCCGGGCCGAGTTGCGCGGCTGAGGCATCCCGCGCTCCCCGTCTCCCCCTCCCTTCCCCCGCCCCCTTCCCGCCCGCTCCTCCCTTCCCGCCCCCCCCTCCCCACCCCAAATCGTCGTGCGGGCGTGTCCGTCCCGAGCGGGCATGGTCGGCAACGTGGTGAGGTGCCCGCTCGGGGCCGGCATGCCCGCTCGGCGATTCCTGCACAGGAGCCTCGCGGGGCGGAGAGTGCGACGGGTTCCGCGCGACGTGGGTTGCGGCAGCGGGATGCGGGGATCATCGGGGGATGCCGCACGACGACGTCGCCGATCTCCTCATCGATTCGCGCCGGCTGCGTGTTGAGGCGAGCTGGCGAGAGGTCCGGCGGCGTGTCGAGACGGGGGATCTCGTGCAGGTCCGTCGCGGCACGTTCGCCGACGCGACCGCGCTGGCAGCGCTGCACATCGAACAGCGGCACCAACTCGAGGTGCTCGCGGCGGTCCGCGCGCAGGGAACCGACAGCGCCGTCATCTCGCACGTCTCCGCAGCAGTGATGTGGGAACTGCCGCTGTTCGGAGTCGCTCCCCGGAAGGTCCACATCACGATGCGGCACGGCCTCGAGGCGCACTCGAGCAACCCCGTCCTCCGGCATCGGGACGAGCTGCCCGAGGCCGATGTGACGATGGTCGGCGGCATCCGGTGCACGTCGCTGCAGCGGACGGTGATCGACGTCGCACGCACGACGTCCCTCGCGACGGGTGTTGCAGCGGCGGATGCTGCGCTTCGGCGAATCGCGTGGAACGAACGCTCCTGGGTGTACGGCGCGGTTGAGGCCGAGCGCTTCAAGGAGGGACTGCGTGCCCGCGTCGCGCGCATGGCCGGCAAACGCGGCGTGCGCCGCGCCCGGCATGTCATCGAGTTCGCCGACGGACGGGCGCAGCTTCCGGGCGAGAGCGTCAGCAGAGTGCTCCTCGCAGAGCTCGGCTTCACCGACATCCGCCTGCAGGTTGGCATCCCCAACGGCCGGGGCGGGTGGTACCACGTCGACTTCGGGCTCCCTGAGGCGGATGCCTGGGGCGAGTTCGACGGGCTGGCGAAATACGTCGACCCGTCGATGACCGACGGGCGGTCGCCGCGCGACGTGGTGCGGGCCGAGAAGGAGCGCGAAGACTGGATCCGTGCGTCCACGAACCGTCCGGTCGCGCGATGGTCGTTCGCCGACCTGGGCTCCGCCGCGGCGCTGCGGCGCCGCCTGGCGATCTACGGCATCCGCCCTCCGTACTGACGCCCTGCGCCCCGCCGCGCCGCCCCGCCGCCGCCCCGCCACGCCCCGCGCCTGACGCGAGCGGGCACCTCCGTCCCCAGCGGGCACCTCGTCGCGTTGACGGAGGTGCCCCCTGGGGGCGACAATGCCCGCTCGCGTGCAGGGCGAAAGGGACTCAGGAACCCGCCCACCATACCTCAGAAACCGACCGCGCGGTATGTTCTTGTTGCACGCGGCGCTGCTGCCCTCTCCCGCCCAGAACGGGCATGGTTGTCCCGAGCGGGCGTCATTGCGCGTTGCAGGGGTGGCCCGTTCGGGACGAGGGTGCCCGCTCGACGATCGGCGGGGCGCGCGGGGCGCGGCGCGCGGGGCGCGGCGGGGTGCGCGGGGCGCGGCGGGGGGCGGCGGGGCGCGGCGGGGCGCGGCGGGGCGCGGCGGGGCGGGCGCGGCGGGGCGGGGGGCGGCGGGGCGGGGCGACACGCCGCGGCGCGCCGCACCCCGGCGCGGCGCACCCCGAACGGGCATGGTTGTCCCGAGCGGGCGTCATCGCGTGTTGCAGAAGTCGCCCGCTCGGGACGAGCGTGCCCGCTCGGCGATCGCTGCAGGCGGGGCGGGCTACCTGTGCGGGATTCCCGCGATCATCCCGCCGTCGACGACGAATTCCGCGCCGCTGGTGAACGACGAGGCGTCGCTCGCCAGGAACACGACGGTTCCTGCGACGTCGGATGCCTCACCCGGCCGCCCCAGCGGGATCTCCAGACGCGCGGGGTCGATCCGCGTGGTCATCTGGGTGCGGATGAATCCCGGATGCACCGAATTGACCCGGATCCCGAAGGGGCCGAGTTCGACCGCCAGCGACTGGGAGAGCCCGCGTACTCCGAACTTCGCTGCGGTGTATCCGTGCAGTCCCGGGCTGCCGCGCATCCCCTCGACCGACGAGATGTTGATGATCGAGCCGCGACCCTGCGCCTTCATCACGGGGACGACGGCGCGACAGCCGAAGAACGTGCCGGTCAGGTTGACGGCGATCACGGCATCCCATTTGGCGGTCGTCAGGTGCTCGATCGGTGCCGCATTGGCGATGCCGGCGTTGTTGACGAGGACGTCGATGCCGCCGAAGGCGGCGACGGATGCCTGCACCGCGGCATCCCACTGCGTTTCATCGGTCACATCCAGGTGCACGAACCGCGCGTGATCGCCGAGCTCGGCACGCAGCTGCTCGCCGTCGGTGTCGAGGATGTCCGCGATCACGAGGCGCGCGCCGGCATCGTGGAGCGCTCGCACGTACGCCTCGCCGATGCCGCGGCTGCCGCCGGTCACGAGGCAGACGCGGCCCTCCAGGACGCTCACGCGCCGACCTCGACCACGACCCGGCCGACCGTGGCGCCGGAGGCGAGCGCGGTCAGCGCGTCTGGTGCGCGGCCGAATGGCACCACCGAGTCGACGACCGGCGCGATCGCCCCGGCTTCGAAGAGCCGCATCAGGTCGGCGTGCGCGTCGGCGACCAGCTCCGGGTACCGCTCCTGATACAGACCCCAGTACAGCCCGAGCACGCCGTAGTTCTTCACCAGGGTGTGACTGACGGCGAGCGAAGGGATCTCGCCGCTCGCGAACCCGATCACGACGATCCGACCCTCGAACGCGACGCACTTGGTGGATGCCTGGAACGCGGCCCCGCCCACCGGGTCGAAGACCACGTCGGCGCCGTGGCCCGCGGTGATCTCCTTCACCGACGCCGCGATGTCATCGACGCCGCGGATCACGGTGAACTCGGCACCCGCGGCCCGGGCGACCTCGGCCTTCGCGGGCGAGCCGACGACGCCGATCACACGCGCACCGGCGGCCACCCCGAGCTGGACGGCCGCGGCGCCGACACCGCCGGCGGCGGCCTGGACGAGCAGCCACTCCCCCGGCCGGATGCCAGCCCGCCGGTGCAGGGCGAACCAGGCCGTCTGATAGGCGATCGTGAGACCCGCAGCGGCGACGTCGCTCATCGCATCGGGGATCGGCTGGACGGCGGTGGCCGGCACAGTGGCGTATTCGGCCAGCACCCCGATCTTCGCCGCCGCGACGCGGTCGCCGACCGCGAGCCCCTCGACGCCGACACCCAGGGCGACGACGGTGCCGCAGCACTCGATGCCCGGCACGAACGGGAGTTCCGGCTTCACCTGATACTGACCGCGGGCCAGCAGCACGTCCGGGAAGTTCGCCGCGACGGCGCCGACGCGCAGCAGCACCTCGCCGGCGCCGGCCGAGGGAACCGGCACGACGTCGAGCTCCAGCGCGTCCGCGGGCTCGCCGAGTCGGGTGACGCGCCAGGCGCGCATGGTTTCAGGCTGCGGCATCCGTCCTCCGGATACTGGTGAGGAACAGGTCGGTCAGCTGCTCGGCGACCAGCGTCTGGTCCTCCGGGCCCTCGGGCGAGTACCAGTGCGAGAGGTAGTGCACGTCGCTGAAGAAGTGCGCGACGAGCATGGCGATCGGGATGTCGGTGCGGTAGATCCCCTCGCCGCGCCCCCGCTCGATCAGCTCCGCGAACTCGTCGTGATAGGCGCGGCGGCGGCGTGTGACCTCCTGCTGGCGCGGGGCGGACAGCATGTGCATGCTGCGGAAGAACACGGTGCCCTCGGGCAGGTGATCGATCGAGGTCTCCAGGACGTCGACGCACACCGCGCGCACCACGTCGTCGGTCGCACCGCCGCGGGCGATGATCTCGTCCAGGCGCGCCTTCTGCAACGACAGCAGGGTCTCGTAGATGCCGAACAGCAGATCGTCTTTGGACTCGAAGTAGTGGTACATCGCGCCCTTGGTGACCCCGGCGGCTGCGACCACCTGCTGCACGCTCGTGTTGGCGTAGCCCTGCGTTGCGAACAGCTCGACGGCGGCGCGCATGACGTCGTCTGCGACGTGGGAATCCTTCATCAGGCCATCCTCGCGGACTCGATCGGGCTCACAGGAACGGACGGATGCCGGCGCCGCCGTCGATCGGCAGGGTGTGACCGGTGATCCACGCGGCGTCTTCGGAGAGCAGGAACGCGACGGGACCGGCGATGTCACCCGGCTCACTCAGCCGTTGCAGCGGGTACGCGGCGGATGCCTCGGCCTCATGCCCCTCGTAGAGCGCGCGCGCGAACGCGGTCTTCACCACCGCCGGCGCGACCGCATTGACGCGGAGCGCGGGGGCGAGTTCATAGGCGAGCTGCATCGTGAGGTTGATGAGTGCCGCTTTGGAGATGCCGTAGAACGCGATCCCCGGGCTCGCGCCGAGCCCCGCGACCGAAGCGATGTTCACGACCGAGCGCGAAAGTCCGGCGGCCACGGCTGCGCGAGTCCAATCCAGCGCGGCAACGACGTTCACTTCGAGGATCTTCCGGGCGGCGTCCGCATCGACGTCGACGATCGGGCCGTAGACCGGGTTGATCCCGGCGTTGTTCACGAGGTGATCCAGTCGGCCATGCCGCTCGGCGATGTGGGCGAAGACGGCGGCGCGGTGCTGCGCATCGTCGGATCGACCCGCGACGGCTGACGCCGCGTCGCCCAGTTCAGCGATCGCGGCATCCAGGCCCTCCTGCCGACGGCCGGTGATGACGACGGAGCCGCCTTCGGCGACCAGCCGATGCGCGATGGCCAGCCCGATCCCCCGGCTGGCGCCGGTGATGAGCGATACCGTTCCGTCGAACCTGCGAGCCCCGTCCAATTCGGGCATCGGCGCCTCCTCGCACGTGCATACCGTCCAGTCGGTTTTGACACCGAAACTGTAGCACGCGGTCAGGAGGGCGACGCGGCGCGCCGACGCGGGCGGCGGATGCCGGTGCGCTCCGTGATGCGGAAGCAGACCGCTGAGATGACGTAGAAAAGCACGTCGGATGCGATCTTGCCGGCGAGCAGCCCCCACAGGGGATCGCGAAGGACCATCACGCCCGCCATCATCAGCAGCGGGCGATAGCAGAACGTGTCGAGGACCTCCGCGACCCCGAACTCAGCGACCAGGAGCGCGAACGAGCGACTCAGCGCGCGAGGCACGCGCGTCGGGCCCGGGCACAGCAGCGCGAGCTGCTCGCGGAGCACCGTGATGATCAGCACGCCGTAGAAGCCGACCGTGGCGCCTGCGATCGCGGCGATCGCGAGCAGCGGCGGAGAGTCGGTGAGGGTGGCGGCCAGAGCGCTGGCGGCCAGCATCGTGACCAGACAGGCGAGTTCGGCAGGACCGTACCGCCGGACCCAGAACCACACCCGCGTCCTTCTGGCGGGCTTCGCCGTGACGTCCCGCCGGTCCTCCGTATCGAGAGAGGTGGGAGCGAGCTCGGCAGTGAGCGGCACGGTGGACATGTCTGGATGAGCCGAGCGGGTGGGTGCTGATACACGCGCATGGATCGGATGCCGGCATCCGCGCGCCTTCGTCGATCGGCGGCAGCCCTTTCCGGCGTCAGCGGCACCGGGCAGGATGAACCCATGCCGTACGAGATCCCCGCACCCATGCTCGCCAAGTCGGTGCCGACCGTTCCCGACCCTGCGGCAACCCCCGGCGGGCTCAGCTACGAGCCGAAATGGGACGGATTCCGTGCACTCGTCTCGTGGGACGGCACCGATGTCGAGATCGGCAGCCGTGGCGCGAAGCCCCTGACCAGGTACTTCCCCGAGCTCGTCGAGGCGTTCGCGCGCCTGCTGCCGGAGCCGTGCCTGATCGACGGCGAGATCGGCGTGCCGAAGGGCGAGCCCGGATCCCAGAAGCTCGACTGGGAATCGCTGACGCAGCGCATCCACCCCGCGGCATCCCGGGTGAACATGCTCGCCGAGACCACGCCCGCGATGTTCATCGCGTTCGACCTGCTCGCGCGCGGCGACCGCGACCTGCAGGGAGAGCCGTTCTCCACGCGACGTGCCGAGCTCGTCGATTTGCTGGACGGGCTGCCCGATCCGATTCACGTCACCCGGACCACCAACGACCCCGACCTCGCTGAACGGTGGCTGGCTGAGTTCGAGGGAGCCGGCCTCGACGGCGTCGTCGCCAAGCCCCTCGCCCAGCCCTACGCGCCGAACAAGCGGACGATGTTCAAGATCAAGCACGCCCGCACCGCCGACGTCGTCGCGCTCGGGTACCGCGTCCACAAGTCCGGCGCCGGCGTCGGCTCGCTCCTCGTCGGGCTGCACAACGAGGACGGGCAGCTGTTCAACGTCGGGGCGGTCTCGGCCTGGAGCAATCAGCGGCGGCTGGAGCTCGTCGACGAGCTCGCCCCGCTCGTCCAGCGGGACGAGGAGGGGGAGATGAAGAAGGGCGAGGGCGAGAAGTCGCGCTTCTCCGCAGCCGACCGTGACTCGTCGTTCGTGAAGCTGCGCCCCGAGCGCGTCCTCGAGGTGCGCTACGACCAGCTGGAGGGCTGGCGATTCCGCCACACCGTGCAGTTCGAGCGCTGGCGGCCCGACCGCGACCCCGAATCGTGCCGGTTCGACCAGCTGGAGTCGGTCTCGGCGTACGACCTGGGCGACGTCCTGGATTGAGGCGCGGCGGCGCTGGGGCCGCGTTCCACGGGACGCGGCACCCGCACCACGGTCGCGCGCCACTTTCCTGCACAAGCGCCCCACCGCCGCACCCGCACCACGGTCGAGCGCCACTTTCCTGCACAAGCGCCGACGATTGACGGCGCGGATGCAGGAAACTGGCGCGCCAGTCACGCACCACACCCTTGACACCGCACGGCGCGGGACTATCCCCGCACCGCCGAGCGCAGGCTCCTAGTCCTTCGGCCAGTTCTCCGGGTTGATCCGGCTCGGCTGCACACGCGGCGGCTCGCCGGGCATCTTCGGGAAGTCCGGTGGGAACGGCAGTTCGCCGAGCCCGTTCGACAGGTCGCGCTCCCACCACTCCAGGAGGGTGTCGATACGCCCCGGGTCGGCGAGCAGGTCCGCCCAGGGGTCGCCGACCGAGGCGATGCGGTCCGGGACCGTCTGGATGGTGAACGCCGCCGGGTCGACCTCCGGCAGCTCGTCCCAGGTCACCGGCGTCGAGACCGTGGCGCCGGGCAGCGCGCGCGGGCTGTATGCCCCCGCCATCGTGCGATCGCGGTTGGCCTGGTTGAAGTCCAGGAAGATGCGCTCGCCGCGCTCCTCCTTCCACCAGTTCGTCGTCACCTTGTCGGGCAGCCGGCGCTCCAGCTCGCGGCTGGCGGCGATCACCGCGTGCCGCACATCGAGGAACTCGTGCGTCGGCTCGATCGGGCAGAACACGTGGATCCCGCGGTTGCCGCTCGTCTTCACGAACGCCGTCAGCCCCGCCTCGGCGAGGACTTCGCGCAGTGCTGGTGCGACGGCCGCGGCATCCGAGAAATCCGTTCCCGGTTGCGGGTCGAGGTCGATCCGCAGCTCGACCGGATTGTCGGTGTTCCCGCTGAGCGATGCCCACGGGTGGAACACGACGGTGTTCATCTGCGCGGCCCAGACGACGGTGGCGGGCTCGGTGAGGACGATCTGCGGATGCCGCCGGCCGCTGTTGTACGACACGGTGACCGTCTGCAGGTAGTCGGGCGCACCCTTCGGCGGATTCTTCGAGTAGAAGCGCTCGCCGTCGACCCCCTCGGGGAAGCGCTCCAGCGAGACCGGCCGGTCGCCGTTGGCGGCAAGGAACGGGCCGGAGACCGCCATGAGGTACTCGGCGAGCTGCTGCTTGGTGATCCCGAGCTCGGGCCACAGGACCCGGTTCGGACTCGACAGCCCGACCTCACGGTCGCCGCTCGGCCCGGGGACGGTCAGGGTGATGCGCTCGGACGCCATGCCTCAGACCCTACGCGGGACGCCCGACTCCCCGCATCCGTTTCAGCACCGCTCCCCCGTCGCCAACCGTCCACCACAGGCCTTCGAAAGGACGGTCGGCGACAAGGGAGCAGTCCCGGGACGCGGCGCGGCGCGGCAACGCAACGCAACGCGACGCGGCGCGGCAACGCGACGCGACGCGGCGCGACGCGGCGCGGCGCGACGCGTCACCGCAGCACGGGATATCGCAGGTGCGTCACCCTCGCGGACGGGATCACCGTCGTGGGGTCGCCCAGACGCACGGCGGCCGGGTCGACGTCGGCGAAGTACGCGTGACCTTCGCCCAGGACGATCGGCACCAGGTCGATCGCGACCTCATCGAGCAGCCCCGCCGCCAGCGCCTGGCCCGCGACCGTCCCGGCGGCGACCCCGACGGAGCGATCGCCTGCGAGCTCCTGCGCGCGGGCGATCGCGGCCTCGATCCCGTCGGTGACGAAGTGCCCGTTGCCGGTGTGGGCCCACGCCCAGTCGGTCGGCACCTCGTGCGCGAGCACGACGAACGGCACGCCGAGCGGATGCTCGCCCTTCCACCCGTCGGTGATGTCGAAGAGCAGGCGGCCGACCACCAGGCATCCGAGTTCCTGCACCCAGCCCTGCCAGTAGTCCGCGCTGGCGCGGGTGAGATGGAAGGGCGGCAGATCGCCGGCGTTGACGATCTCGACATCGCCCGCCTCGTACCAGTCGAACAGTGCTCCCGGATCGTTGTCCGGCGAGGCGACGAACCCGTCGAGCGACATGGATGCCGACGACACCACGCGGCCCATCTCAGGCCTCCCGCTCGAGCAGCTCGTCGATGCGCTCGTAGCCCTCGACGACACCCGTCGACATGCCGGAGTCGACCATGCCGTCGCGGGCCTCCACGGAGGGGAAGATGCTGTGCGTCGACAGGCGGCTGCGGCCATCGGGCAGCGACTGGAACCGATACGTGTCGAGGCTCACGACGTCCGGCCATCCCTCGAACTCGAAGGTCTGCACGCTGTACTCGTTCTCGCGCACCGAATGGAACACGCCGTGGAAGGCGAACTCGCCGCGCTCGGGGTGCGCCGGGTCACGCTGCACGAATCGGTAGCTCCCACCGGTGCGCATGTCGTGCTCGACGACGTCCGTCTCGTAGCCCCGCGGACCCACCCACTGCGCGTACAGTTCCGGGTCGGAGTGGGCCGCGTACACGCGCTCGACCGGAGCGTCGAATTCCCGGACGATGTCGATGAAGGGCGTTCCGGGCTCCGTGGTGATGTGCACTTCGTTGCTCATGTCTGCTTCTCCTTGCCTGTCTTCTTCTCGGATGCCGCGAGCACTGCGTCGAGCCGCCGGTAGGCGGACTCCGCCTCGAGGCGGTAGCGGTCGATCCACGCGGTGAGACGCTCGAGCGCGGCGGCATCCAGATGCACCGGACGACGCTGCGCCTCGCGGGTACGCCACACCAGGCCCGCGTCCTCGAGCACGCTGATGTGCTTTGAGACGGCCTGGAGCGAGATCTCGAACGGCTCGGCCAGCTCGCCCAGCGTCGACGGACCGCGGCTCAACCGGGCCACGATCGCGCGGCGCACCGGATCGGCGAGGGCCGAGAACGCTCGATCGAGCGCCGCGTCGGTCATTACTCAACCAATACCTTGATCAACCATGCAATTGATAATGGCACGTGGCACAGCGCGGCGCAACCCTGGCGACCGACGTCAGGGCGCGAGTGCGATCAGCGGCGCGAGGTCTGCGCGCGACAGCCGGATCCACGGGCCTGCCGGGTCGACGATCACCCCGGCGAGCTGATCGTCGGCGCGCAGCGCAGCGGCGACCTGAACGGCGGTCATCGGCGCCGGCTGATCGCTGCGGCGCATCGACGACACTTCGAGCGGATGCGAATACAGTTCGATCAGCCGTGCGCCGTCGGTGGTACGCGCCTCGGCGACGCCGAACCGCCCCTCCGGCGAGCGGTTGACCGCGACCCAGAGCTTGGTGCGCGTCAGCACCTCGGCGACCTCGGGAGCCGTGGCATCCGTCCGCTCAGCCGCCAGCAGCGTCTTCAGCTCGAACGAGTCATCGCCCTGCTCGAGCATCTTCTGCAGAAGATCGCGTGGCAGCACGGCGCGCGCCGGCGCTGAGGAATTGTCCAGGATGAGTCCCTCGTACGGCCCGTCGAGGACGTAGCGGAGCACGGAGAGCACAGGCTGACCCATCGCCGACGTGTCCGATTCGTTGTCGGCCGCGACGCTCGCGCGCAGCGCCGCGCCGCTGCTGTAGGCCAGGACGTACTGCTTGTCGTTCAGCGATGCGACACCCAGCGGCACGGGCTTGCCCTCCGCGAGGAGGGCGCGCGCGTCGCCCTTGACGCGCAGGAAGAGGTGCCCCTGCATCAGCTGGCGGGCCACGTTGATGATCTCCTCGGCCTGGGGCGGCCGCGAGACCGCGGCCAGCGCGTCGCGCAGGACGACATTGTCGCGGAGGCCCGCGACCGTCTCCACCGGCGGCGGGGCGATTCGGGCGTCGGGCAGACCGGATACGCGGGGGGCGGATGCTGCGGATTCGGGTGCGGCAGCCTCGGGCAGCGGGGCGCTGACCGGCGGCGACTGCGCGCCGAGCCCCTGATAGGACGAGACCGAGATGCTCATCGTCGCGGGGACATCGGGCGGCGTCGGATCCTCGGCCCGGGTCTCGGACCCCGCCGCAGCCGGAACGGTGTCCGGCGCCGTCGTCTCGGCCGGCACGGTGTCCGGCGACGTCGTCTCGGCCGGCACCTCGGCCCCGACGTCGGGAGTATCGGCGTTCTTCTTACGGCGCGAGAAGAAGCCCATGACCCCAGCGTAGCCGCGGCGCTCGTCAGGGCGCCTCGCTCCTACGGCGTATCGATGCGCTCGATCGGAGCGATCTTGATCAGCAGCTTCTTCGGCCCGGCCTTCTCGAACCGCACGTGCGCGACGCGCTTCGCGCCCTCTCCGGTCACGGCGTCCACGCGCCCCTCGCCGAAGTCGTCATGGCGGATGCGGTCGCCCGCCGACAGCTCCAGGTCGCCGTTGTCGCGGACTTTCGCCGGGATACGGTTCGCGAACCGCTCGATCGATGTCGACTTGGGCACGAGGTCGTCGCCGTAGCGTCTGCCACCCCCGGGACCACCCGAACCGCCGCCGCCCCCCGGCCGTCGGGCGTTGAGGGCGCGCGACTGCATGCCGCCGCGGGAATTCACGTCTCCCGGCGACTGCCGCCAGTTGATGAGCTCCGCCGGGATCTCCTGGAGGAACCTGCTCGGCATGGCGACGGAGATCTCGCCGAACTGGGCGCGCGTCATCGCGAGCGACAGGTACAGCCGCTTGCGCGCGCGGGTGATGCCGACGTAGAACAACCGGCGCTCCTCCTGCGGACCACCTGGTTCGCCGGCCGAGATGCGATGCGGAATGAGGTCTTCTTCGACGCCGGTGACGAACACGGCGTCGTATTCGAGCCCCTTGGCCGTATGCATCGTCATGAGCGACACCGAGCCGGATGCGTCCTCGAGGTCGTCGGCGTCCGAGACCAGCTGCACCTCGGCGAGGAAGTCGATCACCGTGCCCTCGGGGTTGTTCCGCGCGAACTCTCGTGCCACCGCCACGAGCTCATCGAGGTTCTCGACGCGCGCCTCGTCCTGCGCGTCGCGGCTCGCGCGCAGGGCGTCGGTGTACCCGGTCTTGCCGAGCAGCAGCTGCAGGCCGTCGGCGACCGCGGTCGGCGGGGCGAGTTCACCGGTGGAGGGCAGCATGAGCTCGGATGCCTCGGCCAGCACGGCATCGAGGTGCGCGATCGCCGCCTGGATCTTGGGTCCGACGCCCAACACCGACGAGTTGGCCAGCGCATCTCGGAAGGTGATCTGCTCGTTCGCCGCGTACCGGGCGATCGACTCGATCGTGACGTCGCCGATGCCGCGCCGCGGACGGTTGATGATGCGCCGCAGCGCCATCTCGTCCGCGGGGTTGGAGACGGCGATGAGGTACGCGAGCGCGTCTTTGATCTCGGCGCGCTCGTAGAACTTCGTGCCGCCCATGATCTTGTACGGCAGCGCGGCGCGGATGAAGATCTCCTCCAGCGCGCGGGACTGCGAGTTCGTGCGGTAGAACACAGCCACCTGGGAGTAGTCCAATCCCCCGCGGTGGAGGGTCTCGATCTCGTCGGCGACGAACTGCGCTTCGTCGTGCTGGGAGTAGCCGGTGAACCCGACGATCAGCTCGCCGGCACCGACGTCGGTCCACAGCTTCTTGTCCTTGCGGTCGAAGTTGTGGCCGATGACGGCGTTGGCGGCCCCCAGAATGTTCTGGGTCGAGCGGTAGTTCTGCTCGAGGAGCACGACCTTCGCGCCGGGGTAGTCGCGCTCGAACTCGGTGATGTTGCGGATGTCAGCGCCGCGGAACGCATAGATCGACTGGTCCGAGTCGCCGACCACGGTCAGCGAGGCGGGAGCCTTCTCCGGATCGTCGGCCGGATCGGCCTCGAAGATCATCATCCCGCCGGAGGAGAACCCCGGCGCGTCCGACCCGACCGGACGGGTGAGCTCGTGGATCAGCGCGTACTGCGCGTGATTGGTGTCCTGATACTCGTCGACCAGGATGTGCCGGAACCGCCGGCGGTACACATCGGCGACATGCGGGAACGCGCGGAACAGGTACACGGTCTGCCCGATGAGGTCGTCGAAGTCGAAGGCGTTGGCCCGCTGGAGCGCACGCTGGTAGTCCTGGAAGACGTCGACGAACTTCCGCTCCGCAGGGTCGCTCATGTTCGCCGAGCGCGCGAACCCCTCGGCGTCGGTGAGCTCGTTCTTGAGCTTCGAGATGCGACCCATCGCCGCAGCGGGCGTCAGGCCGTACGCATCCGCTTCGTGCTCCTTCACGATCCGCTTCAGAAGCGCACGGGTGTCGCCGGAATCGTAGATCGTGAACGACTTGGTGAAGCCGAACTGCTCGGCCTCGCGGCGGAGGATCCGCACGCACGCCGAGTGGAACGTGGAGATCCACATGCCCTGGGCCCGGTCGCCGATCAGCTGCCCGACGCGCTCGCGCATCTCGCCCGCGGCCTTGTTGGTGAAGGTGATCGCGAGGATCTGGCTGGGCCACGCCTCTTTCGTGCGCAGCAGGCTGGCCACACGACGGGTGAGCACGCTCGTCTTGCCCGAACCGGCCCCGGCGACGATCAGCAGTGCCGGCCCCCGATAGGTGACCGCTTCGCGCTGGGGCTGGTTGAGACCCGCCAGCAGGTCTTCGTCCGGTCGCGCAGTGCCGTCGGAGGGCCCGGTCGTGCGGTCGCCGCCGACGATGAGCAGAGGGGCGGATGCCGCGCGCTGCGCGGACGCGGAGGCGTCGGTCATGTCCCTCCAAGTCTACGCGCGCGTGCCGACACCGACCCGATGGGTCCGCCGCCATGGCACAGCCAGCAGCACGCCGGCCGTCGCGATCACCACGCCCAGCGCCGCGACGACCCACGCGGTCTCGTCGGGGATGTCGAGGTACACGGTGATCCCGAGGATCCTTGAGAGCCCCCACGGGAGCAGCCCGATCTCGTCGTTCCAGGCGCTGAGCGAGGCCTCGAGTCCCACCAGGGCGACCACGGACGCGGGCACGGCAAGGCCCGCGCCGACCGCGCTGAGCACGAACCCGGTCGCTCGTCGCGTGCCCACCTGCGCCGCCAGTGCCCAGCCTGCGGCGACGAAGACCCAGAGGAACAGCGCGAATGCGATCGTGATGTAGACCGTGCGCAGCACGGGATCCGTCCAGAATGCGAACCAGTAACCGCCGGGCCCGCTGAAGGACAGCGCGAACAGGGGGAGCGCGCAGCGCAGCACCACAACGCCCCCTACGGCGGCGATCACCGGCCACGGCGAGCGCCTCCCGACGCACAGTCGCACCGCCAGGATGAACACCAGCCACGCCCCCAGTACCACCGCGAGGTGGGTCCACGACAGGAAGGAGGTCTGGACGGCGCGGGTGGCCACCAGCAGCGCGCCGGGCACGATCAGCAGCAGCCAGCGGTCCAGGCTCAGCAACCCGAGCGTGGACTCGCGCGCCCGCCACGGCCGGGACGCGCCGAGCCAAGCGGCGCGGGCGGCGGCGGCGCCCGGCCGGCGGACCAGCCGGGTGCGCGCGGCGACGATGCCGATCAGCACCCATGCCGCGGCGAGCACGAGCAGCACGCGGGCCAGCCACGCCATGGCCGCATCGCGGTCGGCGCGCTCCACCCCCAGCTCCGCGGCCGTCAGGTTGAACGCCGGGAAGTCGACGTTCCCGGCATAGTGCTCGAGATGCCCGGCGGCCAGCTCCTGAAACGCGTCGCGGTCCGACGCCCACGCCGCATACGCGTCGGCGGACAGGGTGTCGTGCCACTGCGCCTGGTGCAGGATCATCGCCCGGTAGGCGGTCAGCATCCGCAGCGAGTCGACTTCGTAGTCCATCGTCCCGGCGAACAGCTCGCGCAGCTCCGGGTCGCGCCAGGTCGCGGCATCCGTCCCGGAGATCAGCTCGCGCATGCGCTCGGCATCCGCGACCGCCTGCTCGCCGCCCGCGATCGCGGCGTCGATGTCGCCGTCGGTCGCGTCGCGCGAGATCGCGTAGAGGACGTCGAGGACGGCGGAGTCGCCGGTGAGGATGTCCCACTCGAAGATCCACATCATCGGCGGCGGCTCGAGCCCGATGGCGAACACCCGCTGCTCGGCGAACGGCTGGATGTACAGCCCCTGCTCGATCGCGGGCCGGGAGCGCGCCATCGCCTGCACGATCGCCTCGACCGTCGCCGGGTCGTCCGAGAACCACTGCCGCGCCCACCCCGCCGTCACCTCGCCCACGTCGGTGTCGGGATCCCGCGCGAGGTTCACCGCGAGGAGTGTGTTCAGTTCGTAGAGCTGCCAGAACCCGGTCTTGCCGTACAGCGTCATCGGTCCGGCGCGCCACGGGCCGCCGTCCTGCGTCCAGGTCCAGATGCCCTCGATCCGGTCGTTCGCGGCCAGGAGCTGCTGGATCGCGAACTGGTACTGCGGCCCGAGGTCGTTGGGAAAGGCTCCGAAGTTCTCGAACTCGCGGCGGCTCTGGAACTCGATGATCCTCCGCTGCTCGCCCTGCTCGAGGGTCGCGTTCAGGGGCAGCCAGCTGTAGAAGTCGCCGAGCGTGTACTTGGTCGACACGATGAGAGCCGGCGAGTCGATGCCGCTGAGCACCTCCTCGTACGAGGCGTCGTCGGTGTGCATGTCGCCGACGGCGCCCACCCCGACACTCCACGTACGGAAGATGACGTTCCGATCGGATGCTTCGGCCTGCGCGGTCAGCGTGTCGAGCATCGCCCGCACCGAGTCGACGGTGGTCACCGCCAGCGCGGAGTACACGTCCCAGCCGTCGACGTCGTAGACACGGCCGGCTTCGCCGATGCGGATCAGCACGCCGTCCAGCGCCGGCTCCGCGGCGTAGAGCTCGTCGAGACCGGCCGCGTACACATCCCACAGCTGCGGATTCGCGGTATCGAGCGAGCCGAACCGATCGGTGAGGGAGTTCTCGAGCGGCGTCGTCAGGGTGAGCATGTCCGTGCGCAGGAAGACCTTCATTCCGAGGTCCTGCGCCCGATCCCAGAACGGCCCGAACGCGTCGCGCATCGCCAGCGCCCGGTGATGATCGCCCTCGGCGTACACCGGGCCGCCTGGGGCGTCGTCGAACGTGACGAACTCGACGAATCCCGGGAAGGCAACCGCGTTGTAGCCGTCCGCGACGACGCGCTGCAGGTAGTCGTCGAACTCCGCGTACGCGGCTTCGAGCGCGGCCTGATCGATGTACGGCGCGTCCGGCAGCAGCACGTCGGCGAAGGCCTTCGACGCGTGCGAGTAGTCGGTCCCCGCCTTCCACTGCGCCGTGTCGGGGTCGACCGCGACCGCGCCGAGATCGACCATCCGCAGCGGCAGCCGCGAGGTGACCTCCTCACCGAGATGCTCGGCGATCGAGCGCCCGGCGCGCACCCCCGCTGCGAGGTCGTAGACACCCCGCACCGCGCCGGTCTCGGTGGCCGCCTCGATGCGCAGGGCCGTTGGCGTGCCGGCCAGACGATAGGTGTCGTCGTCGCCGTCGATGCCGTCGCGGATGACGACGGAGAGGGATGCCTCGCCGGCGCGCTCGGATGCCTCCTCGATCGCGGCACGCAGATCGACGACGGCCGTGTCGATGCGCAGGGTCTCGGGCGCCGTGACCGCGTCGAGCACGGGCGGCGGGACGGCGGCGGCGATCGTCGGGACGACTGGGGCGGCCGACTCCATCTGCTCGGATGCCTCGGTGCGGATGCCCAGCGCGTCTCCGACGACGACGCCGACGCCCAAGCCGAGGGCGAGCAGCACCAGTGCGGTGACCGCGGCGAGGACCCCCCGCCGCGTCGCCGTTCTCATGGATTCACGCTATCCGGTCGCCCGGGCGTGTCCTGACCAGCGAGCGCACGACTTGGCAACGATTGCACGGGTTCACCGCCGTCGCGAAGCCGTGCACTCGGGGGCAGGCCGTGCACCCGAGGGGTCAGCCGCGGGTCAATACAGGCCGAGCGTGCCCCGAACGATTCCGGCTTCGGCGAGCGCCTCCGCGGCAAGCTTCCGCTTCAACTCGATCGACTGCCCGATCTCGTCCGCCAGGAGCGGCCTCGTGCGCACGAGTTCGTCCAGCGTCTCCAGCGGCACCACGAGCACCGTGAGGACGTCGGCCGCGATCGCGGTCGTCAGCGTCTTCTCGCGGGTGAGGGCCGTCTGGCCGACGTAGTCGCCGGGCTCAGCGGTCGCGAACTCGATCCGTCCCCCGCCCGCGTCGACCGCGAGGCGCACATGGCCGTCGACGATGAAACGGATGTCGTGCGGCAGCACGCCTTCGGACTGCACGATCTCGCCCATGCCGTACCGCTCCAGTCTCGAGGTCGACAGCACGAGCTCACGCTCGGCCGCACCGAGATGCAGCGTCGGGCCCACGACCTCGAGCGCCTTCTCGAGGCGTCCGGGCTCGGCGATCGGATCCGTCGCATCGCCGTCCAGGGCGAGGCCGCGCCGGCGCGCGGCGTACCAGAGCCAGGCGAGGTAGAGGCTCAACGCCTGCTGGCCGAACTGCGGCCCGTTGATCGGCAGGCTCACCGAGTACTTGCCGGCGCCGAGGTAGTCGGCGCTGGCCCGCTCGCCGTCGGCGCGCATCGGCAGCGAGTCGGCCACCTCGATCAGCAGCGCGATCACCTCATGCGGCGGGTCATCGGTCGTGAAGGCCACCGTCGAGCCGACGTGCACAGCCCCGACGGGCTGGCTGAGGTTCGTGAAGGACGCTCCGGAGAGCGTCGAGTTGGGGATGATCTGGATGCCGGAGCCGGTGTCGATGTGGCACGCCCGCCAGTTGACCTCGATGACACGGCCCTGCACGCCCGCAGCGTCCAGGTAGTCGCCGATCTTGAACGGCTGCTCGAAGAGCAGCAGCAGTCCGGAGATGACGCCCCCGACCGCGTTCTGCAGGGCGAGGCCGATGACGATCGAGGTGACGCCGAGGGCGGCGATGAGCCCGCCGACGTCGGCGTTCCAGACCCACTGAAAGAGGAGCGCCAGCCCGACGACCACCAGGACGAGGCGGGCGAGTTCGACGAAGATCGTCGGAATGCGCTCCTGCCAGCTGCCCTCCTTCGCGTTCGAGAACAGCGCGACGTTGAATGCCGACAGCACCAGGAGGATCAGCAGGAAGCCCAGGACGGTCGCCACGACCCGGGGCCAGGCGTTCTCCACGTCGGCGCGGAAGGCGAACACGAGCAGCGCGAACAGCGCCGCCACCGGCACCACCCAGTTGCGCAGCAGCCGGACCGGCTTGGCGGCCGGACTGCCCCGACGGGTCAGCGCGCCGAGCACCTCGGTCAGGATGACGAGGATGATCGGCACGCCCACCGCGATCGCGATCGCCCACCAGATCCAGCCCTCCTGGAAGAGATCCATGACTACTCGATCCTCCAGACGTTCTGCGCGGTTCCGCGCAGCTCCACAGTCCCGGCCCGGGCGAAGGTCACGCTGTCCTGCAGCCGGTCCCGGACCGCCTGCGTCACGTAGATTCCGGGCTGGCCGGTGACGCTGCGCACCCGGTACGCGAGGCTGACGGCATCCCCCCACAGGTCGTAGGCGAGACTCGTCCGCGCGACCAGACCACTGGTCACCGTGCCGGTGTCCACGCCGGCGCGGATGTCGATCTCGGTGCCGTTCTGCGAGTTGAAGCGCTTGATGACGGCGCGCATCTCCTTCGCGAAGTCGACGGCGCGGCGCACGTTGTCCACGCGCGGCACGATGAGGCCGGAACTGGCGAGATACCCGCCGCGGAGCGAGCGCACCTTCTCGACGCCGGCCTTGGTGGCCGCCTCGTCGAAGCCGCGCATCAGCGAGTTCAACAGCGAGGTCTCGCGATCGCCGCTCAGGTCGTCGGCGTACTCCTCGAAGCCGACGAGCTCAGCGAACACGACCGAGACGTTGTCGTGCTCCTCCGAGATCGTCTCCTCGCCCTCCTTGTAGCGGCGGGCCACGTTCTCGGGCATGAGGGTGTGCATGAGCTTGGCGTTCTCGACCTGCTGCTCGTCGATCAGCTCCTGCTTGATCCGCAGACTCGAGGCCATGTCGTTGAACGCCGAACCCAGATCACCGATCTCATCCCGGGATCCGACAGGCACCTGCACGGCGAGGTCGCCGCCGGCCACCCGTCGCACCGCATCGACGAGCTTCTTGATCGGGCGGGTGAACACCTGCGCCAGCAGCAGCGACAGCAGGCTGACGACGAGCATGATGCCGACAAGCCAAAGGATGAGGGTGCGGGTGAACTCGACGACCGGCGCGAACGCCTCCGACGTGTCGATGCGCGCGACGGCGACCCAGTTCAGTCCGTCGACCTCGACCGGACTGTAGGCGGTGATGTTCTCCCCGCCGAGATACCCCGTCGAGATGGAGTTGCCGGTCTCTCCCTTCAAGGCGTTCTCGACCGAGATCGTGTTCACCGGCTGCAGCAGGACGGTGCCGTCGACCTCGACGATGCGAGCCGCGGTATCCGGATCCGTGCCCATCGCGATCGCACGCTCGGCGTACTCCTCCGGGCCTTCCAGGAGCACGCGCGAGACGCTGCGCATCAGGTGGTCGGGTCCGACGAGGTACACCTCCCCCGTGTCCCCCAGACCCTGTTCCTTCCAGCGCTCCTCGCCGGTCATCACGTCGTTGATCTGCGCGATCGGGACCTGCGCGGCCAGGACGCCGGTGATCTCGGAATCGTTCCCCACCGGAGAGAGCACCCACATCGTCGGCGCGTTCAGCGAGGGGATCCAGCGCTCGAAGTCCGTCGTCTCGACCGTGGCGACGCTGTTGGTCGCGATCACGGTGCGGTAGGCGTCCGCCAGCGCGCTCTCGCGGAACGGACCGTCGAGCACATTCGTTCCCAGGTCGACGCCCTTGTACGCGGTGTAGACGACGTCGCCGTCTACATTGAACAGCAGCAGATCCTCGTATCCGACCGTTCCCACGAGCCGCGTGAGGTAGTCGCCGTACTGCGCCGTCGCCGCCGAATAGGGCGTGCCGTCGAAGCCGTCGTTGATCGTGAGCGCCTCGTCGAAGTCGGCGAACTGCGCGGTGAAGTGGTACTGCGCCCACTTGCCTGCGTTGGAGTCGGGGATGAATGCGGCGTCGCTGTAGGTGCCGCCGGAATTCGCCGCAAGGGCTGGGTTGAACGTGTCGGAGTAGTACGTCTCCAGCTCAGCCAGCTGCTCCGGAGTGAGCTCGCGGTTCTGCAGGTCGTCCCAACCCGCGTTGATCGCGCGCGACGCCGTCTGCGCGCTCAGGTTGCGCGAATCGAGGGCGACGCCGTCCTGAACGCCTTTCATCGCCGACTCGAGTTCACCCACCCGCAGCTCGCGGATCGTCGTCAACTGGTCGATCGCGGCCTCGCGCAGCGACTCACGGCCGTTGATGTAGCCGATCACGCCGATGATGACCGAGGACACAAGGCTCACGGCGAGCAGCATGATCAGGAGCTTGGACTGGATGCTCAGACCCCCGCGTCGGCGTCGAGGTGCCTTTTCCTTCTTCGCGAGTGCGCTGGAAACCGGTGTGTGGACCGGTTCTGCGGTGTCGACAGAACTCAACTGAGTGCCCCCTGATGATCGCCTCATCCGTCACTCTAGTCACAGGGGGCACGTCCGTGTCACGTGGTGGGTCAGCTGCTCCTGCGCATCGCCCGGATACCTGCCCAAAGCCCCAGCGCTGCCAGGACGAGCGCGGCGACCCAGCCCCACAGCACCGTGATGGCGCCGAGGTCGCCGGTCAACAGCGCACGCTCTGCCTGCACGACCCAATTGACCGGGTTCACGGTCGCGACCGCGCGCATCCACGCCGGCCCGTCGTCCAGTGGCAGGAGCATTCCGGAAAGGATCAGCAGCGGGAAGATCAGCGTCTGCTGCACTCCCCAGAACAGCCACTCGCGGTCCTTGGTCTTCAACGCCAACGTGTACGAGAGCGAGCCGAGTCCCACGCCGAAAACGGCGAGCAGAGCGAGCCCGATGATCAGGCCAGGCACGTTGATCGTGAAGCCGAACGGCCACGCGATCAGCACGATGATCAGCGCCTGCACCACGATCGGCGCGATCTCCTTGAGGGCGCGTCCCACGAGCAGCGACGAACGGGCGAGCGGCGCCACCAACGTGCGTTCGTGCGAGCCGGTCATCATCTCGTACTGCAGGTTGGACCCGGTCGCACCGGTTCCGAAGAGCACGATCATCACCAGCACGCCCGGGACGAACCACTGCAGCGTCTCCCCTACCGGCTGGCCGGAAGACCCGATCAGCAGTGGCGCGAACAGACCGAGGAAGACGAGCGGCTGCACGAGGCTGAAGATCAGCGTGAACGGATCGCGGATCACCGGCTTGAGCTCCCGCGTCAGGACGTTCCAGGTGTCACGGGCAGGGTTCGCGCGGACTGCGGTGTCCGGGCGCGTCTGGCCCTCGGCGGTCGTCGTGGTCATCGTCCTGCTCCTGTCGTGATCGATTCGCGCGTCTGGCCGTCGGTCTGGGCTGCGGCATCCGAACCCTCCTGCTCGCCTTCGCCCGCGTCGCGCAGCGTACGGCCGGTGAGCGCGAGGAACACGTCATCGAGTGTCGGCGGTACTCCCGTAGCTCTGGCGACGGAGATGCCCGCAGCATCCATGGCGCGTACCGCCGCCGGCAGGAGCGCGTCGCCGTCAGGCACGGAAAGGACGACGGATGCCGCTCCCTCACGCCTCACGTCGCGTTCGGTCAGACCCTGAACGACTGCGAGCGCGCGATCGGCCTCGACGCCGTCGGCGAATCCGAAGGTCAGGACGTCTCCCGCCAGATTCGCCTTGAGGTGCGACGCCGTGTCGTCGGCGATGACGCGTCCCCTGTCCATCACCATCACGCGCTCGGCGTAACGATCCGCCTCCTCGAGGTAATGCGTGGTCAAGAAGACCGTCGTGCCGTGCTGCGCGCGCAGATCGAGGATGTGCTGCCAGAGATTCGCGCGGCTCTGCGGGTCCAGGCCGGTCGACGGCTCATCGAGGAAGATCAGGGGCGGCGCGTGCATGAGCCCGAGCGCGATGTCGAGCCGCCTCTTCTGGCCGCCGCTCAGCTGCTGGACAGACCGGGTCGCGAAGCCGGACAGGTCGAGCGACTCGATGAGTTCGTCGGCGCGCCGTGTCGCCGCCGACCTGCTCATTCCGTAGAACGCGCCCTGGGCGAGCAGTTCGTCGCGCGCCCGCTGGGAGAAGCTCCCGCTCGTCAGCTGGCCGACGTACCCGATTCGCGCGCGCACATCCGCGGGCCGCTTGAGGATATCGAAGCCGACGACGCGGGCCGTGCCGGCCGTCGGCGGGATCAGGGTGGTCAGCATGCGGAGGCTGGTCGACTTGCCGGCGCCGTTCGGCCCCAGGAACGCGACGAGTTCGCCGCGCTGGACGGAGAAGGACACATCGGTGACAGCCTCGACAGTCTTCTTCTTGACGGTGAAGACCTTGGTCAGGCCTTCGGACTCGATGATCGGTGGGTTCGCCATGCGCCGAGCGTAGAAAGTATTGCGGACACATTCGGTCCGCGATCTGTGGAATTCTCTTCACATGTCCGATACGACGACGCGAGCGCTCTCCCTGCTCAATCTGCTGCAGACACACCGCCACTGGCCGGGAACCGAGCTGGCGGAACGCCTTGGCGTGACCGAGCGCACGGTGCGGCGCGACGTCGAGCGGCTACGGGATCTCGGCTACCGAATCGAGTCCTCCCCCGGAATCGCCGGCGGATACCGACTGGAGGCGGGCAGCGCAGTGCCACCCCTGCTGTTGACCGACGAAGAGGCAGTCGCGATGGCGATCGGGCTCCGCGTCGCGGCGGCCCAGCGCCTCGTCGGCGGACCGGAGACCACGCTCACCGCACTCGCGAAGCTCGAGCAGGTGCTTCCCGCTCCCTTGCGGCGCCGGGTGAACGCGTTGGCGGATGCCGTACAGCCCACCGGCATCCGCACCGGCGCCGCCGTCTCATCCGAGATCCTCGGTGAGCTCGCTCTGGCCTGCCGGGACCGCGAGCGCGTCCGATTCACCTACACAGCGGCCTCCGGTGAGATCACCTGTCGTCGCGTCGAGCCGTACACGCTCGCTCCGGCCGATAGACACTGGTATCTGCTGTGCTGGGATCTCGAGCGCGACGACTGGCGCACATTCCGCGTCGATCGGCTCGCGGAGGTCGAGCACACCCGAGTGCTGTTCGACCCGAAGCCGCTCACACCGGAGCAGGTGGAGGAGTTCATCCTCGTCGCCCGGTCATGGGTGCGCACCGCCGTCGAGACCGACGTCGTGATGGAGTTGCCGTTCCAGCAGATGCAGGAGGCGTTCGGGCAATGGGGGCAGGGCGCGTCGGTCGAAGACCCGGATCGCACGCGATGGCCCGTGGGAGGTCAGGACTTCCGCGAGACCATGTACGGCATGGCGTGGATCCCCGCTGGGGTCGAGTACACGACCGACCTCGCCGAGCCGTCGCGCGCGGAGCTGCGCGAAACGCTCGAGCGGATGCTGCGGGCGTTGGATGCCGCGCCGCCGGCCGCGCCGCGGCATCCGTCCGCATCTTCCGCCGCCTGACATGATTCGTCGCATTGCGAAACCAGGGTTCATCCGCAGCCCGTCTGTCAGTCTGCGGGGCTACGGTGAACTCATCGCGGCGATCCGGGCGGTCCCGGGCTTCGGTTCATACCCGAAAGTGTTTGCGGGTTCGACTCCCGCCGTCGCGTCCACTCTTGAATGGCCGTGATCCCAGTATTCACAAGGGATCGCCGCCCTTCATGTTTCGGGCGGATGCGGTTTTGCCCACACTTTGCCCACACTTTCTGGCGCTCTACAGCGAGGCGAGACGCGTGATGTGCTGGGTGACGCGAGGAGGAGTCGGGCCAAGCCGCCTCGTCTAGAGTGCGCGGAGCACGTCGCTTACTCTTCGCGCAGCATCCTGCGGCCCGACTTGGACGATGCCCTGGTGCCCGAGGGCGGCTTCCCACTCGGCGTCGGATGGAACGCGCGTGAAGGGCACTTGGAGCGCGCTGGTGTACGTGCCCAGCCGGCCGAAGAGTTGCGCAGCCTCACCGTCGATCATCCCGGCCTCAGCCATCGCCCATAGGTCGTAGAGGTCACGCGGCGCCATGCGATCGTTCCACGAGGAGAGTTTCGAAGCGACGAACGCGGCACGGGTGAGGACCCTCAACTGCGCGCCCGCAGCGTCGCTGTAGCGCTGCTCGACGCGGACCACTTCGGTCGGCCATGCCGGGTATCCCTCGGACGATAGGAGCTGAATCTGCACCCGGGTGTTCCCCACCTGCAGCACAGATGGTTCGGGTTGCCGGGTGTCCCGGATGCGTGGGGTGAAGCTCACCGCTCCGAACGATCGTTGAAACTGCCGCGTAATCGCTGACTCGATCCGATCGCCGATCTCACGGCGGTCACCGAGAGCAATGAGGTCGATGTCCTCCGACAGGCGAAGGTCTGTGAGGTGCGTCCTCGACAGTGCAGTGCCCCCGAAGAAGACCACGTCGTCGGTACCCAGACTCGCGATGGCTGCGAGCGCGTGAGAGATCACATGGTCGCGGACGACCTGCTCGGGAGCGACCCCAAAACGGGCCTCGATCGCCAACCGTTGGTCGTCGAACAGCACTCCGGGAATCGGTCTGTCCTCATCCCGCGTGGGCATCGCGCTCCCTCAGATGTTCGATCATCTCGCGCACGGCCGCGTTAGCGCGACCTGCGGTTCCGGCAACGCGCGCGAGGTCGTCGGCCTGAACGCGTGCGGCCAGGTTCTTGGTGGCAGCGATTGCTTCGTCTGGCATGTGTCCTTGGCCGGGTCGCATCAGGAGGTCGAACAGCGTCTGCGGCGGGGTGGTGACGAGGGCTGGCCCGAGCGCGGTCTGCTCCAGGATGATGTCCAGGCGCTCGAGGTCGCGCGCGACGAACTGCACAACGCCGCCGGTGTCGAGGGTCACCGGCGCATAGTTGCGCCCTTGCACAGCGATCGTTGTGACACCGATTGCGCGCGGGATCGCCGCCCAGTGGCGCGCAGCCCCGATTCCGGTGAGTGCGACGCTGCGAGGGCCGAACCGCGCCGTGGCGACGGCAAGACCGGCGGGTTCCAACGGTGGCTTCCAGGTGCGGCCGTCGCGACCGCCCGGTGGTGCAGTGTAGGTACCGTGCGCGAGTCGAGTGAGCGCCCCGCGGTCGACGAGCTGGTTCACCACGCGCCAGGGCTGCGCGGTGAAACCGTCGAGGTCCTGAAGCCGTGCCGTGCGCAACGGGGCACGTTCGACCGCCCGAAGGAGATCGACGTCCTCAGCCATTGCACAACTCCTCACTCAGTACACAGAAATATACTCCTCATGTCTATTTCTATGTACTTCACTCGGGTCAGCGCGCGATCGCAGCGCGTCGTCGTACCAGCCTGCTTGCGTCTCGGCCATTGAGTCTCCTTTCCGTCCCGACCGCCATGGTCGGGGAGTGTGGATCAGTCTCGTGGTACGGCCTCGTCATAGAACGCGCGGCGCGCGCACGAGGACATGAGGATTGCGCCGCTGGGCTGACCGGCCTGGGCGCGGAGTTGGACGAGCGGAGGCCCGGACCTTGAACGTAGGTTGGGGGCATGCGTGGCTTCGCTGTAGATGAACGTGACTCGACGTGGGAACGCGACGACGCCCGTTACCGCCTCTACGTGTTCACGGGTTCCGACAACATCGTGACCACGACGGATATCGTCGAGGCGACGATCGAGCAGGCGTTGGAGTCTGCGCTGGCAATGTCCAATGGTGATGAGTATCTCTGGTCGCTGGCGCTTGTCGAGACTGACGCCCGAGGCATGCGCGGACTGATCTGGTTGTCGGGCATGGACTACAACGACCCGCCGACCACAGCCTGGGAGTGGCAGCGGCGCCGACAGATGCAGGACCGGTACCTCATGGCGAAGAGTCGACGTGGCCCGGCACCCGTCCTTCCGAACGGGCTTCGGCTAATCCGCGTGTTCCCTGAATGGGTCAGTGGATGGCCGCTGTGGGAGAACCACACCGACGAGTACCGGCTCACCGGACCGAGCCTGGGCCTGTCACCCGAGCTCAGCGACGCCCTGTTCAACTGGAACGAAGCGTGGCTGAATCGACAAGAAGACGACCCGCTTCCCCCCGGCTGGGAGGACGAGGGACAGCGACTCGTTCTCGAACTGCGCAGCGCGCTGCACGGAGTCGCGGAGGTACGTCCCGACTTCCTTCGATGACGTATTTTCACGCCCGAACGGTCTGCGATCAGGACGAAAAGCCGCATGGAGCCAGCGGCCAACAATGACACGGCTGCGAAGAATCAGGTGCGATGTGCCACCCTCGCTGTGCGTTAGTCGGTGGCGCCACGTCCCGATTGCCCAAATCCACCAACCAAGGAGAACGCGACCAAATCCGATAACAATGGCTACCGCCGCGACAAACCCCAATCCCGCAATCACCCACGTCTTGCGAGCATCACCCACCAGGCGCCGACTCTACCCACCGGCCGTTGGTCGAAGGATGTTCGCTCAGCGACCGGCTTCCGGGCACGACGTGCGAGATCGATCCTCACCGTCGAACTGAGTCACCTCTTCAACGTCGCGGCACTCCGCTGATGTATGACTAGGGAGCCATCAGGGGAAATGAGCTTGCGAAAGTTGCAGGTCGACTTTCGGGATCATCGTCGCGATCCAGCTGCTTTTCGAGGCGCCTGAGTGCTCGGGTGTAGCGAGTTCGCGCGGTGGATGCGTTGATGGACAGGATCCGCGCGGCCCCTGCGATGCTGAAGCCGTCCCAGTGGACGAGCAGCAGCAGCTCCCGAGAGCGATCATCGAGCGCACGTACGGCTTGTCGGATCGCTTCGGACCTGAACTCCTCCTCGACTACTGTGTCGGCCCCGTTCTGTGGCGGTGCGGACGCTCGGAGATGGTCGCGCAGTCCATCCGCTAGGGCGAGTTGTTTTGCGGCGTAGCGGTAGTGCTCACGGAGGACGTTGCGCGCGATACCGAAGCACCACATTCTCGCGTCCTGTTCTGTGGTGGGAAGCCGGCTCGCTTTTTCCCACACGGCCAGCAGCACGCGCCCCAGCATGTCGGCGGCATCTTCTGGATGGGTGACGCGTCGCCGGAAGTAGCGGAGAAGGTCGTCGGCATTGTCCTCCACGACGAGCTCCACCCAATCGCGGAGTGCCGGCGGGATGTTCCGCCCGCCCATCAGTGAAGCTTTCCCTGGCAGTCGGTGACGCTGCTCTCGATAAGCCCTTCGCGATCGTCTCGCAGATGATCCGGTATCGCCTCCTCGATCTCATGGGCGATTGCGATGCTCAAGGACATCTCGTCGCGGCGCTGTTGCGTGTCCACGTCCAGGCCGCCGTCACGACCGGGAACGAACGGGTTGGCGATCGCGTGCTCGTAGACGCCCTGACCGATATCAGTCCAGTCGTGGTTTGCCACGAATGTGGCGAGCTGCTTGTCTGATTCCGTGCGATCAGCCGGATCGCCGTAGTAGACGCCGTATCGGCAGCTCACCTCAATGCCTGTGTCCGTCGTGTAGGTGATTGGGATCAGCGCGTCGGCGTCGACCAGCATGCCGTCAATTCCGAATTGGTTGAGCGGGATCACCACGGCCGCTCCTGTCAGAGCGACCATCCCTGCGATGCTAAGGGGAATCAGCGTACGGCGACGTTTCCACAATGGCGCGGACGAAGGCGAGTCACTCGCGACTTCGGCTTGCACCCCCACAGCCGTGCTGCGCACCAGAGCTCTAAGTCTCGCGTCTTCGCCGTGACCTATCGGGTCGGCGGCCGCCAGCTCGGACTGGAGTGAATGCTTCATCATGGGCTCCTCATCATCTTCAAACAGGACATGACGGGAGCGCACGAAAGCGTCTCAAAGAAGCAGTACGTCGTGCGATCGCGAGGCTCTGATGCTGTGTCAGATGGGAACCGCCTTACGGGCGCTGGCGACTGTTCGCTAGCTGTATTTCCCCGTGACGTTGTGAACGCGTTCTGAGGGGGTCTTTCCGCCGATGCCGGTGTGGGGTCTGTGGTGATTGTAGTGATGCAGCCAGGTCTCGTAAGCGGCTTCTCGTTCGGTCTCGCCGGTATAGGGCTTCGCGTAGGCCCATTCGGTGGCGAGGGTGCGGTTGAAGCGCTCGACTTTCCCGTTGGTCTGCGGCCGATAGGGCTTGGTCCACTTATGTTTCACGTTCGCGCCCAGCGCGGCCGCGAACGCGTGCGATCGGTAGCAGGCGCCGTTGTCTGTCATCACGGCGGTGACGGTCACGCCGAGGTCGGCGAAGAACGCGTTCGCACGGATCCAGAACGCGGCGGCGGTCTCCTTGCGTTCGTCGTCGAGGATCTCCGAGTACGCGACCCTCGAGTGGTCGTCGACGGCGTGGTGCAAGTATCGGTAACCGCGGGAGCCCGCAGCGCCTTGGCGAGCGGCACGATCTCTCGCGACCCCGGCGTGGCGGTCTTGCGTTGATCCACGCCCGTGGGCCCGCCACCCGCCGCCGTCAGGGATCCGGCCCTGCTTCTTCACGTCCACGTGCACCAGCTGGCCCGGTGCTGCCACCTCGTAGCGTTTCGGCGGTGGCTTGCGGACGGAGAGGCCGATGGCTTGGTCGACGGTCACGAGCTTCGGCATCCGATACCGGTCGAGCACCCGGCCGACCGTCGAGCGGTGCAGTCGCAGGTGATACGCGATCCGGTGCGGACCCCAGCGGCGGGTGAACCGTAACGACACGATCCGCCGCTCCGTCTTCCGCGGCAACCGGTTCGGCGACGACGTGGGGCGCGAGCTGCGATCCGTCAACGGCAGACCGGCCCGATACCGGTCCACCCATCGCTTCGCCGTCGCCGGCGAGCACTGGAACCGCTCCGCCGCCCGCCGCAACGACCAGCCCCGATCCACGACGAGAACAACCAAACGACGACGCCCCATCGGCGTCAAGGGCGCGTTAGCGTGAGTCACGAAGACCTCCGTGGTCAGGATGCGAGTGTGGTAACCCACATCCTTCCCGGAGGTCTTCGCCTACCTCACCCGTTCACAACGTCACGGGGAAATACAGCTAGCGAGTGCGTCCGGTGCCGCTTGCCTCTACCATCGCGGCGAACGCTCAGCGCCGGATCGGGCACGTTCGGTCGACTACTCCGGCCGGCGGAAAGCCCTCTCCGAAGCAGCGGGAGATCGCAGAACACCAGCGCGCGCTCGCCGAGCAGCTCGTTAGGGCGGCAGAAGCGGCGACGGCTTACCGGAACACACAAGTTCACTACCGCGACCAGTACTACGCCGAACTCGAGGCTCTGGAGCCTGACGAGAGGCTGCGCGACGCTATTGAGGCAGCCCAAAAGTCGAATAGTCAGCGCGGCCTGATCGCGGCATGGCGCGATACCGCAAAGAAGCGAACCTCGTAACGATCGTCAATGTCTATCGCACGCTGACCATGCGATATCCGAGCCCTACCGACGAGGATGCGCACGAACGCGTCGCAGATGAGCCGCGTGCTCGTCGAATCGCACCAAGATCATCGACCCGCTTCACGTGCACACCATCGAGACTTCGTTCCACCAACCACACCGTTGATGAGACGTTCGCTCGAATGCCCACTTTCTGCCCACATTTTGCCCACACTTCTCGAGATTGGGCGTGACTCATCGGCATCGATGAGACCTCGAGATCCGCGGAATTCCGCGGTTTTCGCGGCTATGTGGCTCAGTCAGATCTCCTCAGCGCGGTTCGACTCCCGCCGTCGCGTCCACTCTTCGCGGGTTCTCCATTCCTGATCAAGTGCTCTTTCAGATTCAGCAACACTTCTCCGCAGGGCCGGGGCTGGGAATGCGCCCGGCCTTCAGGCAACTTCACAAAGAGGCGCACACTCAGGAGTGGGATCTTCGCGCGGACAACGGGCAGGTGATCGCGACTGGCTTCGACCGGGGCCACGTCGATGAGATCATCTGTCGCCGGATGGCAGACCGGATCATCGGTGGCATCTACGCGCATTCGGATAAGCGCATCCACCGAGGGTTCTCATGAGTGTGCGGCCTCCCGCCGTTCCCCCGAGAGCGCCCCTCCGCGCTGGAGGAGACCGCACACTGAGGAGTCGTTCGGAGGCATGTGTGGAACGGATTCCCGCGAACGGTCTTGTCCACCGTTCGGGGGACAGACGTGCGCACAGCGAAAACATAGAGTTGTGCGTGGCAGAACCCGCTGCAGCGAAAACACCGAGACCCCAGCGCCCGGTGGCGCGTAGTGGAAGAGAACCCCCGACCCTCCCCAGCGGTCGGGGGTTCTGCCGTTCAACGGAGGGGCGTCCGCTGAACAAAGGACAGCCAACCGAGGCGACCGTTCGGGGGTTCCTGGTGACGCGGGTGTGCGGACACCATCTTCCTGAGTCGCGCAGCCGCGTCAGCTGGTCAGCGTCTTCTGGGAATCAGTGCTCGCCGATGCGGCGTGTACTTCGATCTTCCGCGGCTTGGCCTTCTCGCTCACGGGGAGCACCACACTGAGGACACCGTTGTCGTAGCTGGCGGAGATGCCTGTGATGTCCACGCCTTCCCCGATACTGAACTGGCGCAGGTAGCTGCCGCCCGGGCGTTCCTGAACCAGCCACTTCCCGACGTGTCCGGTGTCTGCGGTGCGCTGCGCACGAATGGTCAGCAGTTGACCGTCGACATCGACATCAACCGTCCCCGGGTCCACGCCCGGCAGATCAGCGTTCAGGACATAGCGATCAGCGTCCCGGTAGAGATCAACCGGCATCACCCGCGGTCCGGGGCGGGCTCCGAGCAGGCCAGACGCGAGTCGGTCGAGCTCGGCGAAGGGGTCAAGAGTCACTGCCATGATGATGATTCCTTCCAGTCTCTCAGAGTTGAGTCCCCATGACTCAACTACAGAAAGATTAGCACTCACATGACTTGAGTGCTAAGTCCCTGAATCTGAGAAATCGCTGGAAACAGCCGGCGGTGGTGTGCGCACCAGACGATGCCGGAGTACGCCAGAGACAACGTCAAGCGTCGGCGCCCGGCGCCGGGCCCCGCAACCGAGCGCGCGACTCACGCGCCGATGATCGTGACCCGCACGGTGTCGCCCGCGGTCTTGCCGATCTCATTCAGAATTGCCTGCTTGACCGGAAGCATGTGCCGACCGCGATAGGGCAGCAGTGAGGTCAGCGTGATGACGCCGTCGATGTCTGCCCGGACCCTCACGGCTTTGCCGGTCCCGAGGATCTCCGGGGAGCCCTCCACGATCGCGCAGGTCCACCGGTGCGGACCCATGTCACCGACGAGGACGGTCGAGAAGGTGTGCTCGAGAGCTTCCATGTCAGCGCTCAGCGGCCCGCCAGCGCGAAGTAGGCGGAGCTGAGTTCACGCCAGCGCTGCACCCAGTCCGTCGGTTCCGTCCCGTTGACGTGCGCGTGCAGGTCTTCTGCGTGGGCCTGCCACCCAGCGCCATGATCGGCGTACTCGGCGAGGGGCAGCCCTCGCTCCTCGATGATGAGCCTCGTGCCGGCGCCGTCCGGGCTGAGCTGCGCTTCCATCACGGTTGCGGGCTCCCCGGGCCGCTGCGTGCGCACACGGAGGAGACGTGGCGCCGCGCAGACTTCGACCACCCCGGTGCCGGTCCACCCGCTGGTGAAGGTGGCACGGAACTCGCCGCCGACACGCAGGTCACCGTCGACCTCCGCGATCCAGTGCGCAAGTCGTTCAGGATCCGTGATCGCATCCCACAGATCGTCGATACCGGTCGCGTACACGTCTTCGACGCGGACCACTCCCAGACCGTTCTCCTCACGCAGCTGACCGAGCAGCACTTGTGCACTCATCTCTTCGACCTTTCGTTCTTCTTGCCCCTGCTGATTTCTGTGTGCAGGGCGTCGATCCGCTGCATCCACACCTCTCGATACGGCGCCAGCCAGTCATCCAGCTCGACGAGGGGATCGGTACGCAGCGAATAGATCCGCCGTTGACCGTCCGCAAGGACGTCGACGAGTCCTGCCTCCCGAAGGATCCGAAGGTGCCGAGACACACCCGGCCGCGCTATGGGCACGAGTTCGGCCAGTTCGTTCACCGTTGCTGGCCGACGACTGAGCGCGTCCAGGAACGTGCGGCGGTGAGGATCGCCGATCGCGACGAGGAGTTCATCCATGCTTGAAGGGTACCGCAAAGTGTACGTACACGTCAAGGTACATACACTCCCAGCGGAGGTCGTGGGGCGTCCGCCCACGCCTCAAGGAGACTTCACACCTGGGATTCGTCGTGCGATCCCAGCGCGGTCGCATGACGCGACCGGAGCAATGTGAACGATGCCTCCATCACGGTGAGCGTCGAGACTTCTCCGGAAACCGTCTGCGCCTCATCGCTGGACAGGGCGAGCTCCCACTCCTGACCGGGAGCGGAGGGAACGCTGAACTCCACGCCGTTCTCGGCGGCGTTGATCAGGAGCGCGAAGGAGTCCGCCCCCGGATGCTGCAGGAGGAACGCGATCGACCGGGCGTCGGGGTTGTCCCAATCCTCGGCAGCGAACTCCTCTCCATCTGATCGAACGACGCTGACGGTGTCCTGCGCGTCCTCGGCGTCCGCGGCCTGACGGAACCAGGTCGGCCGGAGCGCCAGGTTGTCTCGGCGCAGCGCGAGCAGCGCCTTCGTGAAGTCGCGCAGGCTCTGATCGGCGTGCTTCCAGTCGAACCATGAGATCTCGTTGTCCTGGCAGTAGGCGTTGTTGTTACCGCCCTGCGTACGACCCATCTCATCCCCACCCAGGATCATCGGCACACCGGCTGACAGCAGCAGGGTTGCGAGGAGGTTACGGCGTTTGCGGTCCCGTCGTGCGTTGACCGCTTCGTCCTCGGTGGGGCCCTCCGCTCCCCCGTTCGAGGACTTGTTGTCGCTCTCCCCGTCGTTGTTGTCTTCTCCGTTGGCGGCGTTGTGCTTGTCGTTGTACGAGGTCAGGTCGGCCAGCGTGAACCCGTCGTGCGCCGTGATGAAGTTCACGCTCGAGAGCGGGGAGCGGCGATCCGCCTCGTAGACGTCCGGGGAGCCCAGAATGCGCTGCGAGACCGTGCCGAGCACGGCATCCTTCCCGTTCCAGAAGTCACGGACATCGTCACGGAACTTCCCGTTCCATTCGGACCAGTCGGCGGGGAAACCGCCCACCTGGTAGCCGGCCGTGTCCCACGGCTCGGCGATCATCTTGACGGGGGCGAGCACGGGGTCCTGCTGGATCAGGGTCAGGAAGGCGCTGTGCAATTCGGCATCGCCGCCCTGTCGCGTCAGCGTGGTGGCGAGATCGAATCGGAACCCGTCGACGTGCATCTCTGTCACCCAGTACCGGAGGGAGTCCATGATCAGCCCGAGTGCGGCGGGGTGCCCCACATTGAGGCTGTTCCCTGTTCCGGTCGTGTCGAAGTAGTTGGCCTCGTCGCCCTCGACGAGGCGGTAGTAGGCCTCATTGTCGATGCCTTTGAACGACAGCGTCGGGCCCATGTGATTGCCCTCGGCTGTGTGGTTGTAGACCACATCGAGGATCACCTCGAGTCCGGCCGCGTGCAGCGCCTTCACGAGCCCCTTGAACTCGGCGACCTGTCCGCCGCCGTCGCCGGCAGCGGCGTAGTCGCCGTGGGGAGCGAAGAAGCCGATGGAGTTGTAGCCCCAGTAATTGCGCAGGCCCTTCTCCTCGAGGTGGCTGTCCTGCACGAACTGGTGCACCGGAAGCAGCTCGATCGCAGTGACGCCCAGGTCCTTCAGGTATTCGATCGATGCCGGCTCGGCCAACCCCGCGTACGTGCCGCGGAGGTGCTCTGGGATGTCCGGGTGCAGCTTGGTGAATCCCTTCACATGCGTCTCATAGATCACGGTCTCCGCCAGAGGGATCGATGGCGACGCATCATCGCCCCAGTCGAAGGCGGGGTCGGTGATCACGCAGCGGGGGACGGATGCCGCGGAGTCTTCGTCGTTGCGCAGCTCCGGGTTGCCCATGTCGTGCGCGAAGACGGCTTGCGACCATGAGTACTCGCCTTCGATCGCGGTGGCATGCGGGTCGAGGAGCAGTTTGTGGACGTTGTGCCTCAGGCCGCGCTCAGGCTCCCACGGTCCGTCCACGCGAATGCCGTAGCGGGTGCCCACTTCCGCGTCCGGCACGAACCCGTAGAAGACGTGCCCGGCCCGTTCGGTCAGCGGGATCCGGGTCTCGGCGCCCGCTTCGTCGAACGTGCACACGTATACGGCATCCGCCGTCTCCGAGTAGATCGCGAAGTTGACGGAACCGTCGACGAAGCTGACGCCGAGCGGATACGGCAGCGGGCGGGGGTGCGCAGCGGACAAGGGAACTCCTTCGAATGCCGGCCGCGTGCACAGATCTGCGGAGCGCGGCCACGGACGGGCGTGTACTTTCTACCGGCCGAAGATGAGTTCTCGGGACGCTTGCCAAACCGGGGCGAGTATGCGCGGGGCAGGCCGTCCTCGCGAAGTGACGCTCCCTCCCACCCGAAGGTGAGAGGGAGCGCGATGTGAAGTCACCCCAGGGGGCGACGCAAGGTCCGGCCGACAGGACCGGGGTTGGGTTGGGGCGATCCTATGTCGGCATCCTGCGACGGACAACGTTCAGTTTCCGACGCGGGCCGTGACCCTCGAGCCCATTCACGTGAGGCTCGGGGTGTCCCGCGTTTCCTCTGCTGGGGGGCATGAGGAGCGCGGGACATCACGCTGGGTGCAACTTCGCCCGCGCCAACCCTCGACGCTCCCGTGCGGAGTAGAGTCACCAATGGATGACCGGGACCCCGTCGTTCCCGCGAGACACATTCGTCTCGCCAACGACGAAGGGGTCACCGATGGCCGACACACTCCGCGGATCCGCGATTCGACCCGTCCGATCGACCACTCCGAAACTCGCGAACGACTTCACAGCGTTGGCGCAGACGGTGACCGCCAGTGGGCTCATGCGTCGGCGCTACGGCTACTACTGGACGAAGCTGCTCGCCGCCCCCCTCGTGCTCGCGGGGATGGTGCTCGTCTTCATCTGGATCGGCGATTCGTGGTGGCAGCTGGTCACAGCCGCCGTGTTCGCGGTCGTGTTCACACAGATCGCCATGCTCGGCCACGACGCAGCGCATCGCCAGATCTTCCGGTCCGGCAGATGGAACGACTGGACCTCACTCGTGATCGGCAATCTCCTGGTCGGAATGAGCTACGGCTGGTGGCAGCACAAGCACACCAGGCACCATGCCAACCCGAACAAGATCGACTCCGATCCCGACATCGAGCTGCCGGTGATCTCGTTCACGCCCGATCAGGCAGCGAGACGACGCAGCGGCCCACTGGGGTGGCTGATGGCGCATCAGGGGCTGTTCTTCTTCCCCATCCTGTTGCTGGAGGGCCTGTCGCTCCACGCATCCGGCGTGCACCGTGTGATCTCACGCGAGCCGATGCGACGCCGACCGGCGGAGATCGCGTTCCTCACCGTGCGGATCGTGGGCTTCCTCGTGCTGGTGTTCCTGGTCCTCTCCCCCGGAATCGCCTTCGCTTTCCTCGGGGTCCAGCTCGGCCTCTTCGGCGTGTACATGGGCATGGCGTTCGCGCCAAACCACAAGGGCATGCCCATCGTTCCCGCGGACGTGAAGATCGACTTCCTGCGCCGGCAGGTGCTCATGAGTCGCAACATCCGCGGCAGCCGGCTGCTGGACACCGCCATGGGCGGCCTCAACTACCAGATCGAGCACCATCTGTTCCCGTCGATGCCGCGGCCGCACTTGCGAGCAGCGTCCACGATCATCGAGGCCTACTGTCGCGAGCGCGGTGTGACGTACACCGAGACGGGGTTGTGGCAGTCGTACGGCATCGTCGTCCGCTACATCAACCGGGTCGGACTCGGTGAGCGCGACCCGTTCGAATGCCCGCTGCTGCAGCAGAGACAGACGGGCTGATCGAACGGATGCCGCGCTGTCCGACGGCCTCGCGGCCGCTCCGGGGCCGTCAGGGGTGAGTCAACGCCGGCCGGTCGGGGAAGTCATCCCCGTCCCCGGACTCGGCCTGAGCCGCATCCTCGCGCACGTCGTCGGTCACCGCATCCGTCGGCGGCGCGTCATCGGCGACAGCATCATCCGAGTGCTTCTCGTGGGGCAGTCGAGGATCGGTCATGTCTGCATACCCTTCGTCGGTGATCAACTTCAGCATCGCCCGGCAGGCACGTGCCGGCTGAGGGGTTGACAGCTCACATGCAGCAGGGTCCGACCCGCCTCCGACCCATGGGTCACGGCCAGCCGCCGAGGTAGGCCTCCACGTCGACCTCGCCGGACATCGCGTGCATCCGCCCCGCGGTCACTGTCACGCCCGGGAAGAGGTCGCTGCAGCCCCACCGTCGATTGCGTGCTGCGGCGCGCGTCACGACGATGCGCAGCAGTTCCGTCCCGGCGGTGTCCACGAGGAGCAGTTCACCCAGATCCTCCCTCTCGACCCGGGTGATCTGATCGCGCAGTTCTCCTCTGTCCACCACGAACGGGTGGAGGATCTCCAGCCGGAGGCGCACACGGTCGAGGCGGCCGGCCCAGGAATGCTCAGAAGAGTCCGTGACGAACTCCGCGCCCGGCAGGGCTGCCAGAACGCCGTCGACGCAGACGAACGCCTGGCCGGCGGTGTGCGTCCGAGATGGCCCGATGACTGCGACATCCACCTTGCCGCTGCGCCTTCCGATCCCACGCGAGCCGGGCACCGGAATCAGATCCGACAGCCGGATCGCCTCGTCGTTCTTGGAAGCGTCATCCGTCTTTCTGCCGGCCGCGTCCGGACCGTCGTGCCACGCGACGGCCGTCGGAACGTGCGCCAGCAGCGCTCCCCGGACCCAGGCGCGGTACGCCCATTCCCAGTCCTCGCCGCCGTACGACGTGAACGACTCGTCGAACCCGCCGACCTCGTCGAACAGACTGCTCGAGCAGGCCAGGACGGCGCCGATGACGAACCGGTAGCTCCTCGCGTCCACCTCCAGCAGGTCTCGGGAATCGCGGTAGGCACGCGACAGCCAGTCCGGCGCGGGCAGTTCATGCTCGGGCGCGGCCCGTTCGATCGCGGCATGGATCGGCACCCCCGACAGGTCGGCATGACGACGAAGCCCGACAGTGACGCAATCCGGCGCGAGAGCCGGAAGGCGGCTGAGTTCGCGGAGGAAGCTCGGCTCCGGCGTGGTGTCTGCGTCCAGGAAGACGAGCACGTCGCCGACGGCCGCTGCGGCGCCGAGATTGCGCACCGCGGCGAGTCGGAACCCGGCGTCATCCTGTCGGACGAGCCGCACTCCGGGAGGAACGGTCGGAGGCTCCGGCGAGCCGTCGTCTGCGACGATGACCTCCGTGCGGCTCGCGGGATGATCCTGTCGCGAGAGCGCTCGCAGGGTTCGTGCGAGCTGCTCCGGCTGGCGGTAGTGCGCGACGATGACCGAGATCATCGGCGGCTCCGGGGGCAGCTCGCCCTCGAGCAGATCCCATCGGTTGCCCGGCAGCGCTCGGCCCTGCGCTCCGGTCATCGATGCACCAGGCCGGCCCACCACAGCCGGTACCGCTCCGCCACATCGACGAGCGAGGGGCTGAGGCCAGTGCCGGAGGCCAAGGATGTCAGCTCCGGCCGCAGCCACGCCTCAGCCACTCGGCGGGGAAGATCCTCGGGGTCGTACAGTGCCAGGGTGCCGGGACGAAGCGCCGCCATCTCCTGCGCGTACCGCGAGGAGACGACGAGCGGCCGTCGGCCGACCTCCACCCAGTCGAGCATGGAACGTGACGCGGAAACGTGCTCGTGGGCGGCCAGCGGGATTCCAGCCTGAACGAGCTGGCGAACGAAGCACTCCTCCTCGAGCAGGCCCGTCACTTCGAAACGCACCCGCCTTCGCTCGGCTTCGGCGCGGAGCAGGGCGAGATCCCCGCCGTGACCGGCCGACGGGCCGCCGATCGCTCGAACGACGATCTCTCCGACCCGCTCGCCGCGTGCCGACAGGATCTCGGCCGCGTCGGCCACGGCGCGGATGGCGTTGGCGTGGCCTTTCCCGGGATAGATGTACCCGGCGATCAGCACGCGAAGGTCTCGCGCGTCAGTGCCCTCGGCTTCGAGCTCCCGTCTCCCCGTGCGGACCCGGTCGACCCGCGCGCCCAACGGGATGACGTGCGGTACGCCCACCTGCGGCAGGAACTCCGCGGTCAACCGCTGCTCGTGCTCGCTGTTCACTGTGACTGCCCGGGCGGCGGCGAAGAAACGCGTGTACGCCGCGGTTCGCCGCGAGAACATGGCGCCGTCGGAGGTCTGCGGCAGATCGTGCACCGTGAGAGTCAGCGCGGTGCGAACCCCGATCTGCTCGAGGTTGTCGGCGGCCTCCTCCGGCGACGCGCCGAACAGACGATCCGTGACATGCAGGTGCGTCCGCGGAGCATCGGCGACCGCGGCGAGCGCGTCGTCGATCGCCGGGACCGCCACCGTCGTCGTTCGCTCGTCGAGCTCATACAGGGCTGCGGCGACATCAGCGGCGTACCCGACGACGCCGTGATCGGGCGGCCCCACGAGCAACTGCAGCGGGGGGGCTTCGGTCACCCGGCTCATGGTTATACGCACATGTCGTCCACGTCAAGCCGCAGGTGGTTCCGGGTGGACGAACTTATCGTCAGGGACAGAGGTGGCTTGACGGCCAGCTGACCCGATCCCCCCGACGGAGCACGATGGCACTGCACGCGCGCGCGATAGATCTCGAGAACCACCAGGACGTGGCATCCCGGATCATCACCGTCGCATCTGCGCCCGCCGGCCACCCGTATGTCGCTCGAGTCGCCGCGGCCCCGGGCGTTTCCGTGCTGCCGGATCCGCCGATCGCCGGGCGCCCGGCCGACGTGTGGTGGCCGCCGGCCGTCCTCGACCCGGTCTGGATCGATCAGCACCGGCACGCGGCAGACCTTCTGCACATCCATTTCGGGACCGAGTCGTTCTCGCCCGGCCATCTCACGGCGGTCATCGATGCCGCGCACGCCGCCGGATGGCCGGTCGTGTTCACCGCGCACGATCTCGAGCACCCGCAGCTCGGCGATCAAGCGGCCTACGCCCTGCAGCTCGACGAGCTCTTCCAAGGGGCCGACGCCGTCGTCACGCTCACCGACGGTGCGGCGGCGGTCATCCGCGAGCGCTGGAACAGGGAGGCCGTCGTGCTGCCGCATCCATCCGTCCTGCCATACGACGCCGTAGGCCCTCGCGTTCTGGCGCAGAACGAGATCCGGGTCGGCGTGCACCTGAAGGATCTACGACCGAATGTCGACGGGCCGGGCACCGTGCGCACACTGATCGGGTCCGTCGACCGTCTCCGCGCTGCCGGGGTTCCCGCCGAGGCGGAGGTGCGTCTGCAGCATCGCGTGCGCGACGAGCGGGCCCGCGACGCCGTGCGGGCGCTCTGCGCCGACGGCGAGCACACCACGCTTATCGAACACGAGCGACTGTCCGACGCGGAGCTCGTCATCGCTCTCAGCCGGCTCGACGCGTATGTGCTCCCCTACCGGCACGGCACCCATTCGGGTTGGCTGGAACTGTGCTGGGACCTCGGCGTCCCGGTGGCTGCCCCCGCAGTCGGCTTCTACGCCGAGCAGCATGCCGAGGGTTCGGCCGCCTACCCGCCCGGCGACTCCTCCGCGCTCGCCGATGCCCTCCATGCCCTCGTCGCCGGCCCGCAAGCCACGCGAGCGGGGAGCGTCGAGCGACGCGAACTCATCACCGTTCGCCGCGGGATCCGCCAGGAAACGGACGCGCGGGTCGCGGAGGCCCACGCCGCGTTGTATCGGTCGCTGCTGGACGGGCGGCCGCGATGACGATCCTGGCGCGGCGACTGCGGATCGTCGTGATCGCCCCGCTGCGCTTCCCGATCCGCGTGCCGCACTCGGGCGGACTCGAATCCGCGGTGTGGTCCGAAGTCACCGCGCTGCGCGCCCGCGGGCACGATGTGCGCCTCGTCGCGGTACGCGGATCGGACTTCGTTGCGGAGGGCGGCGCGTTCGAGCTGCCCAACCTGGAATGGCCGCGCGATTCCGCCACGTCCGACGTGGCCTATCCGCTCAGCTACGAGTCCACCACCGTCCCGGCACTGGAGCGCGCACTCGAGACGATCGCCGCAGGGCCCGAGCGTTTCGATGTCATCTCGAATCACTGCCTGCACCCTCTGCCGATCCGACGCGCGCCGACCCTGGGTGTACCGATGGTGACGACGCTGCACACCCCGCCGGATCCGGGATTCGTCGCCGCCCACGCCGGCGCCGGATCGGCGGGGAGCATCTTCCTGTCCGTCAGCGAGTTCACTCGTCGGGAATGGGCCCGGGCGGGTCTGCACTCCGAGGTGCTGCCCAACGGAGTCGACTCGACCGCGTGGCCGCAAGGCCCCGGTGGCGACGCGCTGGTGTGGTTCGGTCGCATCGTGCCGGAGAAGGCGCCGCACCTCGCCGTCGAGGTGGCTCGTCGCCTCGGCAGACCGATCGTCCTGGCCGGTCGCATCGGCGACCAGGAGTACGCGGATGAGATGCTGCTGCCGCGGCTCGGCACCGGCGCGACCTACACCGGACCCCTTGTCCCGGCGCAACTGGCCGAGCTGGTCGGAGCGGGTGCCGCCACGCTTTCCACCCCCGCCTGGGCGGAGCCCTTCGGTCTCGTCGCACCCGAGGCCCTCATGTGCGGAACACCGGTCGTGAGCTTCGCGGTCGGCGGGGTTCCCGAGATCGCGGCACGCAGTGTCGGTATGGAGATCGTCGCCCCGGGCGATCTGGACTCGATGGCCGAACGTGCCGATGAGCTGATCCGTCGCTGCGATGCCGACCCGTCCTTCCGGACGCGCATCCGGCACAGCGCGACGCGAGGCTTCTCGCTGGACACGCGGATGGCGGCGCTCGAGAGCCGGTTCTTCGAGATGGTGGATTCTGCGGGCTATGCCGACGGGCTGACGGCGTGACGGAGAGCATCGGCTGGTACGTCCATCATCATGGGCGCGGCCACCTCACGCGCCTGCTCAGCATCGCACCGCACGTGGACGCGGACATACGATGTTTCAGCTCGCTCCCTCGACCCGACATGCTGCCGTTTCACTGCACGTGGACGATGGTGGACCGGGACGACGAGGTGGCCGGAGACGGCGGCGATCCGCGGGACGCGGACCCCACAGCTGGAGGGCTGCTGCATTGGGCGCCGCTCGGACACCGAGGGCACCGCGGACGGATGTCGGCGATCGTCGCGTCGCTGGCCGACGATCCCGTCGACGCGTTCGTCGTCGACGTCTCCGTCGAGGTGACCCTCCTGGTCCGGCTCCTCGGCTTCCGGGTCGTGCTGATCGCGCAGCCCGGCGCGCGTGACGATTCGGCGCACCACCTCGCGTTCCAGGCCGCGACGACCATCGTCGCTCCGTGGCCGCGGTCGCTGCTCGAGCCCGCCCACCTCGCGGCGTTCGGCAACAAGACGGTGTACACGGGCGGCATCAGCCGCTACGAGGCGAGACTGGCCACGCCACCGCCGACCAGCCCGCGCGGGGATGACATCGTGGTCCTGGGCGGCGCCGGCGGTAGCGCCGTGTCAGGCGGCGACATCGCTTCCGCAGCGCAGGCGACGGGCCGCCGCTGGCACGATCTCGGGGCCACACCAGATGCGACCTGGTCAGCCGACCCGTGGGGCGAACTCACCACTGCGGGCGCGGTCGTCTCGTGGGCGGGTCAGAACGCGATTGCAGACCTGGCTGCGGCCGAGACGCCCGCCATCGTCATTCCACAGGAGCGGCCGTTCGCCGAGCAACGCGAGACGGCCCGCGCACTCGAACAGGCGGGGCTTGCCATCGTGATCCCGGAGTGGCCGGAGCGTTCTGCATGGTCCTCCCTGATCGAGCGGGCGACGAACCTGCGGCCCGACTGGGACAGGTGGGAGGTGCGCGGCGCGGCGGCGCGCGCTGCTCGGGCGATCTGCGAAACGGCCGGCGGATGCCGGTGAGAACCGAGCGCCGGAGCACTGCGGCGGTGTCCGTCGTCACGCTCTGCTCCGCACCGCGAGTGTCGCACGTTCGCAACCAACTGGCCGGCCTCGCGGCCGGTCACCCGGCGACCCGCACCGTGGTCTGGATGGGTGACGACGAGCCGGCCGACCTCGACGCCGAGCGGATCATCCGACTGCCACCCGGAGAGCATGGGCTGCGCCTGGCGGCCGCACGCAACGCTGGAGCTTCCGTTGCCATCGCCGACGGCGCCGACCTGCTCGTGTTCCTCGACGCGGACTGCGTCCCGGGTGCGCACATGCTCGGGCGATACCGCGCCGCGTCCGCGGCCCATCCCGATGCGGTCCTCTGCGGGCCAGTCACATACCTGCCCGCGGGGACGGATGCCGCGGACCAGGACACGCTGGCCGCGCTGACCTCGCCGCATCCGGCGCGGCCGAACCCGCCGGACGGCGAAGTGCTCATCGCGAGTGCGAGCGAATACCCGCTGTTCTGGTCTCTGTCATTCGCGCTCACCGCCGAGACGTGGACGCGAACCGGTGGGTTCCATGACGGCTACGAGGGCTACGGCGCCGAGGACACCGACTTCGCGTTCTCACTGCGGCGTGACGGGGTGCCTCTGGTGTGGGTGGGAGGCGCACACGCCTACCATCAGCACCACCCGACGACCTCCCCGCCCTGGCAGCATCTCGATGACATCCTTCGCAACGGCTCGCTGTTCGCCGCGCGCTGGGGAGGGTGGCCGATGACGGGCTGGCTGAACGCCTTCGCAGAGGCGGGAGCCGTGCACTGGGATGGCGCACAGTGGCGTCGGACGCCCGACGCCGCGCACTCCGCCTAGCGTCGGCGGAGGAGCGTGTCGGCTGCGCCGAGCAGGTCCGCCGCGACCGCGTCCGGCGCGAAATCGACGATCCCGGCTCGCGCTCGTCCTGCGAGCGAGGCACCCAGTTCGGGCGATTCCAGCACTCGAGCAAGCGCAGCGGCCAGATGGACGGCATCGTGCGGAGGCACCATCAGGCAGTCGACACCGCCGACACAGAAGTCGTCGAACCCGCTGCCGGAGGTCACGATCAGCGGTGTGCCGACGGCCTTCACCTCGACGGCTACGTTGCCGAACCCCTCCCAGCGCGACGGGCACATGACGACCGTCGCCTCTCGGATCGCGCGATAGAGCGCGCCCCCGGACACATGCCCGAGCCACGTCACGCGCCCACGCGCAGACCGCGGCACGCTGTCGAGCAGTTCGGCGCGCGACGGCTCGAACCGCTGATCTCCTCCGGCACCTGCCAGGACGAGCCGCGCACGCGGCATCCGTTCCGAAAGCCGGCCGAATGCCGCGACGGCTTCCACCACGCCTTTGCGGCGTTCGGACCGGCCGAGGAAGAGCACGATCGGATCGCTGCCTTCCGGCCATCCCGCCGGCAGCGCAGCGCTGCGCGACAGCGACTGCACGCGATCGACGTCGATGCAGTTGCGCACGATGATCGCCGGAGGCAGGTCGCCGATGAGGGATTCGGTGCGCGCGAGCATCGCGGTCGAGATCGGGATCAGCCCCGCCGACCGCCGGATCTGGCGCGCCTCGCGTCGGATCTGCAGCGCGACCGGCAGTCGGCTCCCGCGCGGCAGGTCGCGCAGTCCAAGCCCGGAGATCTCGTTCGCCAGTCGTGCGCCGGTGGCGAGATTGGTCAGCAGCGGTGCCCGCCCGGGCAGACCGGCCCCGAGCGCACACCACTCCGGCAGGAAGACGCAGTCGTATCGCCCCTTCCGGTAGGCGGCCCGGATGCGCCGCGAGCGGTCGAAGAGGGCGACCGTGCGAGCCTGATCGTCGGTGCGATGGAATGCGAGCAGGCGGACGCCGTCCAGATCGGCACCGGGCAGCGGCGGCGCGTCCGAGAAGACGATCAGATCCACGTCGACGCCGCCCCGCACGAGCGCCGGAAGCAACGCTGCGTAGTGGCTGCCGATCCCGCCGGTGTACGCCGTGAGACCCGCGTATTCGGTGGTCGCGACCAGCCACCGTTTCCGCGAACCACCGCTCCGCGGTTTCCGGGTCACCGGTACCGCCGCGGCACGGTCCAGGGGCGTCCGAAGACCGCGTTGAAGCTTTCCGGGAAGAACGGACTGTCGCCTCCTGCCGGATAGCTGGTGAGCTCGCCGAACACGATCCTGCCGCCGACGTCGTAGAGGTCGACGCGGACGAAGTCCGTTCCCGTTCCCAAGCGACCGGCGAGCTCCAGCATCTCGTCGAGACGCGCGGGCTTCGCGGGTGGCGGGTCGGCCCATGGCGGACCACCGCTCAACGCCAGGTGCCGCCACTCCGCGTCGAAGAAGTCCTGCGTGCGCAGGCCGAAGCGTCCGGCGTCCACCTGGATGAACGCGCACGTCCCGTGGAAGACGAAGAACTTGTAGTCATCCGGGATGCCGCCGTCCTCCCCGGTGAGCATCGCTTCGACGATCACACGACGTGGTACGTACCCGTAGGCCCATTCGCGATTCGGCCCCTGTCCGTACAGCTGATCGAGCCAGCTCTGGGTGAGCGCGATGAGTCCTTCGCGCGGCGCCGAGTCTGTGCGCACGTGACGGTAGGTCCAACTCGCCGATGTCGGCGGTAGGCGAGCGTCCGGCGGGGCGGTGTTGGAGACGATCACGGCCGCGCCACTGCCGTGGGTCGGCTTCACGACGTAGGCGTCTGGGAGAACGAGATCGCGAAGGTCGGCGGCATCATCGACGATCGCGTACACCTCCGGCAGGTATTCGGAGCCGATCAGCTGTGCGACGTGATCTCGAACGGCTGCTTTGTCGGCGAAGGTGACGAGCAGCGCACGGTGGTCGCGCAGCATCTTGTAGCGGACCTTCTCGCGAAAGGTGCGCGGATGCCTGGTGCGCCACAGCCGGAGCGCGCGCACGAGGCGGCTGCGCTCACGCCACGGCACCGGCGCTTCGGTCATGAGCCCGACGACGTCAGTCGACTCAGTCCGACGAACGCCCGGTCTCGCTCTGCAGTCGTTCGATGTGCTCGGACGCCTCCGCCTTCGTCAGATCGGCGGAGATCTCCTCCCCCGCCTCGCGAGCGAGGGTGTCGAGATAGCTGCGCTGAGCCGCCGTCATCGGCTCGTCGCCGGTGACCCAATCCGACGGGTCCTTCACCGCGGGATCGGCATCCGGCCGGACTGCAGCGAGAACGTCATCGGAATTGTTCGTGTCTGACATGCAGGCCACGGTATGGCATTCCGCGGACACCGCTCCGGGCTTGACATCGCTGCGTGCAAGCGCGCGAGCGGCGAGCGTGCAGCCACTCCCGCTGTCAACCCCGTGCGTTCTCCGGTTCCGCACGGTGGACTCATTCCGAGTGACGACGCAGGAGGAAGCATGAACCAGCCCGCTCAGCAGCAGGAATTCCCGGGCAGCGATCAGGAGATGGACCCTCGACCGGACTACGGCGAGAGCAGCTACCGCGGATCTGGGCGGCTGCAGGGCAAAGTCGCGCTCATCACGGGCGCAGACAGCGGAATCGGCAAGGCCGTCGCCCTCGCGTATGCACGTGAAGGCGCTGACGTCGCCATCAGCTACCTCAGCGAGCACAGCGATGCCGAGGAGGCGAAGCGGTTCGTCGAGCACGCCGGGCAACGCGCGCTGCTGCTGCCAGGCGACATCTCGGATGCCGCGCACTGCCGCGACCTGGTCGCTCGGACGGTGTCGGAATTCGGACGCCTCGATGTGCTCGTGAGCAACGCCGCCTTTCAGATGAACCGGTCCGACCTTGCAGATGTCCCCGACGAAGAATGGGACTTCACCTGGGCGACGAACGTCGATGCCTACTTCCATCTCGTGAAGGCGGCCCTTCCTCATCTGAAGCCGGGGGCGTCCATCATCGGCTCATCCTCGGTGCAATCCGACCAGCCATCCCCGTCGCTCCTGCCCTACGCCGCCACCAAAGCGGCTATCGCCAGCATCACGGCTTCGCTGGCGCAGATGCTCGGCGAGCGCGGCATCCGCGCCAACAGCGTCGCGCCCGGACCGGTGTGGACTCCCTTGATCCCATCGACGATGCCACCGGAGGCGGTGGCGAGCTTCGGAGATCAAGTTCCCTTGGGTCGACCGGCCCAGCCCGCTGAACTTGCTCCGGTGTACGTTCTGCTCGCCTCCGACGAGGCCAGCTATGTGTCGGGCGCACGCATCGCGGTCACAGGCGGCAAGCCAATCCTCTGATCTCGCTGACGGTGGTCGTCGCCATCCGCCTGATCGCAGGACTAGCGTGGGTGCAGAGAGCTGGATCCCGGTCCCGAGGTGGACCCGGATCAGCGAAGGGGCGACATGACCGTGAAGGTGGATGCGCGGAACGCTGCTGAATCCGCGTCGGGTCGGCTGAGCCGGGAGCTGATCGTGGAGACGGCGCTCGCGCAGATCGATCGCGTGGGTGCGCAGTCGCTGTCGATGCGATCGCTGGCGCAGGAGCTGGGCGTCGAGGCGATGTCGCTCTACCGCTACGTCCGCGGCAGAGAGGACCTGCTGGAGGCGGTGATCGCCTCGCTGATGGACGGCCTGAATTCGAGACTCGATCCCGAATTGACGCAGCACTGGCAGGGCTTCCTGCAGAGCCTCGCCCACGAGATGCGCATGATCGCCGTCGACCACCCTCGCGCCTTCCCGCTGATCGCGACCCGCCACCCCGCTGCCCCATGGCTCCGGCCCCCGCTGCGCAGCGTCGAGGTCGTCGACACCTTCCTCACGTCCCTGATCGGCTACGGATTCTCCGACGAGCAGGCTGTCAGCGCGTATCGCTCGTTCAGCAGCTTCCTCCTCGGACAACTGCTGCTGGAGTCGGCCACCCGCGGGGCTGACACCGCGCCGGTGGAGGAGCCGATCGACGAGGGCGGGGCCGACATTCCTGCGCGAGACGGCCGCGTCAGTCTGGACGACGCGCCCGAAGTGCGCCGGCTCCGGCAGCTGTTGAGCGAGGACCGGGCAGACGAGGAGTTCGAGGCCTCCCTGGAGATGCTGATCGATCGGCTGGATGCGGAACTCAGCCAGTAGATCCGGCGTGACCTGACGGCTCCGATACGGCAGACTTACGGTGTAAGTGCGCCGAGACGCGCATCGATCGACGCGCGCGCCTCAGGATGCCGCGAGAAGAGGAGCCGCAATGGGTCAGCTGATCTACGGGTTCGGCCCCGCGATCGAGATCGACGACTGGGGACTGCGCCACCTGGAACTGGTCATGCTGACGAAACTGCGTCGCGACGAGAGCTTCCGGTTTCACTGGGACGAGGAACCGGGCGTCGCCGGCGACCTGGAGAAGCCCGGTTGCCACGGCACGCTGTGGCTGTCGAAGAGCTCGCAGCTGTACTTCAGCTACGGCAGCGCGCTGGACCGCCCGCTCAACGGCCAGTGGCTGTCGGTGCTCGTCAACGCCGCGAACGGCAATCAGGGGCTGCGGTTGCTGCCCGAACCTTCCGGAACTCCGTCAGCGCCGATTCCACCCGCGGCTCGATCGATGCAGCACGCGCCGGCGTGACCTGCTTCAGCGCGGCGCGTTCTCCCGCCGCTCGGCGATGAGTGCCGGCATCCGCTTGTCGAGGATCACGAGCAGCGCGGCGATGCCGACGGCGATCAGCAGGATGACCGCCGAGTTGCGCACGGAATCGCCCAGCCCGATGAGGTTGACGTCGAGGAACGGGTAGGGCCACCAGCCGGTGAGGCCCCCGCGCACGAAGGTGAGCACGAGCCACGCGATCGGCCAGATGAACGCGAATGCCAGCACCGGCCACCCCATCCGCGGACGCGGCCCGAATATGAGCCAGCCGAGCAGCGTGGCCCAGGGCGAGATGTAGTGGAAGCCGATGGTCGCAGCCAGCGCCCATCCGGTCGGGTGCACGAGCTGCGCGAGCACGAAGTCGTAGACCAATCCGGTGATGATGATGCCGAGCATCGCGTCCAGGCGCAGCACGCGCCAGAGCCGACCGTCGCGGTGGATGCTGAGGGCGAGCGCAGCGGAGGTGCCGAGGACGAACAGATTGCTCTGGATCGTGAAGTAGCTGAACAGGTTGATCAGCCGTTCACCGAGGCTCTGATCATTCGTGGGCTGGAACGAGTTCACGTCCTGTCCCCCGGTGAACACGAGCACGAGCTGAATGATCAGCGCGATGCCGACCACCACGGCGATGCTTCCGTACCATACGCGCGCCGCCAGGGCGCGCCCGGCTGACACCCGCTCAGCCGGCTCTTGCACGCGAGCTTCCTGAATCACGAACCCATCCCCCCGAGCGGCAGTCGTGCCGCGGGTTCAGGATAGTGGTGGATTCAATCGCCTTCTGTCACATCCGGGCGTACCGCGCGCGAGCGAAGCAGAAGAGGCCGTAGGTGACCAGGCCGGCCCCGACGATCCACAGGATGATCGCGCCGAAGGGCAGACCCGCGAGTGCGTGCAGCGCGGCGTCGAGTCCGCCGGCGGCCTCCGGATCGTGGGTGAGCGCCGCGACGACGAACAGGATGCCGGCGATGCCGACGGCGATGCCCTTGGCGATGTACCCGACCACGCCGAACGTCACGATGCCCCGTCTTGCGACGCCCGTCGGCAGATCCAGGTGCTTCTCGAACGCTCGGGTGATGCCGCGCACGATGAACGCCGCTCCGATCGCCGCGACGATGAGCCCGACCAGCACGAGGAGGGCGACCCCGGCCGGCGCCGCCAGCAGCTTCGCGCTGAACGTCTGAGACGACTCTGACGATTCGGACTGACCGCCCAGCGCGTAGACGACCGCCGTCGCCGCGATCGCGAGATAGGCCCCGGCCGTTCCGAGGTACTTGACGCGGTGAGCCCACTTCTTCTTGGTGTCGGGATCCCGCTCGAGGAACACCTCAGCCACCTGCCAGACGGCCAAGGCGAACAGCCCCACCACGATGATCCAGAGCAGGACGACCCCGGCAGGGCTCTGCTGGATCTGCGCCAGCGCACCCCCCTGGTCGGCATCTCCGCCGCCTCCGGTCGCGATGGAGATCGAGATCACGCCGATGAGGATGTGCAGGATGCCGAGCACGACGTACCCGATCCGCGCCAGTGTGCGGAAGATCGTCGAATCCTGCGCTGCGCGCGCGGCGCGGGCGGAAGAGCCGGAAGCGGTGCTCGGGGACATGAGGGGGACGCCTTTCGTCAGGATGATGGGGATGGGGTGGCGGCGGCGCGCGCGGCTCTGCGATCGCGGAGTGCTTCGATGGCGCACCAGACCAGGCAGGCGATGGCGATGCCCTCCAGCATTCCGGCGACCACGTCGCTCAGCCAGTGTGCGTGCAGGTGGGTGCGACTCCACATCATCAGCAGCACCCACAGGACGCCGAGCAGCCAGACGTACCAGCGACGCAGCAGGAGCCCCAGGGTCATGGCGACGGCTGTCGCCACCGCGGTGTGGCCGGAGGGGAAGGAGGTGGCGACGCTCTCGGCGAGCGAATCCTCCGGGCGCACGCGGGCGATGACGGCGGCCATCGGCGCTCCGATGGCCACGATCGCGATCACGGCGGAGGCGATGGTCGCGGCATCCCACCACCTGCGTCGGACGGAGAACACGCCGACCAGGAGAAGACCGATGACCGCCATCCCGATCGTTCCGCCGACGATGGCCGGAACCCACGCGACCAGAATCGACGCGTCGCTCATCGTGGCGACCATCAGGTCGTTCCACCAGACATCGATCGGCAAGGGGGCGCGACCGCTGAGCGAGACGACGAGGCGCAGGGTGACGAATGCGACCGCGGCTCCGATCGCGACAGCCAGGACGATGCCGCGGCGACCGTCGGGCTCGACGCCTCCGAGATCTTCGCTGACGTCGGCGGGGTCAACGGAAGCGACGGCATCTTCAGCCACCGTTGCCCTTGCCTTTTCCGTTGCCGTTCCCGTTCCCGTTCCCGTTGCCGTTGCCGTTCCCGTTCCCGTTGCCGTTCCCGTTGCCGTTCCCCTCTGTGTCCGACGCAGGTTCTGTCACCTCTTCCGCGGGCACAGGAGCTTCCGGCACTGCAGTCTCCGGAACCGAATCCTCCGGCACAGTCGACTCTGTGGGAGCAGGTGCGGGCGGAGCCTCGGGGACGGGAGGAGCAGCCTGCAGGTCGGCGCGTACGACATCGATGGACTGCTGGATCTGCGCCGCACGTTCAGGCGTGATCTCACCGTCCTGCAATGCGCGCTGGGTTTCTGATTGCAACGCATCCAGCTGCCGCAGCGCTTCGGCGGCGTTCCCCGCTGCCGCACTGTCAGCCACCGCGACGACCTGCGCCTGCCAGCTCTCGCTCAGCTGATGTGGGAGCGCAGACGGTGCAGTGCAGCCGGTCAGAGAGAACGCCACCGCGAGCAGCACCGCAGGGATGACAGTGGGGCGCCGCGCGGTCACGGCGTGACCGCATCGAGCAGTTGCTGGAGGTGGGAGTGCATCGGTTCCTGCAGCATCGGGAGGGACGGCGCGACGACGCCCAGGTCGGCTGCGTTCCAGACGATCAGGCCGACGACGGCGACGATCGCGATCACCGTCGCGGCGATGAAGGCGAGCAGCCAGCGCATGTGCGGTCCGAGTCGAGGGTTCTCGACGACCGGCTCAGCCGGTTCGATGGGCCTCAGCACCCTCGTCGTCGAGGGTTCGGGCTCGATCACCCCGGGATCCACCGCGACCGTTTCCGGGCCGGCGTCGGCGTATCGCAGGTCGGCGACCGCTCGGACGACTTCTCGCGCCGTGGGTCGCTTCGCCGGGTCGCGATCGGTCATCTTCGTCAGCAGAGCACCCCAGCCGTTCCCGACGGAGGTGGGGATGACCGGGTCTTGCGTCAACCGAACGATCAGGGCCTCGTTGAGGCCTGTCTGCGCGAACGCGCGCCGTCCGGTGAGGCATTCGATGAGCAGCAGTCCGAGGGCGTAGATGTCGGCCGCGGGCGCTGGTCCGGCACCGGAGACCTGCTCGGGGCTGAGGTATGCCGCCGATCCCACGACGAGCCCGGGTGTGGTGAGTCGAGTGGAATCGATCAAGTGGGCGATGCCGAAGTCTGCCAGCTTCGCATGGAACTCTTCTCCGCGAACCGTGGAAGGACGCAGGAGGACGTTGGACGGTTTGATGTCGCGGTGCACGATGCCCGCCGCATGCACGGCGTGCAGCGCATCGCCGAGGTCTCGTGCCATGCCGGCGACAGTGTCGGCGCTCAGTGGCCCTCGTGCAAGCCGCTCGCCCAGAGTCGGGCCGTCGACATACTCCATGACGAGGTAGCGGGGGGCGACCTCGCCCATGTGCGCGTCGTACAGCGTGACGAGTGCCGGGTGGTTGAGCCCGGCGAGCAGATGTACTTCGGTCGCCGTCCTCGCCGACTCCGCCGGGCCGCCGCGGAAGACCTTCACCGCGACGGTTCGTCGGAGCATCCGGTCTTGGGCGCGGTACACCACGCCCATTCCGCCCTCGCCGAGTCGCGGACCCAGCGTGTATCTGCCGCCCAGCACCTCACCGCCCGCAGTTGCGGACGGACGGACGGCGATCAGAGGCGATCCGGGGTCAGACGATGGGGTCATTGTCGCGGACGCTTCTCCGCGTGACGCGCTCCCCCGTCGCGGGGTCCACTGCAGAACGGGTCGTCGACTCGGTCTGCCGACGGCGCATCATCAGCACCAGGCTGATCAGGAACACGACCACGCCGGCGCCCATCAGAATGTAGCCGATGAGGTCGAGATCGACGAAGCCGCCGGTGTCGATGTTGACCGCGAACACGAGGATCGCTCCGATGACGACCAGCGCGATGCCACTTCCGATGCCCATGGTGCTCTTCCCTTCGGAGGCGGCCCTCGCCTCGATCAAGCCACCACATTAGGGTCAACCGTGATTGAGTCAAATGCCGTTGATCTGCCGACGAGCTCGTGATATGGATGACTCGATGACTGATCTGGATTCCTGCGCCGCCGTCTTCGCCGCTCTGGCCGATCGGACGCGCCTGGGCATCGTGGATCTGCTCACGCTCGGCGACCTGGCGTCGTCGGAGATCAGCCGGGACCTGCGACTCGGCACGAATCTCGTCGCCCATCACCTGCACGTCCTCGAATCCGCCGGGATCATCGTGCGCTCACCGTCCGAGGCCGACAAGCGCCGAAACTACGTGTCGCTCCGCGCCGAGGTGTTCGAGACACTCGCGCCCCGAGCCATCCCCCTGCCGCCGAGAGTGCTCTTCGTGTGCACAGCCAACTCCGCCCGTTCTCAGCTCGCAGAGGCGATCTGGCAGGACACCAGCACGGTGCCGTCCGCCTCAGCCGGCATCCGCCCCGCAGACGCCGTCAACGCAGGAGCCCTCGCGGCAGCGCAGCGGCACGGCCTCCGCATCGACGACCGGCGTCGGCCCCGGCACGTCGACGATGCGCGGCAAGACGGCGACCTGGTGATCACCGTCTGCGATGCCGCACACGAACAGCTGCAGGGCCGTGACGATCTGCACTGGTCGATCCCCGACCCGGCAGTCGTGGGCACGCCGCTCGCGTTCGACGCCGTCTTCGACATGATCAGTCACCGGATCCGGGCGCTCTCCGGCCGCTTGATTCCGGCCGCGTGATTCCGGCCGCGTGATTCCGGCCGCGTGATTCCGGCCGCGTGATCACGGCCGCGCAGAACCGCTCACGGTGCACCCTCGTCGATCGCGGTGACCAGTTCGGCGCGCGCGAGCAGGAACTGCGGCGTGCCCAGGTAGCCGCTGTGCGTCCCGATCTGCGTGAGGTAGCTGTCCCGGACGGATTCGGTGGCGCCCCGGTCGACCGGGTTCGACCGATAGGCGTAGACCGGGAACCCCAGGTAGTCGGTGCGCCGCCACAGATTGCGCCATCGAGGAACGGATCGCGCGTGCGCGCCGAGCATCGCGGTGAGCGAGAGCTGGTCGACCTGGCCCGGTGCGGGCAGTGACGACGCCTCGAACTCCGCGAGGACCTGCTGTCGCCAGGGGTCGCGTCGCCAGAGCGACGGCCCGCGCACTCCGGGCACGCCGAGGATCTCTGGGCCGAAGACCGATGGGAAGAACCGGCTGAAGTATGCGCGCAGCTGGCTGCCGTAGGAGAGGAGCGCGAGGTGGTCGGCGCTGCGGGAGCCATGATCGCGGCCCTCGCCGATCATCTCGCCGCGCATCGAGAGCACGGTCGCCGCGGCGATCGTGGAGCCCATCGAGTGCGCGGTGAGGATCACCGACCGCGACCTCTTCGCTGCGGGGTCCGCGAGCCAGGCGCGAATACGCGCGGACAGCTCGGGAACCGCCCGCTCACCGAAGCAGGGCGGCGCGAAGGGGTGACCCGCGCGTGGGAAGAAGGCGACGACATCCCAGAACACGCCGAGGGGTCGCTCGCTGCTGGACGCTGCGTGCGCGGCGACGGCCCCCGCCGCGGCCAGAGCCACCGCTACCAGGATCGCGGTCGTCCCGCCTCGTATCGATGCCGGGACCATGTTCCAGCTCACGACGAGCGCCTTGACCTGCTCATAGACGAACGACGATGACAGGCTGAAGAATCCCATCGCGGCGAGGACCGCCAGCCAGCCGAAGAGCGGCTCTCCGCGATGAAGCAGATGCGAGCTGCGGCGCACGCCGACCGGTCGCGCGACATCGGGGGTCGGCATCCTCAACCGCGGTGCATAGTCCCGGCGTGCCGGTACGAGGACGCCGCCGCGTTGCCGGATCTTCTCTGCGGTGTCGGCCGCCCCGTCCTTCTGATCGAGGGCCGGCAGCGAGTACCGGACGAAGCGGCTCAGGTTGAAGGCCAGCACGGCGACGATGAGGGCGATCAGCACGCCGACGATGCAGGCCAGGACCACGGCGAAACGCTCGTATGCGTCCGGCACGTTCCACAGGGCAGCCGGCGGCGGGGGCAGCGGCGTGCGCCAGATGTCCACGATCGGCGCCGAACCGGCGGGCGTGCCGAGAAACGCCGCCACGCCCAGCACGAGGAGGCTCGACAGCGCCATCGAGGCGAACAGTGCGAGCATCATCGCGACGGTGGCGCCCTGACCCCGCCACGCTTCGAACCGGCGGTCGCCGCGGATCGTCCAGCCGTTCACGAGATGAGCGACCACGCATGCGGCCGCGATGCCGACCAGCCAGGGGCGCCAGTCCGCCCCCGTCGATCCCCAGATCGCAGGATCGAGATGCGTGGTGAGCAGCGCCGCCGCGCCGACGACGAGCAGAGCGGCGCTGAGGATGCGCCGACCGATGCCCGCGCGCGCCTTCCAGATCACGCCGGCGAGCGCGAGGAAGAAGGCGAGCACGATGAGGGCGATGGGCGTCGCCACGAGACCGAGGAAACCCGGGTGCGCGTCGGATTGCGGCGTGTGCCGGGTGAGCGCGAGGATCAGCCACGCGACGTAGCCCGAACCGGCCAGCACGAGGCACGCCATGGCCAGGCCGCGCTTGACCGCGGTGCCCGCTCCCGTCGAGGTGTGCGAGGAGATGACGACGAGGACGACGGCCCCCACCAGCAGCACCAGCGCTCCCAGTGCGAAGGACGCCGGCAACGGCTCCTGGAACGCCGCACCGAGGCAGTCGAGGGTGATCGCCGACGATTCCCGCCAGCATCCCGGAACACGCACGTACGCGGAATCCAGGCACAGCACGAACAGGACGAGGGCGATGGATGCCGCCACGTGCAGCCACTCGGATGTCTGGCCGACCCGCGACACCGACCAGAAGCCGCGCGTCGCCAGCAGCGGCAGACCCTCCTCATCCGGAGTGTCACCCAGGCCCGCTCCGAAACGCTTCACGGGCTCCTCGAACCGCACGCGGCCACGGCGCCCGATGACGTAGAGAATCACCACCGCGGCGATCGGAGCGACGCCGAGCAGCGCCGCCCTGCCGTCTCGCGAAAGTTCGCGGAGCCCGTCGAAGACCGGCGGCAGGGCAGCGCACACCTGCACTTCCTGCGGGAAGCATTGGATCGCGATCAGGTCGATCGCGACCGAGCTGAACGCGGCGACCGCGATCAGCGTCAGCACGAGCCCGAACACCCTCACGGTCGCCGCGCCCGGTCCGCCGTCCCAGGTCTGCGCACCGGCGTTCTTCTGGGACCCGATCGAGCGGGTCCAGTAGGCGAGATTCGCCAGGGCATACGGCAGCAGGAGGAACCAGCCGAGATGCACCAGGACGCGGCCGATGACCGCCAGCGCGCCACCCCCGGTCCGAGCCTGCGCGCCCCACGAGAACGCCTCGGTGGTCGCGATGCCCTGCGCGGGGGCATCATCGGTGCGCACCCAGAACGAGCCGAGTTCGTCTCCGGTCCGTCTGGAGATCTTGTCGGGCGTGGTCTGCAGCATCTCGGCCGGCGGCGTGTTGAGCACGCCGTGCACTCTGATCTCGAGGATCTCCGGCGGTCGGTGCTTGGCGAACATGGGCTGTCCCCTTCGATCCGCGCGTGACGCAGATGCTAGACCTGAGGGCGGGCGCGTGCCCCTGATACATCCGGTCGCGCCGGCACGATGCCCCTCGCCGCCCACGCCGAACCCGCCACCTCGAACGGCGCGGGCGGCATCTGCTCTCGCAGCGTGCGCTCCAGGCTCTCGCGGCCGGCGTCATCCAGCGAGGTGATGTAGGCGCCGACCGGCCCAGCGCCGCGGAGGTACGGCTCCCACCAGTCCTCGAACGTGGGATGCGTGACACGAACGGTCAGCACGGTCTCGGTCACCTCCCGCAGACCCGCGCCGATCAGGTAGTCCTTCAGCTGACCGGCCCGTGTGCCGGGCAGATCGGCCTCGTTCGGGGCGTCCGGGTCGGTCGCAGAGAGCACATCCCAGAACGGGCTCAGCGGGCTCGCGCCTCCCCCGTGATCCCAGACGCATGCCGCGACGACGCCGCCGTCACGGGTGACCCGCGCCATCTCGCCCAGATCGTGCACCGGATCGGCGAGGAAGTGCACCACCAGCTGTGCCAGCGACACGTCGAACGCCGCGTCCGGGAACGGAAGCGCGCCCGCCCGCGCGACCGCTATCCGTGCGTCGGGAAATCGCTCCTGTGCCGCTGTCGCATACGAGAGGGACGGGTCGACGGCCGCCACCGATGAGGCACCGAGGCGGGTGACCAGTTCCGCAGTCAGCGCACCGGGCCCGCAGCCGACGTCCAGCACGCGCTGGCCGGCGCGCACGTCGGCGAAGTCGGCGAACGGTCCGCTCAGCCCTGTGGAGTAGCGACCCATGAAGCGGTCGTAGTCCACCGCTGCGCCATCGAATCCCATGGCCACACCGTAGGACTGCGGGGTCCCGCGCGAAAGGGTGTGCGTGCTCTGTGCCCGTGTTCGAGCCACAGCCGGTTCACCCAATCGATTAGCACACCCCGCGCGCTCGTGCACCCCCGGCTCGCGCTGGGTGCCTGTCGAGCAGGATGGGATGCCACCCCCTCGACGAGACGAGTATCATGCCCACGCGCATCGCGATCATCTACAACCCGACCAAGACCGGGAAGGAGACCCTCGCGTCCGGCCTCGCGACGGCCTCCGCTGACGATGCCGACCTGGACGTGCGGTGGTGGGCGACCAGCGCCGATGACCCCGGGCAGGGCGTCGCGAAGGATGCCTTGGCCGACGGCGCCGATCTGGTCATCGTCGCAGGAGGCGACGGCACCGTCCGCGCGGTCGCCGAGCACCTGGCCGATGCGGAGGCGACCGCGGAGTTGGGCATCGTCCCGCTCGGCACCGGCAACCTGCTCGCACGCAATCTCGATGTCCCGCTCAACGACGTGCCCGCCGCCCTCACCCGCGCCCTGTCGGGTGACGCTCGGCCGGTCGATGTCGGCTGGGTCGAGGTCGACCTCGACGCGGGCAGGGAGCGCCACGGGTTCGTCGTGATGGTCGGCTTCGGCATCGACGCGCACATGATCGCCGAGACCGACGACGACCTGAAGGACAAGGCGGGCTGGCTGGCATACGTCGAGTCGCTCGGGCGTGCGCTGTCGGCGAGCGAAATCGTCCCGTTCCACATCACGAAGGATGACGAGCCCGGTCGCGACGAGGAGGGCCACACGCTGCTGATCGCGAACTGCGGCACGCTGCAGGGCGGCCTGACCCTCCTCCCGGACGCCGACCCCTCCGACGGCGAGCTGGACTACCTCGTGCTCAGCGCGGAGGGCTTCGGAGAGTGGGCGGGGACGCTGAAGACCATGGTCTGGGACAACGGACTGAAGCGGATGCTGTCGAAGGACGACTCCACGACGAGCACGGATGCCGTGAACCACGGTCGCGCGAAGAAGCTCGAGGTCACACTCCCCGAAGTCCGCGCGTTCGAGATCGACGGCGAGGAGATCGGCGACACCCGCGCGTTCACGGTGTCGATCCAGCCCGCCGCGATCCGCGTCCGCTGACCCGCGACGAGGAGTCCGCGCACGCAGAAGCGGGGTACGCAGCGCTCCCTGAACGTTATCGAGTGGTGATCGCATCGCGCGAAGGTGGCAGTTGCTGCGGCCTCGAAGAACCGCACGCCGCACGAGCTGCCACCCCACTGTGGGCGCCGCGAGCCGAGGTGGCAGGTTCTGCGGCATCGAAGAACCGCACGCCGCACGAGCTGCCACCCGTCGCCGGCATGCCAAGCCGAGGTGGCAGTTCCTGCAGCCTCCAGGAGCCGCACCCCGCACGAGCTGCCACCCCGTCGCGGGCACGCCAAGCCGAGGTGGCAGTTCCTGCTGGTTCAGCCGGGCTGAGTGCGCACGAACTGCCACCACCAGGCAAGTCACCCCTGCTGCCGACCCGGTCGAGCGAGTGCGTGCAACGAGGCGCCCGAATGTGTCCTGAGGTGACGCGGACGACCCCCGCCCCTCGAGATCACGCCTTCTCGGCGTCGGTCCAGGGCCGAAGGCGCGGCATCCATCCGCGGACGTGCCGCCGGTACCTCCGGTACTCGTCGCCGTAGGTCGCTGCGAGTGTCGGCTCCTCGTAGAAGCGCACGAACAGGAACACCGCAGCGAAGGCCAGCGCCGCATAGATCACGGTCGCCGTGCTGGCGAACAGCAGCGCCTGCCCCAGGATGATCGCGAGAACCGCGAGGTACATCGGGTTGCGGACGAACCGGTACGGCCCGATGACCACCAGGTGCGCCGTGGGGACGGGCGGCGCAGGTGTGCCGTCCGCGCGAGCGAAGCGGATGAAGGCGTCCAGCAGCACGACGACGCCGCTGCCGATCAGCAGCACCGAGACGATCGCGACCGGGACGAGCCACGGCGGAGACCACGGGATGCGCCAGCCGGTCAGGAGCCAGGGGATCAGCCCGGCGACGATTCCGGGCGCGAGCGCGAGGAAGATCATCGTACCGGCCCATGCCCGCACGCGGACGGCGTTCATGGCGCCGATGGTAGTCCCGGCGGCGACTGTCGTGGGGTCAGCGAGACGAGCGGTTGCGCCCGCCCTGCTTGGCCCGGTACATCGCCTGGTCGGCTGCACGCAGCGCATCCAGCGCGGTGTCGCCGGCGCTCACCGTGGTCGCGCCCACCGAGGCTGCGACCTCGAGCGTGAGCGTCTCGAGCACGATCGGCTCGTGGATCGCCTCGCGGATGCGCTCGGCGACCACCAGGACGTGCTCGTCGTCGGCGCGGTCGCAGAGCACGACGAACTCGTCGCCGCCGATGCGCGCCACCGTGTCGCCGGCGCGCGTGGCATCTTGGATCCGCTTCCCCACGGCCGCCAGGACGGAGTCGCCGACGTCGTGGCCGAACGCGTCGTTGATCTGCTTGAACCGATCGAGGTCGATGAACAGCACCGACAGGTCGCCCACCGCCTCCGGATCGATGGCGGCGTCGAGCTGTTCCATCAGACCTCGGCGGTTGGGCAGGCCTGTGAGCGAGTCACGCATCGCCAGATGGGCCAGCTCGGACTCGATCCGGCGGAACAGGGCGCCCTCCAGATCGCGAGCCAGCTCGACGGCCTCGCCGACCAGATCTCCCCATGGCGCCGAGCTGCCTGTGACCCCGGCCGTCCATGATGAGAATGAATTGCGGGGTGACAGCGGTGTCCGCCGGTTCGCGGTCGTCTGGTCTCCCAGCCAGTTCACCTCACGGAGGATCTCGTCGCGGAAGAAGGCGAGGAAGTCGCCCGCACCGCCGATGTGCACCACGAGGGCGCCGGTGACGGAGGGGACGACGCGCGCCAGGTCGGGATCATCCGTCCGCAGCGACTCCGTGACATACAGCCCGCCGCGCGCGCCCGGGCGTGTGGCGCGGTACAGCGCCTCGAGTTCGGAAATCGACGGCACCGACCCGATGCTGTGCGTCTGCCCGTCGATGCACGCGACCGCGCCGTCGGCCTCGATCACGTCGAGGACCGTGAGGCGGCCGCTCACCAGCGACCGGGCGAGGTCGTCGGCGTCCGCGATCTGCAGGATCAGGTCGGTGCGCCGCCGTCGGATGGCCGCCTGCCGTTGCAGCTGCGCGACCCGATCCAGCGCGCTCAACTGGAGCGCCACCTGACCGGCGAGCACCTCCATCCCGCGTCGGAGGATGAACGGCACGCGAAGCGTGGACCGATGGGCGCAGGTGATCATGCCGATGAGGACGCCGTCGCGGACCATCGAGAAGGACAGCGTCGAATCCTGTCCCATGTTCCGCATGAACTGCAGGTGGTGCGGAGAAACGCTGCGCAGCTCCGCGCTGCTCAGATCCAGCGGCGACCGGCCGGAAGCGTCGTCGACGCTGAGCAGGTCGACGCTGTCGGTCGAGGTGCCCACGATCGCGCGCGAGAGCTTCGTCAGGTAGAGCTCGCGAGCCTGGGCGGGAATATCGGATGCCGGGAAATGCAGCCCCAGGTAGGGCTCCATGTCATCGGCGCGGGCTTCGGCGACGACCTCGCCGTGCGCGTCCGGGTGGAAGTGGTAGACCATCACCCGGTCGAAGCCCGTCAGTTCGCGCAGTTCCCGGGCGGTCTCCGCGCGCAGCGACCGGCTGTCGGCGCTGTGGGCGAGCCGTTGGATGATCGCGTACAGGGCCGAGGTCGTCTGCTGCAGCGTGCGCGGCAGCACCGGCTCGAACTCGATCACGACGGTCTCGCCGACCTCGTGCACCATCACATCGAATGCCGCGGACGCGGTCGCGAACATCAGCGGATTCGCACCGCCGGTCGCCACGAAGTGCTGGATCGTCGAGGCGAACTCCGCGCCCACGACGCGTGCCAGGGGTTCGCCCAGCGGATCGGCGCATCCGAGCATCGCCGCGCAGTTCTCGCTGGCGACCTCGATGACGAACCGCTCGCGATCCACGCCGAGCAGCACGCCGTGCGGCTGGATCGCACCGGGGGTGCGGATCGGCTCCCGCGAACATTCCTCGAGGCGTCGCCGCTCGTCCTCACCGACGTCGGCGCCGGTCAGGGGAAGAGAGCTCACGGGACGATTCTGTCAAGGATGGACGACATCCGGCGCACGAGACTCAGTCGGCCGAGTAGTCGTGGAACCAGGACGTGTCGGGCCGCACCAGGAAAGCGGTGTGGGCCGAGCGGTCGAAGTACGGCTTCCCCGCGTATTTCTGCGAGATCGGGTCGATGATCTCGAACGCGGCGTCGCCCGTGATCCGCTCGACCGCCTCTCCGCGCACGAAGGCCATGTCCAGCGGGTTGTCCGGCGCGGTGATCGAGAACGCCACGCGCGGGTCGGCCTGGACGTTCTCGTCCTTGCGCGACCCCGCGACGCTGAAGAAGGCGAGCCGGTCGCCTTCGACGCCGATCCACACCGGCACCGAGTGCGGCGCCCCATCCGGCATCAGCGTCGCCACGTGCGCCACGGCATCCCGCTCGAAATACGGTCGTACGTCATCCCAAGAAGTGGTCATGCCTCCACAGCACCGCGTGCGCCGGGAAGACGCAACCCCTTGAGCTCCGTCGCCCCGGCGGACTGCATCGCCCTGCATTCGGTAGCGTTCGGGCATGGCGAGCGACAGTGCGGTGTCCGTGGTCGGAATCGGCCGGATGGGGCTGCCGATCGCGACCCACCTCGATCGAGCGGGCTTCCGCGTCGTCGTCTTCGACGTGGACGAGGAGCGGATGCTGCGCGCCGAAGCGGCCGGATTGGACACCGCGCCCTCCGCCTCGACGGCCGCGACGCGCGCCGACATCCTGCTGACGGTGCTGCCGGGCGCGGCGCAGTCGCGCGAACTGATGCTCGGCGCCGCTCCGCTGCTGGAGGACCTCCGGGCGGGCGCGTGCTGGCTCGACCTGACGAGCAATGATCCCGGCGTGGCCGAGCAGATCGCCGCGATCGCCCGCGAACGCGGCATCGACGCGGTCGGCGCGCCGATGGCCGGCGGCGTCGACGCCGCGGAGGCCGCGAGCCTCGGGTTCTTCGTCGGCGGCGAGAAGAGCGCCCGCGAGCGGGTCGCGCCGATCCTCGGCGTGCTCTCCGGCCCCGACGGGATCCGCGTCGTGGGTGACGCGGTCGGGTCGGCCTTCACCGCGAAGCTCCTGATCAACCTGCTCTGGTTCGGTCAGGTCGCCGCGGTCGCCGAGGCGCTCCTGCTCGGGAAGCGGCTGGGGATCACACCGCAGACGCTCCGCGGTCTCATCGCTGGGTCGGCAGGCGACAGTGCCTTCGCGCAGCGTCACCTCGATCTGCTCCTGGACGGCGACGACATGGCGACCTTCGGGGTGAGCGAGGTCGTCGACGAACTCGACACCTTGACCGCGCTGGCGACCGAGACCGGGACGCCGTTCGAGGTGTCCGCGACGGTCGCCCGCCTGCATCGCGAGACGCTGGAACGGTTCGGCGCGGTGGACGGAGAACTGCTGGTCGCGAGGCTGCTGGAGGAGCGCGGAGGAACCCGGCTGAGCTCCTAACCCTTCTCCGCCGACGTCTCCTCGGGGTTGCCGGGGCGCACCACCGCATCATCGCGGATGTCGATCCGGGTGATGCCATCGTGCTCGGTCACATCGATGCGCGGTGCCGCGTCGGCTTCGACGGCGTTCGGTGCGGCCAGCAACTGGTCGCGCCGCTTCTCTTCGTCGGTCATCGCGGCGTCGGAGGTGTGTTCGCTCATGGTCCCACCCTGCCACTCGCCCGCGGGCAGCAGATCGGTCAGGAGCGCATCGATCCGGTCTCGGATGTCGTTCCTGATCCGTCTGACGACGCCGATGTCCTGCCCCGCCGGGTCTTCGAGCTCCCAGTCCTCGTACCGTTTGCCCGGGAAGATCGGGCACGCATCGCCGCAGCCCATCGTGATCACGACGTCCGCCGAGCGCACCGCGTCGACGCTGAGGATCTTGGGTGTGCCACCGGCGATGTCGATGCCCTCTTCGGCCATGACGGCGATCGCCAGCGGGTTGATCCGGTCCTTCGGCTCCGAGCCTGCCGAGCGCACATTGACGGCATCCCCGGCCCGCGACGAGAGATACCCGGCGGCCATCTGAGAGCGGCCGGCGTTGTGCACGCACACGAACAGGACGGTCGGGATCTCGCTCACCCCTCCATTTACGCACGACCGGACTAGCGGTCGCTTCTGCCCGGGGCAACCCCCTCGGTGAACCCGTCGGTGAGGGATAGACCTGTTGCATGAAGATCCTCATCTACGCCGGAGCCGAGCTCATGACGGGTGACGACATCGCCGAGGCGGTGCTGGAGTACTGCGCCGCTCTGGCGGAGTCCGAAGCGGCGGAGACGCTGGACATCCCCGTCGTCGAGCCCGACGGCACGATCGGCCGCGCACGGCTGCTTCTGGGGCCGGCGAGTCAGATCGTGGCCCGCAGCGTCGAATCGGACTGGCCGGAGCTCGAGGACGTTCCGACCGTGGAGCGCGTCGTGGCGCGGACGATGGCGCAGCGACCGGTCATCCACGTGCAGGCGCGGTCGCCGCGCGACGACGACCAGAACTGGGCCGACTCGATCTGATGGTCAGCCCGATTCGGTGTGGTGCCGCCCGATCGGCAGCATGAGCGGCTTGCCCGAGGTCGGGTCGGTGATGACCTTGCTGTCGATGCCGAAGACCGCGAGCACGCATGCTTCGGTGAGGACGGATGCCGGGGGTCCGGCCGCGTGGACGTGTCCGCCCTCCAGGGCGATCAGGTGGTCCGCATAGCGGGCCGCGAGATTGAGGTCGTGCAGCACCATCACGATGGTGGTCCCACGGCTGCGGTTCAGATCGGTGAGGAGATCGAGCACTTCGATCTGATGACTCACGTCGAGGAAGGTCGTGGGCTCGTCCAGCAGCAGCAGATCGGTGTGCTGGGCGAGCGCCATGGCGATCCAGACGCGCTGACGCTGCCCGCCGGAAAGCTCGTCGACCGCGCGGTCCGCCAGCGTCGCCGTGTCGGTGGTGTCCAGGGCCTCGGCCACGGCGATGTCATCCTCGCGCGTCCAGCGCGAGAAGATGCCCTGGTGCGGCTGACGGCCCCGTCCCACCAGATCGGCGACCGTGATGCCCTCGGGCGCGATCGGCGACTGCGGGAGGAGACCGAGCGTGCGGGCCAGTTCCTTGGCCGGCATCTTGTGCACCTGCGCGCCGTCCAGCAGCACCTGACCGCCGCGCGGTGCGAGCAGCCGCGACATCGAGCGCAGCAGGGTGGACTTGCCGCAGGCGTTCGGGCCGACGATCGCAGTGATGCGCCCGGGCGGCACAGCGAGATCGAGCGCCTCGATCACGGTGCGATCGCCGTACCCGAGCGTCAGGTTCTCTGCGGTGAGCTGATGGTTCTCGGTCATGTGCCTGCCGATCACAGCGAGCCGCCCGCACGATTCGTGCGGACGATGAGGTAGATGAGGTAAGGGGCGCCGAGGACGCCGGTGACGACGCCCACGGGGAACCGGGTGCCGAAGGCGTACTGTCCGCAGAAGTCGGCGACCAGGACCAGCAGTGCGCCGATCAGACCGGCTGGCAGCATCGGGGATCCGTTCGGACCGAGGATGCGGGCGGCGATCGGCCCGGACAGGAACGCCACGAAGGCGATGGGTCCGGCCGCAGCCGTGGCGAAGGCGATGAGGCCGACGGCGGCGACGATCACGACGAGTCGAGTCCGCTCGACGCGGACGCCGAGGGCCGCGGCGGTGTCGTCGCCCAGCTGCAGGGCGCCCAGGTTCCGCGACCGGCTGAGCAGCAGCGGACCGAGGATCATCATCGCGATCAGGGCGGGGACGACCTGGGTCCACGTGGTCCCGTTGAGGCTGCCGGTGAGCCAGCGGAGGGCCTCCTGCAGGTCCCATTGACCCGCACGGGAGAGGATGTAGTTGATCGCGGCATCCAGCATCGCCGCCATCCCGATTCCGATCAGGATCAGCCGCGTGCCGGCCGCTCCGCCCTTGTACGACAGGACGTAGACGAGCAGAGCCACGCCCAGCCCGCTGACGATCGCGAACAGCGACACGGCGGTGCCGCTCAGCCCGAGGATCACGATCGCGAAGGCGGCCGCTGCGCTGGCGCCGGCGCTGATGCCGATGATGTCCGGGCTCGCCAGCGGATTGCGCAGCATCGTCTGGAACGTGACGCCCGCCAGACCGAAGCTGAATCCGGCCACGATCGCGAGCACCGCGCGCGGCAGACGGAGGCGGCCGACGGTGAACGAGGCACCGTCGACGTCCTGTCCCAGCAGGACGCCGAGGACGTCGGCGGGCGGATAGAACGTCTGGCCGACCATGAGGCTGATCGCGAAGACGGTGAGGATGAGCAGGAGCAGGATGCCGACCATCGACCGCCACCGGCGAGTCCGGCGTCCACGTGCCGAGGCCACCGCGAGCGCGGTCGGGTTTCGCGTCGGGGCGTGCACGGGTGCGCCGCTCACAGTGCCCGCACCTTCTGCCGTCGAACGATGGCGATGAAGACGGGTGCTCCGATCAGCGCGGTGATGATGCCGACGTCGATCTCGCTCGGCCGGGCGACGATGCGTCCGACGATGTCGGCGACGACCAGCAGCGCCGCGCCTGTCAGTGCTGAGAACGGCAGCAGCCAGCGCTGGTCCACGCCGACCAGCAGCCGGCACATGTGCGTGACGATGAGCCCGAGGAACGCGATGGGTCCGGCCACCGCGACGGCGGCGCCGCAGAGCAGCACGGCGCCGAAGGCGGCGAACGCACGGACGATCGCGACGCGTTCGCCGAGGCTCGCGGCCAGGTCGTCGCCGAGCGCGAGGGAGTTCAGACTGCGCGCGGAGAGCAGGCAGACGATGGCTCCGACGACGAGGAACGGCGCCACCTGCAGGATCGTGTCGAACGAGGCGCCGCCGACGCCGCCGATCTGCCAGGAGCGGATGATCGCCGAGATGTCACCGCGCGGCAGCGCGATCGCGGTCATGAACGAGACCAGTGCGACTGAGGTCGCCGCCCCGGCGAGCGCGAGTTTCAGCGGTGTCGCCCCACCTGTGCCGAGCGAGCCGATCGCGTAGACGAACACCGCCGCGAGTGCGGCGCCGAGAATCGCCGTCCAGATGTAGCCGGAGGCGCTCGAGAGTCCGAACCAGGCGATCCCGGCGACGACCGCGAGGGACGCGCCCATGCTGACACCCAGGATGCTGGGGTCGGCCAGCGGGTTGCGGGTCACGCCCTGCATGACCGCGCCGGACAGACCGAGCGCCGCGCCGACGACGAGCGCCAGCACCGTCCGCGGGATGCGCTTGACGACCGCCGCCTGGCTGAGGTTCTCCGTCCCGCCGGCGAGACCGGCGATCAGGTCGTCCCACGAGACGTCTCGCGAGCCCACGGCGAGCGAGATCCCCGAGAGGACGACGAGCAGCACGAGGACCACCAGCAGCCACAGCAGGCGCACGCGATTCGGGCGTCGCACGAGAGCGACGCCCGAATCGGATGCGAGTGTGGTCGAGGTCACGCGGCAGAGGTCACTGGACCTTGTCGGCGGCCTCGGCCAGCAGCGCGAGGTAGTCGTCGAGGACCCACGAGATCGCCAGCGGCGTCGGGTTGGCGGCCGTACCGAGGGGGCCAGAGCCGTCCAGCGCGACGATCGCGCCGTTTCGCACCGCGGGCATCTGCGACAGGAGCGGGTCGCCTTCGAGCGTCGCAACCAGGTCGCCGTCGCCGTAGGTCACGATGAGATCGACGTCTTCGAATGTGTCGACCTGCTCGGCGCTGACGGTGCCGGAGAACTCGCCGCTGGCCGATGCCTCCTGCACACTCTTGGGTGTCGCGAGGCCGAGGTCCTCGAAGAACGCGGATCGCGTGTCGTTGGACGTGTAGAAGCTGACCTCGCTGAGGTCGGCGGGGTCGATGTGGGTGAGGAACATGGTCGACTTGCCTTCGAGCTGCGGATACTCGGCGACGGATGCCGCGATCTCGTCCTCGATGTCGGCCACGAGCTGCTCGCCCTCGGCGGCCATGCCCATGCCGGCCGCGTTGACCTCGATGACGTCGCGCCACGACGTCGACCACGGCGCGTCGGGGTAGGCGACGACGGGGGCGATCTCGCTCAGGGTGTCGAAGTCCTCCTGCGTCAGGCCGGAGTACGCGGCCAGGATGACGTCGGGGTTCGTGTCGGCGACCGCCTCGAAGTCGATGCCGTCGGTCTCATCGAAGAGCACCGGGGTCTCGGCTCCGAGTTCCTCGAGCCTCTCGGACACCCACGGCAGCAGGCCGTCGCCGTCGTCGTCGCCGAAGTTGGCCGCGGCCATACCGACCGGCACCACGCCGAGCGCGAGCGGCACCTCGTGGTTTGCCCAGTTCACCGTCGCCACGCGCTCCGGCTTCTCGGTGAGGGTCGCGGTGCCCAGCGCGCTCTCGATCGTGATCGGGTACCCCTCGGCGGACGCACCGGCGTCTGCGCTCTGGTCTGCGGCTGTCGTGCCGCTGCACGCCGCCAGGCCCAGCGCGGCCGTCGCGGTGATCGCCGCGACGGCGAGGAATCGGTTGGAACGCATGCGGAACTCCCGTGTGATCGGTGGATGCTGAAGGCTCAGGCGACTCGTGGGAACGATATCGACGCGCCCCGTGCAAGGGCGACGATAAGGTGAGCCTTACCTCAACCGTATGTCAGCGATCGACGCAGGTGCAACTCGTCGGGATGTCGGAGTCCCCGAGGAGAATGGCTGCATCGACGAGGAGGACACCATGTTCCGAGGGCTCACCACGATCACGTATTCCGCCGACGATGTCGCCGCCGCCGCCCGGTGGTACGAGGAGGTGCTGGGGGTTGAACCGTACTTCCGCAAGGAATTCGGCGACGCGCTCGCCTACGTCGAATTCCGCCTCGGCGATGCTTCGCACGAGCTCGGGATCCTCGATCGGCGCTACGTCGGCCCGTCCCCGCAGCAGCAGGGCGGGACGGTCGCGTACTGGGCGGTCGATGACGTCAAGGCGGCGTACGACCGCCTCATCGAGCACGGCGCCGAGCCGCACATCCCGATCACCGAGCAGGGTCCGGGCTTCGTCACCGGGTCGGTGTACGACCCGTTCGGCAACGTGGTCGGCGTGATGTTCAACCAGCACTACCTGGACGTCCTCGCCGAGCGCTGAAGGTGCGCGGCGGTTCAGCCGCGGAAGACGTCGACCCCGAGATCTGGATGATCGACGAAGACGCCGTCGACCCCGGCATCCCGGATCATCCCCCACTCGGCTTCATAGTCGCCGAACGCTCCCGATCCCCCGCGACTGCGGAACTGGCCGACCAGGAACGCGTTCTCGGGACGGCAGGTCCAGGTGAAGACCCGCATGCCGCGGGCGTGCGCGTCGCCGACCACGGCCGACGGGCCGGTGGCGCGGCCGAGCTTGTCGGGGGCGAGGATCATCCGCTTGTCCACGCTGATGCCGTCGACGACCCCGACCAGCGCGTCCAGGCCCGCCGGCTGCGCGGTGCGGCGGTAGGTCGGTGCAGCGGCGCCGAGCGAGGCGAGGAGGTCGGCCGGGCGCCCAGCCGCTTCGAGCAGGTAGATGTACACCGCCGGGATGCCGCGCTCGCGGAGGCGCCCGAGCACAGTGGACTCGAACGCCTCGATCGTCAGCGGCAGCTGCCCGGACGCCCATCCGGCGTCGGCGAGTTCTGTCTCGACGAGCTCGGCCATATCCCAACCGAGGCCGTCGAAGTAGGTCGCGTGTTTGATCTCCAGCACGACGCCGAGTTCGCGCCCCCGCTCGAGCGACGCCGCGCGGACGAGGTCGAGCACGTCGCGGAGCCGGAGGATCGGCTGCTGGTCGTCGAACGTCGCACTGGAGGGCCGCAGGGCGGGGAGCCGCTCGCGACAGCGCAGCGTGGAGAGCTCGTCCCAGGTGAAGTCCTCGGTGAACCAGCCGGTGATTTCGGCACCGTCGACGATCTTCGTGGTGCGGCGGTTCGCGTATTCCGGCCGGTCGGCGACGTCCGTGGTTCCGGAGATCTCGTTCTCGTGACGGACGACGAGCACCCCGTCGCGCGAGATGACGACATCGGGCTCCACGGCATCCGCGCCCATGGCGAACGCGAGGTCGTACGAAGACCGCGAGTGCTCTGGCCGATACCCGGGCGCACCGCGGTGGCCGATGATCAGCGGTGAGGTGCGCGGCACCGTTTCAGGCTACCCGCGGCTCGAGCGTGCGCCGATGGCAGGGCGCATGCCGGGAGCGCCCTCAAAGGCCTCTCACAGGTGCCACCCTCGGCGCTGGACCACGGGTCCGATATCGTAGAGCGCAACAGCACGGTGCTGTCGAACCTTCGACTTTGGAGTGTGAGAGCAGTGGCCCTCAACAACCCCGCGTTCAACAACCCCGCCTTCCAGGACCCGAAAGCCGGCAAGGCGTACCCCACCAATACGCCGCCCGCTCCCTACGGGACGCAGACGCAGACCGCTTCCGCGCAGCACGCGACGGTGAATGCGGCAGCCAACGCTCAGCTCGAGGGCGCATTCGCCGCCCCGCCCGCCGGCGCCGTGGAGACCGGCCGGATGACGATCGAGGACACCGTTTGGAAAACGGTCGGGCTCTTCGCGATCCTCGTCGTCGCCGCCGTCGCCGGGTGGATCTGGACGATGGCTCCGGTCGCCAGTACCGGTCAGCCCACCCTTCTCCCCTGGATCATCGGCGCGCTCGGCGGCTTCGTCCTGGCGATGGTGGTCATCTTCACCTCGCGCAAGAAGATCCGCCCCGCGCTGATCTTCGCCTACGCGGCCTTCGAGGGGCTCTTCGTCGGCGGGATCTCGGCGTTCTTCGAGATCCGGTGGGAGGGCATCGTCCTGCAGGCGACGCTCGCGACGCTCGCCGTGGTCGGCGTGACGCTCGCGCTGTTCGCCAGCGGCAAGATCCGCGCCTCCAAGAAGGCCACCAAGATCTTCATGGTCGCGATGTTCGGCTATCTCGCGTTCTCGCTGCTCAACCTCATCCTCATGTGGACCGGCGTGGTACCGGACGCGTTCGGAATCGGCAGCCAGCCGAGCCCACTGTTCGGCATTCCGTGGGGCGTGCTCATCGGCGTCCTCGTCGTGATCATGGCCGCCTACTCGTTGGTCCTGGACTTCGACCAGATCCAGCAGGGTGTGCGTAACGGCGCTCCCCGCCAGTTCGCCTGGCTCGGTGCCTTCGGCATCATGGTGACGGTCGTCTGGCTCTACCTGGAGATCCTTCGCATCATCGCGATCGCGCGGGGCAGCAACTGACCGTCGAACGTCGTCGAAGGGGTCGTCCATCCGGGCGGCCCCTTCGTCGTCGGGGCGTTCTGCTCTGAGCGGAACGACTCGGGATGCCGCGCAGAGCCGTCCTATCGTGAAGGCATGGCCGAGCTCATCCCGCTGCCCAAGCGCCGAGAACGTCCGGCTCGCGAGCCCGAGCCGCTCTGGCGCGATGCGCTCGGAGCCCAGCTGCGGCGCATCCGGCAGCAACGCGGCGAGCGCCTCGCCGATACGGCGGAGCGCGCCGGCGTCTCCCCGCAGTACCTCTCGGAGATCGAGCGCGGCCTCAAAGAGCCCTCGAGCGAGATGATCGCGGCCGTCGCAGGCGCGCTGGAGATCAGCCTGGTCGACCTCACCGCCGCCGTCGGCGATGAGCTGCGCGACCGCTCAGGCGACCGCGCGGCGGGCTCGTCCGCCGCCGTCGGCGTGCAGACCGCGCTCGTCCTCGTCGCCTGATCCGCCGAGGTCGCCGCGCGAGTGGCTTCTCGCTCCCGAGGCAAGGCCTGGTCGCGGCATCCGCTCCTGGGTAGCGTGAACCGGGTGAGCCCCGCCCGCAAAGAGCTGATGATCGACGTCGACGGCGTCGAGGTGCGCGTCTCGAGCCCGGACAAGGTGGTCTTCCCAGACGCCGGGCTCACCAAGCTCGACGTCGTGAACTACTACCTGTCCGTCGCGCCGGGCGCGCTGCGGGGCGCGGCCGGCCGCCCGATGGTGCTCAAGCGCTTCGTGAAGGGCATCGATCAGGAGGCGTTCTTCCAGAAGCGGGTCCCCGAGAACCACCCCGACTACATCGACACCGCGACCCTGCACTACGCGAGAGGCACCTCGGCAGAGGAGGCGGTGATCCGGGATGCCGCTGGCCTGGCGTGGGTCGTGAACCTGGGCTGCCTCGACCTGAACCCCCACCCCGTTCGCGCCGAAGACCTCGATCATCCCGACGAGCTGCGTATCGACCTGGATCCGATGCCGGGCGTGGACTGGTCGCAGATCGTCGATGTGGCGTTCGTTGCGCGTGAGGTGCTCGATGACGTCGGGTTGGTCGGCTGGCCGAAGACCAGCGGGTCGCGCGGTCTGCACATTCTGGTGCGCATCGCGCCGGAGTGGGATTTCCGTGACGTGCGCCTGGCGGCGGAGACCCTCGCGCGCGAGGTTGAGAACCGGGCGCCCGGGCTGGCGACCGCCCGGTGGTGGAAAGAGGAGCGCGGCGAGAGCGTCTTCGTGGACTTCAATCAGAACGCGAAGGATCGCACCGTGGCATCGGCGTATTCGATCCGCCCGCTGCCCGATGCACGCGTCTCGACACCGCTGGACTGGGACGAGGTGCGCGAGCGCCGGCCCGAGGAGTTCACCGCGCTCACCGTGCCTGCGCGGTTCGCCGAACTCGGGGATCCGCACGCCGGCATCGACGACGCCGTCGGCACGCTGGACGGCCTGCTGGCACTGGCGAAGGAGCTCGGACCAGCCGAGAAGCCGCCGCGCGGGTCGGACGGATCGGGCAGGCGCGCCTCGACGATGCCGCTCATCGAGATCGCCCGGACCAAGACCAAGCCCGAGGCGACCGAACTGCTCGAGCAGTGGCGATCCGCGAATCCGGAGGTGGCTGCGCAGCTGCATCCGGCCGATGTCCTCATCGACGGGATGCGCGGGTCGAGCTCGCTCTGGTACCGCGTCCGGATCAACCTGCAGCACGTCCCTGAGGCGTCCAGGCCGGAGCAGGGCGAGCTGCTGGCCGACTACGACCCGTGGGCGGGCAAGTCCTGGCCCGGGGGGCCGTCCGAGCGCTGAGTCGTCAGCGCTCGGACGAGCACCCGGTCCGCCAGGCCGTAGGCGACCGCCTCGTCAGCGGTGAACACGCGATCGCGGTCGGTGTCGGCGCGCAGCTTCGCGGCATCCTGCCCCGTGTGCGTCGCGAGCACCTCCTCGACCTCGCCGCGCACGCGCACCAGCTCATCGGCCTGCAGGATGAGGTCCGGGATCGTGCCTCTCCCCTGGCCCGCCGGCTGGTGCAGCACGACCCGGGCGTGCGGCAGCACCGCGCGCTTGCCGGGCGCGCCGGCGGCGAGCATCACCGCACCGACGCCGATCGCCTGGCCCACGCACGTCGTGGCGATGTCCGGGCGGATGTGCTGCATCGTGTCGTAGATCGCGAGCATCGCTGACGGATCGCCGCCCTCGCAGTTGATGTAGAGCTGGATGTCGCGGTCGTGGCTGTCGGCATCCAGGTGCAGCAGCTGTGCGATCAGGGCATTGGCGACCCCGGCGTCGATGCCGGTGCCGAGGTAGACGACGCGCTCGGCGAGCAGGTGCGAGTAGACGTCCATGATGCGATCCCCGCGCGGATGCTGCGACACGACGTTCGGGATCGTGTAGCCGCTCATGCCGCCACCCCCGCACGGTCCCCAGCGGGCTGGCCGAGTCCGAGCCCGGCCGGCCGCCGTCGCCGCGGCACCACCTGCGCGAAGTCGGTGACGATCCCGTCGATGAAGCCGTATGCCTGCGCCTCGGCCGCGGTGTACCAGCGGTCGTGCAGCGAATCTTCGAAGATGCGCTCCACGGGTTGGCCCGTATCGGAAGCGATCAGTCCGAGCACCGTATCGCGCATGTGCCGCAGGTCGCCGGCCTGCACCTCGACTTCGACGGTCGAGCCGCCGATGCCGGAGGAACCCTGATGCATCAGGATCCGCGCATGCGGGAGCGCCCGGCGCTTCCCCTTCGTCCCCGCGGACAGCAGGAACTGCCCTGCGCTGCACGCGAGCCCCAGCGCGAGGGTCGCGACGTCGTTCGGGATCAGCCGCATGACGTCGCGGATCGCGAGCATCGAGGGCACCGAGCCGCCGGGTGAATGGATCCACAGGGCGATGTCGGATGCCTCGTCCTCGGCGGCCAGCGCGAGCAGCTGCGTCGCGATCATCGTGCCGTTGTCGTCGTCGAGCGGTCCGTCGAGCACGAGGACGCGCTGGTGGAGCAGTTCGCGCCGTGCCTCGGCTCCGAACTGCGGGATCTTTCCGTCTTCAGCCATGCGAACAGCCTGCACAGCCGGCATCCGTCCTGTCCCGCTGCTCTGCCGCCGGCCGATCCGCTGTCAGCCGCGCGGCTCTCCGCTCCCCGCTCAGCGCAGGTTCAGCGCCTGCACCTCGCCGCCGCCGGGCAGGACCGACCCCGTGCTGATGTACGCGGTCTTGCCGGAGATCGCCACGCCGTACGGGGCGAACAGGCCGGCCAGCACCGCGGGGTGCTCGCTGGCGCCCGGCACGATCTGGCGCAGCGAGCCGATCGGCGGGCCGTCGCTCAGGAAGCTGCTGTCGCTGAACTGCACGGCGTACAGCGTCTGCCCCTGCCATGCGAGGCTCGTCACGTTGCTCAGGCCGGACGCGTAGACCGTCGGCGCCTGACCGGGAACGACCCGCCAGATGCGCGATTCGCCCAGCGGGAAGGGGAAGCCGACGAGCTGCGACACGTAGTACGCGCCGTCCGGTCCGGTCACCACATTCGTCGGGACCGCCTCGGCCGGGATCGGGTCGCCGCCCCACGGCGGGACACCCGAAGCCGGCGGCAGCACGGCGATCGTGGCGTCGGGCAGGTTGCCACCGAGCGTGAGGATGGCGTTGGCCCCGGCATCCGCTACGGCCCACCGCTTGCTGTTCACATCAGTGAAGCCGCTCGGGTTGGAGTCGACCTGCGCGCCGTCGGGGTTGTTGGCCTCTTCGTATGCCGTCACATCGACGGCGACGCTCAGGGGCTGACCGATGCGCCCGGTGAGGATCGTGCCCATCGTGGCGCCGTCCGGCCCGAGTTGAGCACGCTTGTCGAGGTTGCCGCCGAGGCCCATCAGGACCGCGATGGTGTTGCCCCGCACGCTCACCGCAGCCGGTCCGGTCGCGCCGGAACCGTCCGGGCCGGCCAGCGAGGGAAGGCCGGTGACGACGCGGGTCTGGGATCCGCGACGGATCTCGGTGACGGCGCCGGTGGCGCCGAGGCATTCGGTCGCGGTCGGATCCTCGGGGTTCGGCACGCACGGCCCGTCGCCGCCGGTTCCCGCCTCGGCCACGTAGACGGTTCCTCCGGCGCCGATGGAGACCTGGCGTGGATTGTCCAGTCCGCTGGCGACGGTCCACGGCTGCTGCCCGTCAGCGGAGGCGGCGGATGCGCCTGCCGAGACGAGGACGATCGCCGCCGCTGCGGCGGTGACCAGTGTCACGATCCGGCGCGGACTCCTGCGTGTGTTCGGTGTACCCATGGTGAAACCCCAGACATCTCGTCGTTGAAATGTGTTCCGCCCCCGCGAACAGTGTCGTGGACAGGCAAATCGTACGCAAGAGGGATCGTGACGAGGCAGCGAACGCGGGCGCGACACCCTCAGCGAGGCGGGGTGCGCCGTGACGGCCGGCCGAGCACGTCGTCGACGGCCTGCGCGAGCGCGGCCATCGTGGCATCGGGATGCACCGCGCGCGCGGCGGCCACCGCCTCGGCGGTCAGGCGCGCCCGCAGTTCGATGTCGGTCAGGAGGTGCACGAGCGCAGCGGCCAGGGCGTCGATGTTCCCGTCGGGCACGAGGATGCCTCCGCCCTCCGCGAGCATGTCGGCCGGTCCGTAGCGCACGTCGTACGCGACCACGGGGCAGCCGTGCACAAGGGCCTCGGCCAACGAGAGCCCCTGCCCTTCGAAGGCGGAGGTGGACAGGAAGACGGATGCCTCGTCCAGCACCCCGCCGGGATTCCCGGTGAGCCCGCGCAGGGCGACGTGCGCCTCGAGTCCTCGCTCGTCGATGAGCGCATGAAGCGCTTCGCGCTCCGGCCCGTCGCCGTAGATGTCCAGGGTCGCGTCGGGAACGGACGCAAGCACCCTCTGGAGCGCGCGGACGGCATGATCGATGCGCTTGCCGGGCGCGAGGCGGTTGAGCATCACGATGCGGTGCGGGGCGCGGGCGGCGAGCGGGGCGACGGATGCCACGGGCGCGACCGCACTCGGGACGACGACGTGCACGTCCGATGCGCCGAACCGCTCCTGCACGTCCGACCGCTGCGCGGCCGTCGGCCAGAGCACCGCGTCGAATCGCTCCGCGAGCGTGAACCAGCGCGACCACAGCGCGTTGACCGTCGCATCGGGGGTGAATGGCGGTTCGAGATGAATCGTGTGGATCGTGTGGACGAGGCGCACATCGGGGTCGTCCCACCCGGCCAGCAGCTCGCCGAGCTGACGCGACTCGCAGATCACGACGACCGGGCGTGCCGCAGCATCCGCTTCGGTCGAACCCGCACCGGACCTGCTCCGCAGTTGCGCGACGACGTGCTCCAGCCACGCCCGGTACAGCGCCCCGAACCCGCCGACGACACCGATGACGCGGCCGTGCTCGTCGTGGACCGCGACGGGCGCCGTGGTGACGTGCCAGTCCGGATCGCCGGCGATGACCGGGAGTGAGACGACCGGGCGGTCCGCGGCATCCGCGATCACCCGGTATTCCAGCGCAGGATCGGGCGCACCGGCTTCGGCCGCGGCCCGGAGCCATGCCGCTGCCCCGCCCCGCGAGTCGGCGGCCTCGTCGAAGAGGTTTCGCATGCGCGCGGGATCCACCACCAGGTCGCGACCGGCGAACGCCGCGCGGTGCCGCGCGTGATCGGTCGGGATGCCGGGGTCCAGTGTCAGCAGCAGTGGACCCGCACCGTCGTGCACGCCGGCGGCAGCCATCTGCCTCGCGCGGGCGAGGGTGGCCAGCGTGAAGCCGCCATCGTGATCGGGGATGAGGCGACTCGAGACGATCACGTACTCGGCATCGGGGAACTCCCCCTCGCTCACGTGCCGGCCACCGGTTGGATGCGCAAGACGGGGAAGTCGGGGGCGATCTCGCGCAGGCGCTCCTCGGAGGACGAGGCATCCACGTCCTCGAAGAACCGCCCCACCTCCCACGCCCATGCCTTGAGGTAGGCGCGCAGGATCGGCGGCTTCTCGTCATCGCCGATCTCGATGGCGCTGATCTCCTCGGTGCGGCGGCCGGTGGTCAGCCGCCCCCGACCGGAGACGCGGATGTTGCGGACCCACTGGGTATGCCCGCGCGGCGAGACCAGATAGCGCACGCCATCGAAGCGCAACGGGTTCACCGGCGTCGAGCGCCACTCGCCGCTCTTGCGACCCTGGACCGACAGCACGCGGCTGCCCGCCAGCGGCAGGCCGATGCGGGTCAGCCAGCCGACCACGCCGTTGAAGACCCCGTCGATTCCAGACGGTCGCACGTATCTCACCCCCTCATCCTGCCCGACCGGATGCCGCGGCGACAGGAAACCCGCCCGTCACGCGCCCGGTGTAGCCTGACGCCGGAATCGACCGGTTCACCGACGAGGGGGCGCAGACGCGTGTGCACGAGTTTTCAGCTGAAGGCCGTTGACGGAAGCGTGTGCGTCGCGCGCACGATGGAGTTCCCCGACATGCTCGGCGCGAAGCTCACCGTCATGCCCCGCGGCCTGAACCTGCACTCCTCCGCACCGGACGGCACCGGCCTCGCGTGGACGACGCAGTACGGCGTCGTCGGGATGGACGCCGTGGGCGCCGCGCAGCTGCTCACCGACGGCCAGAACGAGCAGGGGCTGTACGCCGGCGCGCTCTACATGCCGGGGTTCGCGTCGTACGAACAGCCCGATGCCGATGCCTCGCGCAACCTGGAGGTGCTCGATGCGGTCGTCTACGCCCTGACGACCTGCGCGACGGTCGCAGAGGTGTTCGCCGCATTCTCCGAGATCACGGTGTGGGGAGCATCCAACCCGGTCCTGAACGGCGTCCCGCCGCTGCACCTCGTGCTGCACGATGCGACCGGTGCGTCCGGGGTGATCGAGTTCGAGGACGGCGCGCAGCAGCACCGCGGGAATCCGCTGGGCGTCGCGACGAACGCGCCCTACCTCGACTGGCACTACGACAACGTGCGCAACTGGATGCCGCGGCTGAGCGCCGCCAACCCTGCACCGGTCACGATCAACGGCGTCGAGTTCGCGCCGCTGTCACAGGGCCAGGGGTTCGTCGGCCTTCCCGGCGACTCGGGCAGCACGGGGCGTTTCCTGCGCGCGACCGCCTACGTGATGACGCTGCAGGCTCCCGCCGACGCTCCGGCGCTGGAGAGCCTGAGCCTGCACGCCCTGAACAACTTCGACATCCCGATCGGGATGATGAGCGGTGTGGGCGGCACCGGCCTCGAGCAGGACGACCAGACGAAGTGGTCGAGCATCGCGAGCCTGAGCGCGGGCCGCTACATCGTGCGCACGCAGGCGAATCCCACGCCCGTGGCGATCGATCTCGCCGCGACGGATTTCACCGGCGGCGCGCCGCGTCAGGTCGACCTGGCTGCGGGCGAGTTCCAGCTGATCACCGTGTGACGCGGGCTCTGCTGCGACGCGAGTGCACGGCTTCGCGCCGAGTGCACGGCCTGCGCACCGCGGCGATGCCGTGCACTCGCAGCGAAGGCGTGCACTCGGCGCTGAGCGCTACTCCCACTCGATGGTCCCCGGAGGCTTCGAGGTGACATCGAGCACCACGCGGTTCACCTCGCGCACCTCGTTGGTGATCCGGTTGGAGATGCGCGCCAGCACGTCGTAGGGCAGGCGCGTCCAGTCGGCGGTCATCGCGTCCTCTGAGGACACCGGGCGCAGGACGATCGGATGCCCGTAGGTCCGGCCGTCCCCCTGCACGCCGACCGAGCGCACGTCGGCCAGCAGCACCACGGGGCACTGCCAGATCTCCTGGTCCAGCCCGGCGCGCGTCAGCTCCTCGCGGGCGATGGCGTCGGCATCCTGCAGAATCTCGAGGCGGTCAGCGGTGACCTCACCCACGATCCGGATGCCGAGGCCGGGGCCCGGAAACGGCTGACGGCCCACGATCACCTCGGGAAGCCCCAGTTCGCGGCCGATCGCGCGCACCTCGTCCTTGAAGAGGGTGCGCAGCGGCTCGACGAGCTCGAACTGCAGGTCTTCGGGCAGGCCGCCGACGTTGTGGTGCGACTTGATGTTCGCGGTGCCGGTGCCGCCGCCCGACTCGACCACGTCGGGGTAGAGCGTGCCCTGTACGAGGAACCGGATCGGCTCGCCGTCGGCGGCCGCCTCGGCCACCAGCGCCTTCTCGGCGGCCTCGAAGGACCGGATGAACTCGCGGCCGATGATCTTGCGCTTCTGCTCGGGGTCGCTGACTCCGGCCAGTGCGTTCAGGAACTGCTCGCGGGCGTCGATGGTGACCAGGCGCACGCCCGTCGATGCGACGTAGTCGTTCTCGACCTGCTCGCGCTCGTTCTTGCGCAGCAGACCGTGATCCACGAAGATGCACACCAGCTGGTCGCCGACCGCCTCGTGCACGATCGCCGCGGCGACCGCGGAGTCCACCCCGCCGGACAGGCCGCAGATCACGCGACCGCTGCCGACCTGCTCGCGGATGCGCGCGACCTGCTCGGCGATGACGTTCCCGCTGTTCCAGTCCGCCGGCAGCCCAGCTGCCTTATGCAGGAAGTTCTCGATGACCCGCTGGCCGTGGTCGGAGTGCTTGACCTCCGGATGCCACTGCACGCCGTACATCCGCCGCTCGTCGCTTCCGAACGCGGCGACCGGGGTGGCCGACGTCGATGCCAGCACGTCGAATCCCTCAGGAGCCCGTGAGACCTGGTCGCCGTGGCTCATCCACACGTTCTGGTCGATCGGCTGACCGCCGAGCAGCACGCCGCCGTCGCCGGTGACCGCAGCATCCGTCGCCCCGTACTCGCGCAGGCCGGTGTTCGCGACCTCGCCGCCGAGGGCCTGGGCCATCACCTGGAAGCCGTAGCAGATGCCCAGCGTCGGCACGCCGAGGTCGAAGACCCCGCCGTCCAGCGCCGGCGCGCCTTCCTCGTACACCGAGGACGGACCGCCGGACAGGATGATGCCGACCGGGTTCTTCGCGGCGATCTCGGCGGCCGAGGCGGTGTGCGGCACGATCTCGCTGTAGACGCCGGCTTCGCGCACGCGACGGGCGATCAGCTGGGCGTACTGCGCTCCGAAGTCGACGACCAGGACGGGGCGCTGATCGGTCTCGGTCTGTGCGGTCAACGGGTGCCTTCCGGAGCGGGCTGGACGGGGGCGGTGGAGGGGACGGATGCCGCGCCGGCGGCACCCTCGGCCGCCTCACGCTCCGCGAGGTAGCGCTTCACGTCGCGGGCGACGATGGCCTCCATGATGAAGGAGACGAACGGGATGACGCCGCCGGAGGCGAGCATCACCAGGCGCAGGAAGTTCCAGCGCATCAGGCTCCACACCCGGAAGCAGCTGAACAGGTACACGACGTAGAACCAGCCGTGCACGATCAGGATGCCCAGCGACAGGTTGATCCCGTCGCCGGTGGAGACCAGTCCCTCCGCGCCCTCGACGACGGGCGCGAACCAGAGGAACCCGCCGGATCCGCCGAGGAACAGCTCGACGTGCAGCGGCGTGTACTTCAGGACCATCTCCGCGCACAGCAGCAGCAGGCCGACGCCGGTGATCACCGAGCAGATCTGGTAGAACCGCAGGGCTCCGCGGATCGCCGGGAACGAGGCGAGTTTCGGGGCTCGGGGCATGGCCCCAGTTTACCCGCGCGATCCGGCGCGCCGGTTGCGCGGTGACGGGCTCAGGATGCCTGGCCAGCGGCATCCTCCAGGTCTTCCACTTCCTTCTCCCAGGCGTCACGAGCCAGCCGGTACCAGAGGTAGAACGCGAAGCCGGCGAAGACGGCCCACTCGATCGCGTAGAAGATGTTGAGCCAGTTGACGCCGGACCCCTCGTCGGGGGCCGGCGATGCGATGTCGGTGAGCGGTCCCTGTGCGACCTCGGAGGCCAGGTACGGGCGATACACGTTCAGCCCTTCGACATCGTGCCAGCGCGACAGCAGGGCAGCGGGCGACATGCGGGTCAGCGTCTCGGGGTCGGCGCCCTTCGGCGGAAGGACGGGGCCTTCGTCGGAGATCAGGCGACCGGTGATGGCCAGCGCGGCATCGGTGTCGGCGGTCGATGCGGTCTCGTTGAGCTGCCCGGCCGCCTCGATCGCCTCCTGCTCCGTGCCCGCCCAGCCGATCGCGACCGCGATCGATGCGGGCGCGCCGTCGGCGTCGCCACCCGCGATGCGCAGCTGTCCGGTGACCCAGTACCCCGCGGCGCCGTCGTTGAAGCGAGACGAGACGATGACGAAGTCGTCCGGGACCCAGGTCCCGGTGACCGTGACGCGTTGTCCGACCAGGGGCTCGGAGAGGTACTCGCCGGGAGCGGCGACCTCGGCCAGGGGCAGGACCTCCTCGGTCGCGCCCGGCGGCGTCGGGTCGGTGTCGATCGCGCGGCCGAGCTGCCACTGCCCCAGCCACGCGAAGACACCCGCGACGACGAGGCAGAGCGCGAGCATCGCGATCCACCGGCCTCGCAGCATGACTTCGCGGAGGGTCGGCGGGAACACCTCGACGGGCGCGTCTGCCCCGGTCCCAGCACCCGCCGAAGGGTCGGGGAACGTCATCCCGCGCTGTACGGAGCGACCACCACGTCGACCCGCTGGAATTCCTTGAGGTCGGAGTATCCCGTGGTCGCCATCGACTTGCGGAGCGCCCCGATGAGGTTCGCCGTGCCGTCGGCGACCGGAGCCGGGCCGTACAGCACCGACTCGAGGGTGGTCACCTGGTCGACTGCCACGCGGCGACCGCGCGGAAGCTTGGGGTGATGCGACTCAGGACCCCAGTGGAACCCGCGGCCCGGCGCGTCCGTGGCGCGAGCCAGGGCGACGCCGAGCATCACAGCATCCGCCCCCATCGCCAACGCCTTGACGATGTCACCGGACGTGCCCACGCCACCGTCGGCGATCACGTGCACGTAGCGTCCGCCCGACTCGTCGAGGTAGTCGCGGCGGGCCCCGGCGACATCCGAGACGGCCGTGGCCATCGGCGCGTGGATGCCGAGGGTGGCGCGCGTGGTCGACGCGGCTCCCCCGCCGAAGCCCACGAGCACGCCGGCGGCGCCGGTGCGCATCAGGTGCAGCGCCGCGGTGTAGGTCGACGCGCCGCCCACCACGACCGGGACGTCGAGGTCGTAGATGAACTTCTTGAGGTTCAGCGGCTGGTCGACGCTCGAGACGTGCTCTGCCGAGACGGTCGTTCCGCGGATGACGAACAGATCCACCCCCGCGGCGACCACGGTCTCGTAGAGCTCCTGCGTGCGCTGCGGGGTGAGGGAGCCGGCGACGGTGACGCCGCCTTCGCGGATCTGCGCGAGGCGGTCGCGCACGAGCTCGGGCTTGATCGGCTCGGCGTACAGCTCCTGCATGCGCTGGGTCGCCCGGCCGTCGTCGAGCGATGCGATCTCGACCAGCAGCGGCTCGGGGTCGTCGTAGCGCGTCCACAGGCCTTCGAGGTCGAGGACGCCGAGGCCGCCGAGCTGGCCGAGCATGATCGCCGTCGTCGGGCTGACGACCGAGTCCATCGGCGCCCCCAGCACCGGGATCGCGAACTGGAACGCGTCGATGGACCAGGCCGTCGACACATCCTCGGGATTGCGCGTGCGGCGCGACGGGACGACGGCGATGTCGTCGAACGTGTACGCGCGACGAGCGCGCTTGGCGCGGCCGATCTCGATCTCCATGCTCACGGACCAAGCCTATCGCGGGGCCGCTTCAGCGACGCGGACGGGGACTGCTCCCCTGTCGCCGACCGCCCCTGGTGCGCAGCGCGAAGGGCGGTTCGCGACGGCGGAGCAGTCCCGGGAGCGCTACCAGGCCTCGTCGACGCGCGGCGCTTCGTCGAGCACGTACTGGACGCTCACCGGGAAGCACTCGTTGAACAGCTCGGTCATCCCGGCGTCCTTGCCGTACTCGTCGGTCAGGCGCAGGCCGATCATCGTGTTGATGAGCATCCCCGCGGCGAGGAACTTCTGCGCCTCCTCCGCCGAGAAGCCGGCCTCGTCGCGCAGGTAGTGCCACACCTGCGCGAATCCGCCCCGCGCGACCGGCCCGATGACCGGGTGGGCGCCGAGCAGGAACGCGTGCGACAGGATCTGATGGAGTCCCCGCACCCGCAGCAGGCCGAGGTAGGCGGCGCCCATCGCCTCGCCGCGATCGTGCAGGTCCGTGTCGTCGGGCACCGTCCGGAAGGCCGTGAGCAGCTGCTTCAGCGCATCGTCGAGCGCCGCGAGGAAGAGGTTCTCCTTCGTCCCGAAGAGGCGGACGACGTAGGGCTGGGAAACGGATGCCGCGCGCGCGACGTCGTCCGTGGTCGTGCCGACATAGCCCTTGGCGCCGAAGACCGCGATCGCGGCCTCGACGATCTGCTCCCGTCGCTCGTCGGAGCTCATCCGCCTGGTCGGGTCGGGGGCGGTTCCAGCCTCGTCGATCTTCTGCGCGCTCACAGTTGACATGTTATCAGTCGATTACTACAGTTGCTCGAGTCGCAGTAATCATCCGATTACAACCACGTTCGAGAGGCGCTCCTCATGACCGACACCCTTCAGCTCGCACCCCCGCGACGCCGCGCCTTCGGGCTGGTCGTGGCCGCAGCATCCGTCCCGATGTTCATGGCGACGCTCGACAACCTCGTGATGACCAACGCGCTCCCGGTGCTGCACGAGCGGCTGGGGGCGACGGTCGAGGAGCTCCAATGGTTCGTGAACGCCTACACGCTCGCGTTCGCCAGCATGATCCTGGTGGCCTCCGCCCTCGGCGACCGGTTCGGGCGCCGCACGGTGTTCCTGATCGGGATCACGATCTTCGGCGTCGGCTCCGTGCTGGCGGCCCTCAGCACCGACCCGGCGCAATTGATCGCCGCTCGTGCTTTACAGGGCTTCGGCGGCGCCGGAGTGCTGCCGCTCTCGCTCGCGTTGATCTCCGGCGGAGTCGCTCCGCAACGCCGGCCGCTGGCCATCGGCATCTGGGGCGGCATCTCGGGGCTCGGCGTCGCGGTCGGCCCGCTCGTCGGCGGCGCCGTCATGGAGGGCTGGAACTGGCAGGCGATCTTCTGGATCAACGTGCCGGTCGCCCTCATCGCGATCCCGCTCGCGTACTTCGTGCTGCGCAACGACTTCGGCTCACGCTCGCGGATCGACGTCTTCGGGGCGCTGCTGGCCGGACTCGGCGTGCTCGCCCTGGTGCACGCGATCGTGCGGGGCAACGACGACGGGTGGGACTCGCTCGGAGTGATCGCGGAGATCGTCGGCGCTGTCGTGCTGCTGGTCGGCTTCGTCCTGTGGCAGGTGCGCGCGACGTCGCCGCTCGTGCCGCTGCGGCTCTTCTCGGACCGATCGTTCTCGGTCACCAACGTCGTCGGCTTCGCGTTCAGCTTCGGCACGTTCGGGGCGGTGTTCATCCTGATCCAGTACATGCAGGTCGTCCAGGGCTCGTCGCCGCTGGAAGCAGCTGTGCAGACCACCCCCTGGACCCTGGCGCCGATGATCGTCGCGCCGCTCGCGGGCATCTTCGCGCCGCGCGTGGGCACCCGCGTGCTGATGGTGACGGGGCTCGGGCTGCAGGCCATCGCGCTGGGCTGGCTGGCGCTGTTGCTGTCGACCGACCTGGACTACGCGCAGCTCGTGATCCCGTTCGTGATGGCGGGGGTCGGCATGGGCCTGGTCTTCGCTCCCTCGGCGACGGCGCTGCTGGCGACCCTGGGGCTGGTCGACCACGCGAAGGCGTCGGGCGTGAACTCCACAGTGCGCGAGATCGGCATCGCCCTGGGGACGGCCGTGATGACGGCGGTGTTCGTGAGCGCCGGGGGCGAACTGCGTCCGGACCTGTATGTGGATGCCGCCCGCCCCGCCGTCCTGGTCGGTGCCGCCGTGCTGGTGGTCGGGATGATCGCGGCGTTCTGGCTCCCGTCGGGTCGTTCGGGGCGTTTCGCCCCCGCTGAGCCCGCCGCCGCAGCATCCTCCCCCGAACTCACCCTCTCTTCGCCGAGCTGACGCTCACGCGGCGCAGGCCGCGCACAGACCCACCAGCACCGACTGCGACGGCTCCAGGCGGAATCCGGTCTCGTCGGCCGACCTCGAAGCGGCCTCGGCCAGCACGTCCGCCTCGAGCACGACCACCCGGCCGCAGATGCGGCAGTGCGCGTGCAGATGACCGTGGCCCTCCGCGGCGGAGGCGAAGTGGTACAGCGTCGCGCCGGCCGAGCCGTGCATATGCGAGACCAGGCCGAACTCGACGAGGGTCTCCAGCGTGCGGTAGACCGTCGCCCGGTGCACCTGCGGGTGCGACGAGGACAGCAGCGCGACCACCTGATCCGCGGTGACGTGATCCGGGGTTCCTGCGAGGACCTCGAGCACAGCGCGGCGGGCCTGCGTGACCCGCTGACCGTGGGCCCGCAGGTCGTCCAGCGCGGCCTCGACGGCGGCATCCGGCGCCGTCCGATGCAGCAGTTCGTGCGCATCGTGCGGGGATGGCGGCGACGTCGTGTCTGCGGACATGGCCCCATCGTGGCACGTGCGCCTCTCCGGATCTCGGTCGTCTGGCGTCCTGCGACTGCGTCGCACTAGAGTGTGCCGCAGGAGTCCCTCCCGAGCGGAGCGGACTGTCCGCACGATCGCTCCGAGAGGTCGCATGCACGTTCCCGACGGATTCCTGAATCTGCCCACATCGATCGCCACCGGCGTGGTGGCAGCAGGCGCCATCGCGGTGGCCCTGCGCCGCTCCCGATCGGAGTTCGTCGACGACCGCAAGGCCCCGATGGTCGGGATCGTCGCGACGCTGATCTTCGCAGCCCAGATGATCAACTTCCCGGTCGGCGCGGGCACGAGCGGACACCTGATGGGCGGCGCCCTCGCGGCGGTCCTGGTCGGTCCCGCGACCGGCCTCTTATGCATCAGCGTGGTGCTCATCGTGCAGGCGTTCCTCTTCGCCGACGGGGGGATCACCGCCCTCGGCACGAACATCACCCTCATCGGCGTCGTGACCGTGCTCGTCGGCTGGGGGGTCTTCCGCGCCCTGATGCTCCTGCTCCCCGGTCGACGCTGGTCGGTGGCCGTCGCATCCGCCGTCGGCGCGTTCGTCTCGGTGCCCGCCGCCGCCGCCGTCTTCGTCCTCCTGTTCGCGATCGGCGGCGCCGTGCCGGTGCCGTTGGATGCGGTGATGGCCGCCATGGTCGGCTGGCACGCCGTCATCGGCCTCGGGGAGGCGGTCATCACCGGCCTCATCGTCTCGGCGGTCCTGGCCACCCGACCCGACCTCGTCTACGGTGCGAGGTTCGAGCGCCCCGCACGGGTGCGCAGCGCGGCAGAGGTGAGGGCATGAGCGCCTCGGAGTCGCCCCCGCCATCCGCCGCACAGCGCGGGCGCATCTCCACCCGAGCCTTCACGATCGCCGCTCTGGGGATCGCCCTGGTCATCGCGTGCGTCGTCAGCCTGTGGGCATCGGCGAACCCCGACGGCCTCGAGTTCGTCGCCGGCTCGACCGGCTTCCTCGACGCCGCACAGGACAGCGCGACGGCGGGCAGCCCGCTCGCCGACTACGGCGTCGTGTTCGTCGACAACCCATGGCTCTCGGTGGCCCTCGCCGGCGCGATCGGCTGCGCCGTCACCTTCGGGCTCGCCTGGCTGGTCGGCCGCGCCGCCAAGCGACGCTCGACCGACGGCTGAGATGACCCGATCGGTGTGGGGGCATTCGCCCGGCGACTCCGCACTGCACCGCGCGTCGCCTCGGCTCAAGCTGATCTGCCTCGTCGTCTTCGCGGTGATCGTCGTCGCCACTCCGCGGGAGTGGTTCGTCGCGTTCGCCTGCTACGCGGCGTTCGTCATCGGGATGCTGGTGCTCGCCCGAGTCTCGCTCCGCACCGTGCTGCGACGAATGGTGATCGAGGTGCCGTTCCTCGTGTTCGCTGCGCTCATGCCGTTCATCGCCACCGGCCCACGCGTCGAGGTGGGCCCGTTCACGCTTTCCGTCGAGGGACTCTGGGGCGCGTGGGGTCTGCTCATCAAAGCGACCCTCGCGCTGCTGGCCTCCGTGGTGCTCGTGAGCACGACCGAGCCGCGCCGCATCGTGCTGGCGCTGGAGTCGCTCAGGCTGCCGCGCCAGCTGACCTCGATCATGGCGTTCATGCTGCGCTACCTCGATGTGATCGTCGGAGAGTCGGGGCGCATGCGCACCGCGCGCGCGTCCCGCGGTTTCGAGCCGCGCGGGCCGCGGTCGTGGGGCGTGCTGGCCACCGGTGTCGGAGCGCTCTTCGCGAGATCCCACGCCCGCGGCGAGCGCGTGCACCTGGCGATGCTCGCCCGCGGATACGCCGAAGGCGGAGCCCCGTGACCTCGACGGGCGCATCGGTGTCGGTCCGCGACCTGCGCTTCGCGTACCCGGGCGGTCGCGACTGCGCGCCGGCCGTACTCGACGGTGTGAGCTTCGAGATCACGGCTGGCGAGCGTGTGGCGGTTCTGGGACCGAACGGGGCCGGCAAGACGACGCTGATGCTGCAGCTCAACGGCATCCTCTCCCCATCCTCGGGCGAGGTCGCTATCGGCGGCACCACGCTCGCGCGCGACACGCTGCGCGAGATCCGCCGGCGCGTCGGGCTCGTCTTCCAGGATCCGGACGACCAGCTGTTCATGCCCACCGTCGGGGAGGACGTCGCATTCGGGCCGTCCAACTTCGGCGTCCGCGGCGCAGAGCTCCAGGCCCGCGTCACGAGCGCGCTGGTTCGGGTCGGACTGGCGGATGCGGCATCCCGCCCTCCGCAGCATCTGTCGCTCGGTCAGCGCCGCCGTGCTGCGATCGCGACCATCCTCTCGATGGATGTGGATGTCGTCGTGCTGGACGAGCCGACCTCGAACCTCGACCCGTCCGCGCGCCGCGAGCTCTCCGCGACGCTGGATGCACTGCCGGCGACCGTGATCGTCGTGACCCACGACCTGCCCTACGCGCTTGAGCTGTGTCCGCGCGCGCTGGTGCTGGATGGGGGCCGCATCGTCGCGGACGGACCGACGCGCGAACTCCTGGCAGACGCCGCGTTCATGGCCGCGCACGGGCTCGAGCTGCCGTGGGGCTTCGATCCCCTGCGCACGCCCGATCCGCGCTGAGCTCAGGTCCGCTTCAGCGCACCGACGTGATGCGCGACGATCAGCGCGGCCCACGTCGTGAGGATGTAGGGCCAGGTGTAGGTCTCCAGGCCCAGCCGGTGCATCACCAGGGTCACCACGGCGGTGACGACGATCCACGGCAGCGCGTACAGCCACGACCAGGTGCTGCTGCGCAGGAACGTGACGGCGAGCGCGATGGCCGTCAGGACCCCGGAGTAGTTCGCGAGGCCGTTGGCGATCTCGCTCTGCGGCTCGCCCATGACCACCGCGGTGACCGACCCGACGACACTGCCCAGGAGCGCGGCGATGCCGACCCTCCAGTTCGCCACGAACAATCCGATGAGGATCAGCGCGCCCGAGAGGAGGCTGTCGACGAGCACGACCTGCGAGACGTTCGTGAGCAGGGAGGCCAGGAACGCGGGCACCGGATCGGTGGTCAGGATCGTCGGCGGCGAGTCCACCGCCAGCTGCAGCGTCGAGAGGGCGATGACGGCGGCGACGATCACGAAGGGGGCCGTGGTGTACGGCAGATCGTAGGAGCGCAGCGGCGTCTGTGCGAACAGCTGCGTGACGAGCCAGGTCACCAGCCCGGTCGCGATGCCGCCGACGAAGGCCAGCACGTAGCTCCACCACGCATCGCCGCCGAGCGCGGCGAAGACTGCGGCGCCGACGAGGGTGCCGCAGAAGGACTGCATGCCGGCCGCGACCGATGCGAGGTCGAACCCGATGAGACGCCCGCCGAGGATCCCGCCGGTCGCCCCGATCACCGCGAGGATCCCCATCCGCCAGTCTGCGACGACGAACGCGACCAGGATCAGCAGGCCGGTGACGACGTTCTGCTGGAAGTAGATCTGCGACGGCCCGTGCAGCATGCCCAGCCCGTACTGCACCCAGGTGTTCGGTCCGGTCTTCGCGGTCGCAGTGCTCATGTCGAGGTCGCCACCGTCACGATTTGCGGATGCGCGGCGCCGCGCGGCCGGTCAGCAGCTCGTGCGCAGCCGCCGCGGCGGCGGTCTGGGATGCGAGCGCCGTGATGGTGTCATCGGCGATCAGGCGCAGCCAGGCTCCGGTGTCGCCGGGCAGGACGCTCACGCCGAAGCGGGCGGATGGATCATCGGATGCCGCGACCACGGCGCCCACCGCCGCGTACAGCGCGTCGGCGATGCGTGCGGCGGGAACGAGTCCGGACAGGACGTACAGGCTGGCGAAGATGTCGCGTCCGTCCAGGACGGCGAGTCCACCGACGTGTCCGCGCTCGGGAACGAGGCGCACCCGATCGATCGCGAGCGGGCGGCCCTCCGCGCCGCCGCCGACCCTTCGCACCTCGAAGTCGCTCGCGTAGACGTCGTACTGGTTGTGCTCGCCGCGGGTGAGGCGGCCGGCGTAGATCGTCTCGCCCGTCACCAGCGATGCGCCCTCCTGCATCGTGACGGCGACGCGCTGGTAGTACCGCGACCCCGCGAACGGGATCACCGGGTCCGGAAGGTACTCCGCGTAGGCGCCGGCCTCGACGTCGATGTTCACGAGCGCCGTCGCGTAGCCGGTCTCCATCCGGTACAGCTTGGTGTGCGCCTGCGTGGTCACATGCGCCGAGGTCCCCGCGCCGAAGCGCAGGTCGGTGCGCTGCCGGTCCCCGTGCAGCACGCCGCCGCCCGTGGTCAGGATGTACGTGTAGGGCATGTCGGGCCGCAGCGGGTTGTAGTACAGCGGCCGCATGATCTGCAGCGGTGTCTTCTGGTAGTGGTGGACCAGATCGGTGCGCCGCAGGCCGCTTCCGGCATCCGCGGCCCCGCGCAGCTCGAAGTCCAGCTCGAGGATGCCGACCTTGCCCGGGCTGCCGACCTGCAGGGTGTGCGGGTCGACGCCGTGCCGGGCGACCTCGACCGGCACGCGATCCGGTTCGAAGTGCGCGGGCTGCAGGCGGGGTCCGCCGTACAGCGGACCGTCCGCCGCCGTGGCGGTGGGGCTCACGCGACCAGCTCGGGTCTGGTGGCGTCCCAGTGCGCGAGGATCCGGTCGAAGAGCTCGTGCAGGCCCGTGCCGTCCAGGGAATTGGTCAGAACGACCGGCTTCCCGTCGCGCACTGCGTGCGCATCGCGCTCCATGATCTCCAGGTTCGTGCGCACGTACTGGGCGATGTCGATCTTGTTGATCACGAGGATGTCGCTCTCGGTGATCCCGGGGCCGCGCTTGCGCGGCATCTTCTCGCCGTTGGAGGTGTCCAGCACGAAGACGAACACGTCCGCGAGCGCAGGCGAGAAGGTGAGCGTCAGGTTGTCGCCGCCGGACTCGTAGATGAGCGTGTCGATCTCGGGGAAGCGCTCGAGCATCTCCTCGCCCGCGGCGAGGTTCATCGTCGGATCGTCGCGGACCGCGGTGTGCGGGCAGGCGCCGGTCTCGACGCCGATCACCTTCTCCGGGTCGAGGATGCCGGCGAGCTCGCGCCGCACGTGGTGCGCGTCCTCCTGGGTGTAGATGTCGTTGGTGATCACGCCCGGAGTGCGGCCGGCGGCGATGAACAGCGGCACGAGGGCCTCGGTCAGGGCCGTCTTGCCGGTTCCGACGGGACCGCCGATGCCGAGTCGCAGGACGTTGTCGCTCATGGGTGTCTCCTTGGTGGGGGTCAGCTGGTGAACAGTCGCGCGTCGGCACGCTCGTGGGCGGCGGAGGCGATGTCGGCGTTCGGGACGAAGCCGCCGATGTCGGCTGCGGGCCGGACCGCGGCATCCGCTGTCACGACCTCGATGATCGGCTGGATCTCGCGCAGCATCACCTGCGCGCCGCGATGGTCGGTCAGACGAAGACGCAGTGCGGCGCCCGCGAAGCTCACGCAGAAGGCGAACAGATCGGATGCCACGGCCTCGGCCACCGGCACTCCGGTCGCCGCGTAGCAGACCGCCGTGGCGACGGGCTGACACCCCGGCGATGCCTTGGCCTTCACGCGCCGGGCCCACTCCGCGATGTCGGCGCCGCCCTCGGCTCCGGCGAAGGTCTCGGCGGCGATGTCGATCAGCTGCCGACCGCTGCGGGTAGAGGCGACGCGCAGCTCGGCGTTCAGCTTCGACGCGAACAGCAGATGGTCGAGCTCGGTCACCGCGTCCCAGTCCCGCCGCTCCGCGGCGTTGTGGGCGCGGGCGAGCGCCGTCGCGTCCCCGGGCCCGATGGATGCCACCAGCAGGTCCTCGAGGAGCGCGCCCGCTCCACCGGCAGGAATCAGCCGTGCCTGGGCGAAGCCCTCCAGCCCGTGCGACATCGTGTAGAAGCCACTGGGGAATGCGGAGTCGGACAGCTGCAGGCTGACCAGCAGCCGTCCGATCGAGGTCGATGTCGTCATGGCCCCGCTAGACGAGGAAGAACAACTGGCTGAGCGGCAGCGACTGGGCGGGCTCGATGTGGACGCGCTCCCCGTCGACGGTGACCGTGTACGTCTCGGGGTCGACCTCGATGACCGGCGTGGCGTCGTTTCGCACCATGTCCTTCTTGCCGATCGTGCGGTTGCCGTGCACCGGGAAGATCTGGCTCTGCAGACCGAGCTGCTCCGGGACGCCCTTCGCGATCGAGGCCTTCGACATGAATGTCGCACGCGTCTTCTGCAGCGTCGTTCCGAACGCGCCGAACATCGGCCGGTAGTAGACCGGCTGCGGCGTCGGCAGCGATGCGTTCGGGTCACCCATGAGCGCCCAGTTGATCAGGCCGCCCTTGATGACCATCTTCGGCTTGGCGGCGAACGCGTCGATCGGCCACAGCACGATGTCGGCCATCTTCCCCGGCTCGAGTGATCCCACGTAGTCCGAGACGCCGTGCGCGATCGCCGGATTGATCGTGACTTTGGCGAGGTAGCGCAGCACGCGGAAGTTGTCGTTTCCGTCCGCGTCCTCGGGGAGGGGCCCGCGCTTGTCCTTGCAGTGATGCGCCGTCTGGAAGGCGCGCGTCACGGATTCACCGATGCGGCCCATTGCCTGCGAGTCCGACGAGAACATCGAGATGATGCCCATGTCGTGCAGCACGGTCTCGGCCGAGATCGTCTCGGCCCGCACGCGCGAGTCGGCGAAGGCGAGGTCTTCCGGGCTGTCGTGGGAGAGGTGATGGCACACCATCACCATGTCCAGCAGCTCGTCGACCGAGTTGACCGTGTAGGGCAGCGTCGGGTTCGTCGAGGACGGCAGGATGTTCGGGTACCCGGCCACCCGGATGATGTCCGGCGCGTGGCCGCCGCCGGCGCCCTCGGTGTGGAACGTGTGGATCGTGCGGCCGTCGATGGCCGAGATCGTGTCCTCGACGAATCCGGCCTCGTTGAGCGAGTCGGTGTGGATGGCGACCTGCACGTCGTACTCGTCGGCCACCTGCAGCGCCATGTCGATCACCGCGGGTGTGGTGCCCCAGTCCTCGTGCACCTTCAGTCCTGCGGCGCCCGCCTCGATCTGCTCGATGAGCGCCTGCGGCAGCGAGCCGTTGCCTTTGCCGTGGATGCCGATGTTCACCGGGATGCCCTCGAAGGACTGCAGGATGCGGTGGATGTTCCACGCTCCCGGCGTACAGGTGGTGCCGTTCGTGCCGTCGGTCGGTCCGGTGCCGCCGCCGAACAGGGTGGTGATCCCGTTGGAGAGCGCGGCGTACGCCTGCTGCGGCGAGACGAAGTGCACGTGCGAGTCCATCGCCCCGGCGGTGGCGATCAGATGCTCGCCGGCGATCACCTCGGTGCCCGGCCCGACCAGCAGCTTCGGGTCGACACCGGCCTGCGTCTGCGGGTTGCCGGACTTGCCGATCCCGACGATCCTCCCGTCCCTCACGCCGATATCGGCCTTGACGATGCCGATCACGGCGTCCATCACGATCGCGTTCGTGATCACGAGATCCAGCGCGCCCTGGGACTGGCTGGCCTGCGGGTCCGCGGCCATGCCGTCGCGGGCGGACTTGCCGCCCCCGTAGACGACCTCGTCGCCGTAGCTGCCGGCGGCGTAGTCCTTCTCGATCTCGATGATGAGGTTCGTGTCGGCGAGCTGCACGCGATCGCCGACGGTCGGGCCGAACAGGTCGGTGTAGGTCTGGCGAGGGATGATGGCCATGACGTCAGTTCCCCTTCTCGTTCTTCGTCGTCGACTTCGCGGCGGGCGTGCCGACCTTGGAATCGGGTGCGCCGTTCTCGAACTCCTTCTCCGCGAGACGCTTCATCGCGTCGATCCGGGTCTGCGGCGCGTCCAGACCGCCGTTGACGAGTGCGTTGAAGCCGACGACGTGGCGGCCGCCCGCGTACGCCACGAGCGTGACCTGCTTGGTCTCTCCTGGCTCGAAGCGGACGCCGGTGCCCGCCGGGATGTCCAGGTGCATGCCCCACGCTCTCTCGCGCTCGAAGCGGATGGCGCGGTTCACCTCGAAGAAGTGGAAGTGCGAGCCGATCTGCACCGGCCGATCGCCCGTGTTGGTGACCTTGATCGTCACTGACGCGCGTCCGGCGTTGATCTCGATGTCATCGCCGGTGTGCTGATACTGCGGCTTCCTGCTGACCATGTGTTCCTCCCCTATGACGCGTGGACATGGGCGTGCAGCCCGTCGTGGTCGTGATCGTGCGTGGCGCCGTCGGCATGCGTGTGCGTGGAATCGCCGCTCCCGCCGTGCGAGTGCGGGCGCGCGTGCGCGTGCGCGTACCCGCCGTGCGAGTGCGTGTGCGCGTGCCCGGACTCCTCGAAGGCGTGCGAGTGCGCGTAGCCGTGTCCGTGATCGGCGTCCAGTCCAGCGGCGATGCCGTCATGCCCGGCGGCGAGGGCGGTCAGCGCGTCTGCCACACGCGTGCGCACCGTCCTGGCGATCGCGGCATCGGACATGAGCGGGCCGGCGAACCGCGCGCCCGCGTACTCGCCCGCTCCGAACGCCTCCGTGGCTGTGGAGGCGAACCCGGCGGGCACGATCGCCGACCGGGTGATGCCGAGACGCTGCAGGCGGTCGATCACGGGCGCAAGGGCGCGGTCCGAGTCGAGGATCGCCGGGAACACCTCGTCCGCCGCGCCGTGCGTGGCGGCCAGGTAGGCGATGCGGTGCAGTTCGGCCTCGTCGAAGGGATTGGACCGTGGCGCGACGACGACCAGCGCAGCATCCGGATGCTCCGCTCGCGCGGTGTTGGCTGCCGTGCGCACCCACGCGGTGAGATGGTCGGTCGTCCCGAAGGGTGCCGCAAGGGCGAGGCGATGCGGATGCCGCGGCCCGAGCCAACGGAGCGTCTTGGCGGTGTCGGCGATCATGGTGGGGTTCCGCCCGAACGTCATCGGCACGACCACGACGGTCTCGCCCGCCGAGCGCGCCTCGCTCACCTGATTGTGGAACTGCCGCCCCGGCCGTGCGGTACGGGTGTCCTCGAGCAGTGCCTCGAGGCGCACCAGGTGTGCGCCATCGGCGCTTTCGTGCCCGCCGACGAGGATCGTCCGGACGCGAGGGGTGGGCACGCGCTCAGCCGGCGATCGGGTCGTGGCACGAGACCAGCTTCGTGCCGTCCGGGAACGTCGCCTCCACCTGCAGCAGGGTGATGCGCTCGCGCACGCCCGGCATGCACTCGTCGACCGTGACGACCTTCTTGCCCAGCTCCATGCAGTCGGCGACCGACTTGCCGTCGCGCGCGGCCTCGAGGATCGCCTCGGTGACCAGGGCCTGCGCTTCGCTGATGTTGAGCTTCGTGCCGCGATCGCGACGACGTCGGGCCAACTCCGCAACCTGGTAGACGTACAGCTTGTCGATCTCGCGCGGGGTCAGGTCCATGCAGGGCTCCAGCTTCTCGTGCTCGACGGGGACCAGCCCCCGGATGCCTGCGTTCATCCTGGCAGTCCTCGCGCCGATCTGCCTACGGCGGCACACCTGGGAGGATCGAGGCATGGATGAGCGCGCGCCCTTCGTCGTGATCGGTGGCGGTGTCATGGGTCTGTCGACGGCCTGGGCGCTGAGCCGCCGCGGCGAGCGGCCGATCGTGCTCGAGCGCTTCGCTCGGGGGCATGCGCAGGGTGCGTCGCACGGCGCGACGCGCAACTTCAACAACGCGTACGCGGACGAGCACTACCTGGATCTCCTGGCCCGCGCCCGCGAGGGCTGGGACGCGCTGGGTTCCGTCGGCGGCGAGCCGCTGCTCCGGCTGCACGGACTGGTCTCGCATGGTTCCGGCGCGGCGCTGGGCAGCGCGGCGAAGGAAGGCGCCGCTCCGGGGGTGGCGGCGATCCACGCGCAACTGCACGACCGCGGCATCCCGGCCGAACTCCTCGACGGGACCGAGGCCGCGCGCCGCTGGCCGGGGATGCGCTTCGAGGAGACCGTGCTGTACTCCCCCGACGCCGGCGTCGCCCGGGCCGCGGCCGCGCTCGGAGAACTCGAGCGCCGCATCGTCGAAGCGGGCGGGGAGGTGCGCTGGCAGAGTCCCGCGCTCTCGATCGACCAGGATGCGGACGGTGTGACGATTCGCACCGAGTCCGGCACCATCCGCGCTGGGACGGCCGTCGTCACGGTCGGGGCCTGGTCATCGTCGACGCTCGGCGGTCTCGGCATCCCCCTGCCTGCACTCACCGTCACCGAGGAGAACCCCGCGCATTTCACGCCGCGCGATCCGCGCGAGCCGTGGCCGTCGTTCAACCACTTCGTCGCTCCGGGCGCGTGGCCGGCGAACGTCTACGGCATGCCGACACCCGGCGAGGGAGTGAAGGTCGGCTTCCACGCGATCGGCGACGAGGTCGACCCGGATGCCCGGCCGTTCCGGCTCGACAAGCACGCGGGGCTGCTCGCCGAGTACGTCCGGGATTGGATGCCGGGGCTCGATCCCGCCTCAGCGGTGCACCTGAGCTGCACCTACACGTCGACCCGCGATGAGGCGTTCGTGCTCGACCGCACGGGTCGCGTGGTGTTCGGCGCGGGGTTCTCCGGTCAGGGGTTCAAGTTCGCCCCGGGCGTCGGCGCGGTGCTGGCCGATCTCGCGCTCGACCCGGCGGCGCGCGCCGCACCTGCGTTCCGCCTGCGCTGAGGTCTCCCGCACCCACGCCCCGCCGGATCAGCGCGCCCGCGCCACGCGGTTCTCGTCCCACACCGGCTGGTCCGATTCGTAGACGGTCCCGTCGGATCCGAAGACCAGGAACCGCTCGAACGATCGGGCGAACCAGCGGTCGTGCGTGACCGCGAGCACGGTGCCCTCGAACCGCGACAACGCGAGCTCGAGCGCCTCGGCGGAGGCGATGTCGAGGTTGTCGGTGGGCTCATCCAGCAGGAGCAGGGTCGTCCCGGACAGCTCGAGCCGCAGGATCTGGAACCGTGCCTGCTGGCCGCCCGACAGCGTCTCGAAGTTCTGCTGTGCCTGGGCGACGAGCCCGTAACGGTCCAGGGCCGAGCTCGCGGCATCGCGCGGCATCCCCGGCCGGTTGTCGTCTCCCTTGTGCAGCAGCTCGAGCAGCGTCCGCCCCGCGAATTCCGGATGCCGGTGCGTCTGCGCGAACCAGCCGGGAACGACGCGTGCGCCCAGGATGCCTCGACCGGCATGCGCCACCGACTCCAGGCCCGCCGCTGCCGACGTGATGTGGCCGAGTCGAGCATCCGGCTCGGTCCCGCCGCGCGCGAGCAGCCGCAGGAAGTGCGACTTCCCGGACCCGTTGGATCCGAGTACCGCGACCCGGTCGCCGAACCATACCTCCAGGTCGAAAGGCTTCATGAGGCCGGTGAGTTCCAGCCCCTCGGCCACCACGGCGCGCTTTCCGGTGCGGGCGCCGCGCAGCCGCAGCTGCAGGTCCTGTTCGGGTGGGCGCTCCTGTGGCGGCCCCGCCTCCTCGAACTTCGCGAGCCGGGTCTGGGCGGCACGGTATCGCGACGCGAACTCGTCGCTGGATGTCGCCTTGACCTTCATCGCCGCCACGAGCGCCTTGATCTTGGCGTGCTCCTCGTCCCAGCGACGTCGCTGCTCGTCGAGCCGGTCCATCCGATCGGTGCGCGCGCGGTGATACGTGGAGAAGCTCCCGCCGTGCACCCACGCCGTGCTGCCTGCGGCGCCGGTCTCGAGCGTCACGATGCGATCCGCGGCGCGCGCCAGCAGCTCGCGGTCGTGCGAGACCAGCAGCACGGTCTTCGCAGTGGCTTTCAGCTGCGCTTCGAGCCATCGCTTGCCCGGCACATCGAGATAGTTGTCCGGCTCGTCCAGCAGCAGCACGTCATCAGGGCCTCGCAGCAGCACCTCGAGCACGAGCCGCTTCTGCTCGCCACCCGAGAGCGTCGTCAGCTCGCGGAACCGCGCGCGTTCGAACGGGACCCCGAGCGCCGCGACCGTGCACTGGTCCCAGACGGTCTCGTGCTCGTACCCTCTGGCATCGGCGTAGTCGGCGAGCGCCGTCGCGTACCGCAGCTGCGCGTCGAGGTCGTCATTCTCGATGATCGCCGCCTCTGCCGCCTCGAGTTCCAGCGCGGCGGCGCGGATGCGCCGGGGCGCCACATCGATGAGCAGCTCGTGCACGGTGGCACCGGGAGCGCCGTGCCCGACGAACTGATCCATGACGCCCAGCGCACCGCCGATCGTGACAGCGCCCGCGTGCGCGGCCTCCTCGCCGCGGATGATGCGCAGCAGCGTGGTCTTGCCCGCACCGTTGGCACCGATCAGCGCCGTGGTCGATCCCTCGCCGACCCGGAACGAGACGTCATCCAGCAACGGCCTGCCGTCGGGCAGCGAGAAGCCGACGCCGTTGATGTCGATGTAGCCCATAGCCTTGGCACCCTCGTGGGGCCGCGAGTCGCGGCATCCGTCGGCGTTCCCCGCCGGCCCGCAGATGGCGAGCCGACCAGACTACCCGGTCGATGCAGCGTCAGGAACTGCGTCATGGGTGCCGGTCGCAGGACGAGGTGTGACTGAAGTCCACTCGGTACGCCCGAAACCGACTCATCGGCACTCAGCGCCCGGCGACGGCGGCGTAACCGTCGCGCCTACGCGGCCGAGTACCGCCCCGAGGCGATCGCCCGCGCGCGGGCCTTGGCCGCTTCCTCCTCGCGGTTCTTCGGCGGGGTCACAGCCACGAGATCCTGCAGCAGATGCCCGGTGATGTGGGCGATCTCATGCACGGCCCGGTCGAAGGCCTCCTGGTTCGCCTTGGACGGCTTGGTCGTCCCCGCGATCTTGCGGACGTACTGCAGCGCCGCCGCCTGGATCTCGTCGTTCGTGGCAGCGGGCTCGAAGTTGTGAAGGGTGTGGATGTTCCGGCACATGCCGACAACGGTACGCGGGCGACCCGGCCCTGTCAGCCCTGCGATCGGGCGGCGAGGCGCCTTGAGCGGCGGCGTTGGATGATCGCGGTGAGCGGACCGTTCAGGACGAAGGCCACGAAGGCCCATGAACCGAACCAGGGCGAGAAGGCGACGGTCAGAGCCCCGCAGAACACGGCGACCGTCCCGCCGATGTTCTGGTCCGCGGCATCCCCTCTGGCCTCCTCCTTCAGCAGGTGTCCGCCTTTGGCCGCGGCCCAGGTCCAGGTGGCAGCCCCCAGCAGGACGGCGAAGAAGAAGTTGATGGGCAGGAGCACTCGTCCGGCCAGGAGCCCGGAGTACTCGTCCACCAGACTCGTGGTGAAGGGGATGAGCACGACGAACAGCAGGCGCGCGTTGTTCAGCCAGAGGAGCGTCGCGTCAGCGCGGCCGATGTCGCGGAATTGGCTCATGTGGATCACCCAGAGGCCGCTCAGGAGGGCGAAGCTGATGCCGAAGGACAGGAACGTCTCCCACATCCCGCCCAGCGCCGCCCACAGCTCGGCGTCGGTCTGGACGGCACCGATGGCCGTCGTGGTTAGATCCAGGACGAGCAGCGTCGCGGCGATCGCGAACACCGCGTCGGTATAGGCCTCGACCCGCGCCGCCGCGTAATACCTGTGCTTCGCCTGCCGTGCCATATGCACAGGTTAGCGACGGGGGCCGGTTCTCGTCGGCGGGCGCCTCGCCCACGATCTGCACGTCGTGCGGTGCGACTCCGCCACGCGCGCCGCGGACCGAGGTGTCACGTTGTGCGGCTTCAGCGCGACCGAACCCGCGCGAACTGCCACCCCGCCCATGAGCAGCCCCGCCACGACCCCGCCAGCGCGAGGTGCCAGCATGTGCGGCTTCAGCGCCGCCGAGCCCGCGCGAACTGCCACCCCGCCCATGAGTAGCCCCGCCCATGAGCAGCCCCGCCCCGACCCCGCCATCGCGAGGTGGCAGCATCTGCGGGTTCAGCGCCGCCGAGCCCACGGGGACCCCCACCCCGCCACGATCTCGCCATCGCGAGGTGGCAGCATCTGCGGCTTCAGCGCCACCGAGCCCGCGCGAACTGCCACCCCGCCCATGAGCAGCCCCGCCCATGAGCAGCCCCGCCCCGACCCCGCCATCGCGAGGTGGCAGCATCTGCGGGTTCAGCGCCGCCGACCCCACGGGGACCCCCACCCCGCCACGACCCCGCCATCGCGAGGTGGCAGCATCTGCGGCTTCAGCGCCACCGAGCCCACGCGAACTGCCACCCCGCCCATGAGCAGCCCGTCCCATGAGCAGCCCCGCCACGACCCCGCCATCGCGAGGTGGCAGCATCTGCGGGTTCAGCGCCACCGAGCCCGCGCGAACTGCCACCGAAACGGCGGCGGCGACCCCGGCCGCGCGCCGGCCGCTACTTCTTGTAGTTGGGCGCCTCGACGACGATCTGCACGTCGTGCGGGTGCGACTCCTTCAGCCCCGCCGCGGTGATCCGGACGAACTTGCCCTTCGCCTTGAGCTCGTCGATCGTGCGGGCGCCGACGTAGAACATCGACTGACGCAGACCCCCGATCAGCTGGTAGGCGACGGCGGCGACCGGTCCGCGGTAGGCGACCTGGCCCTCGATTCCCTCCGGGATGAGCTTATCGTCCGAGGGCACGTCGGCCTGGAAGTAGCGGTCCTTCGAGTAGGAGGTCTTCTTCCCGCGGGTCTGCATCGCGCCGAGCGATCCCATGCCGCGGTACTGCTTGAACTGCTTGCCGCCCTGGAAGACGATCTCGCCGGGCGACTCGTCGGTGCCGGCCAGGAGCGAGCCGAGCATGACCGTGTCGGCGCCGGCCACCAGGGCCTTCGCGATGTCGCCCGAGTACTGCAGGCCTCCGTCGGCGATGACCGGGATGCCCGCTTCGCGGGCGGCGAGGGATGCCTCGTACACCGCGGTCACCTGCGGCACGCCGACTCCGGCCACGACGCGCGTGGTGCAGATCGAGCCGGGACCCACGCCGACCTTCACGGCGTCGACACCGGCGTCGATCAGCGCCTGCGCGCCCTCGCGGGTGGCGACGTTGCCGCCGATGACGTCGATGTGCGCGAACGTCGGATCGGCCTTGAGCCGCGTGACGAGATCGATGACCCCGGCGGACTGGCCGTTGGCGGTGTCGACCACGAGGACGTCGACGCCGGCATCCCGCAGCGCCTCGGCGCGTTGCCAGGCGTCGCCGAAGAAGCCGATCGCAGCGCCGACGCGCAGGCGTCCCTGCTCGTCCTTCGTGGCGAGCGGATACTTCTCGCTCTTGTCGAAGTCCTTGACGGTGATGAGACCGGCGAGCTTGCCCTCGTCGTCGATGAGCGGCAGCTTCTCGACGCGGTGCTTGGCGAACAGCGCGATCACGTCGTTGGCGCCGATGCCCACCGGCGCGGTGACCAGGCCGTCGCTGGTCATGACGTCCTTGACGAGCGTCGTGGAGCGCTCGAAGCCCGAGACGAACCGCATGTCGCGGTTGGTGACGATGCCGACCAGGCGGCCGTCGGGGTCGACCACCGGCAGTCCCGAGATGCGGAACTGCGCGCACAGCGACTCGACCTCGTCGATGGTCGCGTCGGGCGTCGTCGTGATCGGGTTCGAGATCATGCCCGACTCGCTGCGCTTCACGCGGTCGACCTGCGCGGCCTGCTCCTCGATGGAGAGGTTGCGATGCAGGATGCCGATGCCGCCCTCACGCGCGATCGCGATCGCCATCCGGGATTCGGTGACGGTGTCCATCGCGCTGGAGAGCAGCGGGGTCGCGACCGTGATGCGCCGGGTCACGCGGGACGAGGTGTCGGCCTCGCTCGGGATCACGTCGGTGTGACCGGGCAGCAGGAGGACGTCGTCGTACGTGAGTCCGACGAAACCGAACGGGTCGTTGTGCTCCATGAGTTCTCCTGCGCGCGCGGCGCCTTGATCGAGGTGGACGTCGACGGCCGGTGCGCGAAGAACGCGCCGTACTGAATTCTAAGCCGCCCGGGCGCGGATTCATTCCTCGAGCCGGGCACCATACCAAGGTCTCGGATCCATCACGACCGGGGAGAGTTGTTGTAGGCGAAACAAGAACGACACATTACGCTCGTACCGTCGTTGATCAGCGCTGTGCGACCCGAGCCTCGGCGCGCGACAGCGGACTGGAGGTTTTGTGAGTCCCACGACTTCACACGTTCGACGGGTCCAGCCCTGGCTGGTCGCCGTTCTCGGCGCGCTGCTGGCAGCCGCGATTGTGTTCCTGAGTGCCCCGGGCGCGTTCGCCGCGGCGCCGGACACGCCAGGCGGCGATCAGGAGGCGACGGACTTCTACTTCGGCGGTGTCATCACCTTCGAGGAGAAGGGCGTGCCGGATGTGACCGTGTCGGTCTCCGGCGGTGGCTTCGAAGCCGAGACCATCACCGACGCCGAGGGCCGCTGGCGCCTGTACGTCCCCGAGAAGGAGACCTACACGCTCACCGTCGACGAGTCGACGCTCCCGGACGGCGTGATCGTCGACGGCGAGTCCGCCTCGCAGGAGGTGGAGTTCGGACTCACCGGTTCGAAGATCGTGAACCTGTTCCTCGGTGAGGGTGAACGCGTCACGCAATCGTTCTTCGACCAGTTGATGGTGCGCCTCGTGAACGGGCTGAACTTCGGGCTGCTGCTGGCGCTGGCCGCGATGGGCGCATCGCTCATCTACGGCACCACCGGCCTGTCGAACTTCGCCCACGGCGAGATGGTGACCTGGGGCGCCCTGATGGCGCTGGTCCTCACCTCTTTCTGGTCCCTGCCCTTCTGGATCGGGATCATCCTGGCGGTGGTCATGGGCGGCGTGCTCGGGCTCGTGTTGGATGCCGGCCTCTGGCGACCACTCAGGCGAAGAGGCCTCGGGGTCGTTCAGCTGATGATCGTCAGCATCGGCCTCTCGCTCGCTCTGCGCTACACGTTCCAGTACTTCATCGGCGGCAGGACCTACCAGCTGCCCGGCGCGAGCCCCGCGCCCATCCAGTTCGGGCCGATCTCGCTGTCGTACATCGACCTCATCAGCATGGGCGTCAGCATCGTCGTCATCCTGTTCGTGGCGTACTTCCTGCTGGGCACCCGGATCGGCAAGGCGACGCGCGCGATCTCGGACAACCCGCAGCTCGCCTCGGCATCGGGCATCAACGTCGATCGCGTCATCCGCATCGTGTGGGTCCTCGCCGGCGTCCTGGCGGCGCTCTCCGGCATCCTGTGGGCGTACTTCCGCCCCGGCGTGAAATGGGACATGGGCACGCAGATGCTGCTGCTGATCTTCGCGGCGATCACCCTGGGCGGTCTCGGCACCGCCTTCGGGGCGCTGCTGGGTGCATTGATCGTCGGCATCGTCGTCGAGGTCTCCACGCTCTGGATCCCGTCCGACCTCAAGTACGCGGGAGCACTGGTCGTTCTGATCCTGATCCTGCTCGTCAGACCTCAGGGCTTGCTCGGTCGCAAAGAAAGATTGGGGTAGCGGCCATGGATTGGGGAGCAATTCTCTCGAACACGCTCAGCTACATCCTGAGCCCCGTCACGATCGCGTACGCGCTCGCGGCGACCGGCCTCGCGGTGCACTTCGGCTACGCCGGACTGCTCAACTTCGGTATGGCGGGCTTCATGGCCCTCGGCGGCTACGGCTACGCCATCTCGGTGCTGAGCTTCGGCATCCCGTGGTGGATCGCGATGATCATCGGGCTGCTGGCCGCGGCGCTGTTCGCCGTGATCCTCGGTATCCCGACCCTGCGACTGCGCTCGGACTACCTCGCCATCGTCACCATCGCGGCGGCTGAGATCGTGCGACTGCTGTTCACCACCCAGGTGTTCGACCAGTTCACGAACTCCGCCGACGGCCTCGGCGGCTACCACGAGGGCTTCCGGGCGGCCAACCCGTTCCCGCCCGGCCAGTACGGCTGGGGGCCATGGACGTTCAACGAGACCGGCCTCTGGGTCCGCGTCTTCGGTCTGCTCATGCTCGCCCTGGCGATTCTGCTGGTCTGGTCGCTGATGCGCAGTCCGTGGGGCCGTGTGCTCAAGGGCATCCGTGAGGACGAGGATGCCGTGCGCTCGCTCGGCAAGAACGTCTTCGCCTACAAGATGCAGGCCCTCGTCGTCGGTGGGTGCATCGGCGCGATGGGCGGCATCGTCTACGTCCTGCCTTCGGCGGTCGTCCCCTCCAGCTACACGACGTCGCTGACCTTCTTCCTGTGGACGATCCTGCTCCTCGGCGGTGCGGCCACGGTCTTCGGTCCCTCGCTCGGTGCCGTGATCTTCTGGGTCGTCATCGCGCTGCTGGGCAACCTGCTTCCGGAGATGGCGGATGCCGGCATCCTGCCGATGACCGCCATCCAGGCCGGAACGCTCCGCTACATCCTCGTCGGTGTGGCCCTCATGCTCCTGGTGATCTTCAGACCGCAGGGCATCCTCGGCGACAAGAGGGAGATGACCTTTGTCAAGTAACGGCGCCTCAAGTGGCGAAAGGGAGTACGGCTCTGCGGAGACCGTGCCCACGACCGGCAGCGTCCGCCGCCCCAAGACGCAGGGACTGGCCGCAGGCGAGTCAGTTCCGGGCGTCCCCAAGGTCGACCCCATCATGGTGGTCGACAACGTCACCCGCCGGTTCGGCGGTCTGACCGCCGTCGACGTCGACCATCTCGAGATCCCCCGCGGCGCCATCACTGCGCTCATCGGACCCAACGGTGCCGGCAAGACGACGCTGTTCAACCTGCTGTGCGGCTTCGACAAGCCGAACACGGGGACGTGGTCGTTCGACGGGAAGACCCTCTCGGGCATTCCGGCGTTCAAGGTCGCCCGAATGGGACAGGTGCGCACCTTCCAGCTGACGAAGGCGCTGTCGCTGCTCACGGTGCTGGAGAACATGAAGCTGGGCGCGACCGGGCAGCGCGGCGAGAAGTTCTGGACGAGCTTCATCCCCGCGTTCTGGCGCAGCCAGGACACCGGCATCGAGGACAAGGCTCGCGATCTGCTCAAGCGGTTCAAACTCGACGCCAAGGAGAAGGACTTCGCCGCATCGCTCTCGGGCGGTCAGCGCAAGCTCCTGGAGATGGCGCGCGCGCTGATGAGCGACCCGCAGCTGGTCATGCTCGACGAGCCCATGGCCGGGGTCAATCCGGCCCTGACCGAGTCGCTGCTGGACCACATCCTCGACCTCAAGGACCTCGGCATGACAGTGCTCTTCGTCGAGCACGACATGCACATGGTCCGCCACATCGCCGACTGGGTCGTTGTGATGGCGGAGGGCCGCGTGGTCGCCGAGGGCCCGCCGGAGAGTGTGATGAACGAGAAGGCCGTCATCGACGCCTACCTCGGCAGTCACCAGGAGGTCGACCTCGGTGTGATCACCGGTCGCTTCGAAGGCGAGCTGGGCGAAGGAGCCGAAGAGCTGCTCGCCGAGATCCACGAGGTCGAAGAGGCCTCGATCGCCGAGGCGGAGGAGAAGAAGTGACCCTCGACATGAGCCATGCCGGCGAGCGGTCGGTCGCCAAGACCGATGCGGTCGTCGTCGAGGTGACCGACCTCGTGGCCGGCTACCTTCCGGGCGTCAACATCCTCAACAGCACGAACCTGATCGCCCGGCAGGGCGAGCTGATCGGCATCATCGGGCCCAACGGCGCCGGCAAGTCGACGCTGCTGAAGGCGATCTTCGGGCTCGTGAAGGTGCGCGGTGGCGAGATCACCGTCAACGGCGAGAGCATCGTCGGGCTGAAGGCCGACAAGCTCGTCCAGCGGGGCGTCGCCTTCGTGCCGCAGACGAACAACGTGTTCCCGTCGCTGTCCATCGAGGAGAACCTGCAGATGGGGCTCTACCAGAACCCCAAGATCTACAGCGAGCGCCTCGAGTTCGTCACCGGCATCTTCGCCGAGCTGGGCAAGCGCCTCAAGCAGCGCGCCGGCTCGCTTTCGGGCGGTGAGCGCCAGATGGTGGCGATGTCGCGGGCACTCATGATGAACCCGTCGGTGCTGCTGCTGGACGAGCCCTCAGCCGGCCTGTCCCCGGTCCGGCAGGACGACGCGTTCATCCGCGTCTCCGACATCAACAAGGCCGGCGTGACGACGATCATGGTCGAGCAGAACGCCCGCCGCTGCCTGCAGATCTGCGACCGCGGTTACGTCCTGGACCAGGGCCGCGACGCCTACGAGGGCTCCGGTCGCGACCTGCTGAACGACCCGAAGGTCATCGGGTTGTATCTCGGAACGCTGGGCGCCGACGGCGTCTGAACCCCCGCGCCGACACGAACGGAGAGCGGATGCCGCGAGGCATCCGCTCTCCGTTTCGTTCTGCCGAGCTCCCTCCGTCACGCGCAACGCGAAGGGCCCCGGATGCCGAAGCATCCGGGGCCCTTCCGACAAGCGCAGGAACTAGTTGATGCGCTCGTGCGTGTTGTCGGCCTTGTACTGGAAGATACCGATCGTCGCTTCGGTCGGGTCGCCCGCGTCGTCGAACGCGACGCCACCGGAGTAGCCGTCGTAGTCGGCGACGCCGCCACCGTTGATGATCTCGGCGCACGCCTCGAACGAGTCGCACTTCTCACCGTCGCCGGAACCGCCGGAGACTTCCTGCAGCTTCTCGGCGATGTCAGCGGCGTCGGTCGAACCGGCGGCCAGCGAAGCCAGGGCGAGCAGGATCACGGCGTCATAGGACTCCGCTGCGTACGAGAAGTCCTCGAGGTCCGAGTTGCCCTCAGCGGTCCAGGCGTCGTTCAGGCGCTCCTGGAAGTCGTCCGCGAGCACGGGTCCGGGCGTGGTGCCCTTGGCGCCCTCGAGGCTGACCGACACGTCGGTGCCCCACTGCTTGAGGTTTCCGTCGACCAGGTAGAAGTTCTCGGCGGACTGGCCGGCATTCACCAGCAGCGGCGCGATGGTCGCGAACTGGTCGAACGTGATCAGCACGATCGCGTCCGGGTTCGCAGCCGTCACGGTCGCGACCTGCGCGTCGAACGAGGTGTCGCCGTCGTTGTAGGACGCGTCGGCGACGACGGTTCCACCGGAAGCCTCGAAGACCTCCTTGACGACACCGTACAGACCGGTGCCGTAGGCGTCGTTCTGGTAGATGATCGCGATGTTCTTGTGACCGTCCTCGGCGACCAGGTTGCCGAGCACCTCACCCTGCAGCAGGTCGCTGGGAGCGGTGCGCCAGTAGAGGTTGTTGTCATCCCACGTCGTGAAGTCCGGCGAGGTGTTCGCGGGCGAGAAGGTGATGATGCCCTCGGAGACGTTGCTGTCGAGGAACAGCTTCGACACACCCGACGACGCCGCGCCGATCATGGCGGAGACGCCTTCGCTCTGGAGCTTCGGGACCGTGGTCTCGAAGGCCTTGTTGTCGGCGTCACCCGAGTCGCCGAACGTGGCGTCGACGGTGATGCCGGCGCCGGCCTCGTTGACCTCGTTCACGGCCAGCTGCACGCCGGCTTCCTCGGGCGGGCCGAGGAAGGCGAGGCTGCCGGTCTGAGGCAGAACGGTGCCGATCTTGAGGGTGAGTTCCTCGCTCGGACCGGAGGAGGTGGAGGGGTCTGCCGTGCCGCCGCCGCCGGAACATCCGGCCAAGACGAGCGCGCTGACTCCGGCGACGGCGATACCGCCGATCACCGTCCGCAGGCGCGAGCGGGAGGCGTTGCCTCGGGAAAAGACGCTCATGGTGCTCCTTGCTGTGTATGAACGCGGGCAGACTCGGGCGCCTGTCCAGTGCACTAAACCTAAACCGGTAGCGGTCTCGCGAATGTTGCCGTTCGTTAACGGTTTGTAACGCGACCCAATCGTTACCAACGGAGACGACGCCCGTAATTCGGCGAAGCGGCCCGGAATACCCTTCGCGGGTATAGCGTTTCACTCGGCGACCTACCCCCTAGGGGTATCGAACGGAAGGTGTGGGTGATGGCGGCGATCGACGAGTACCGGGTGACGGGAATGTCCTGCGGACACTGCGAAGCGGCGGTGCGGGGCGAAGTGAGCAAGCTCGCGGGCGTCGAATCGGTGGCTGTGAGCGCAGCCGACGGCATCCTCGTCATCACCTCCGCCGAGCCGCTGCCCGAAGCAGATGTCCTGGCCGCCGTGGACGAGGCGGGGTACGAGGCGGTGCGCTGCTGATGGATGCCGCGGTGCTGCCGAACTCGCGCATCGAGCTCGAGATCGGCGGAATGACCTGCGCCTCCTGCGCGAACCGCATCGAGAAGAAGCTGAACCGGCTCGACGGCGTGACGGCTTCGGTGAACTACGCCACTGAGAAGGCGACCGTGACCGCCCCCGACGGCTTCGATGCCCGACTGCTCATCGACGAGGTCGAGAAGACCGGCTACACCGCCGTCCTTCCGGCTCCCCCGGCAGCCGATCCCTCCAGCGGGCCCGAGCCCGAGGACCGCGAGCTGACATCGCTGCGCCAGCGGCTGATCGGTGCCGTCGTCCTGGCCGTGCCGGTGATCCTGCTCGCGATGATCCCCGTCCTGCAGTTCGAGTACTGGCAGTGGCTTTCGCTCACCCTGGCAGCGCCCGTCGTCGTGTGGGCGGCCTGGCCGTTCCACCGCGCCGCCTGGCTGAACCTGCGCCACGGCGCCGCCACGATGGACACACTCATCTCCATCGGCGTCTCGGCCGCGTTCCTGTGGTCGCTGTACGCCCTCTTCCTCGGAGGCGCGGGCATGCCGGGCATGATGCACGCCTTCGAGTGGACGATCCAGCCCTCCGAGGGCGCGGACGACATCTATCTGGAGGTCGCGGCCGGCGTCACGATGTTCGTGCTGGCGGGCCGGTACTTCGAGCTGCGCTCCAAGCGCCGCGCCGGTGCCGCCCTGCGGGCGCTGCTCGAACTCGGCGCCAAGGACGTGGCCGTCCTGCGCGGTGGCATCGAAACCCGCGTGCCGGTCTCGGCACTGAAGGTCGGCGACGAGTTCGTCGTGCGGCCCGGAGAGAAGATCGCCACCGACGGAGTCGTGGTCTCCGGCACCTCCGCGGTGGACATGTCGATGGTGACCGGCGAATCGGTGCCCGTCGAGGTCGGCGCGAGCGACGCGGTGGTCGGGGCGACGGTCGATGTCGGCGGTCGCCTCGTGGTGCGCGCGACGCGCGTCGGTCAGGACACGCAGCTCGCCCAGATGGCGCGCCTCGTCGAGGAGGCCCAGTCGGGCAAGGCCGACGTGCAGCGTCTCGCCGACCGCATCTCGGGCGTCTTCGTCCCGATCGTGCTGGGAATCGCCGTCCTCACCCTGGCGGCGTGGCTGCTCCTCGGCTTCCCGGCCGCGGCCGCGTTCACCGCCGCCGTCGCGGTCCTGATCATCGCGTGCCCGTGCGCCCTCGGACTCGCGACACCGACCGCGCTGCTGGTCGGAACCGGGCGGGGCGCCCAGTTGGGCATCCTGATCCGCGGACCGGAGGTGCTCGAATCGACCCGCGCCGTCGACACGATCGTCCTCGACAAGACCGGGACGGTGACGACGGGCCGGATGAGCGTGGTCGACGTGATCCTCACCGACGAGCAGGCGGATGCCGCGGCAGCGCGCGCTGAACTGCTGCGCCTCGCCGGGGCGGTGGAGGATGCCTCCGAGCATCCGATCGCCCGCGCCATCGCCGTCACCGCCACGAAGGAGGTCGGCGACCTGCCGCCCGTCGGATCGTTCGCCGCGACGCCCGGGCTGGGTGTCTCGGGAATGGTCGACGGCCACGCGGTCGTCGTGGGGCGTGAATCGCTGTTGGCCGACTGGGCGATCCACCTGCCTCCGGAGCTCGCCTCCGCGAAGGCGGATGCCGAGGCATCCGGCTCCACAGTGGTCCTCGTGGCCTGGGACGGCGCCGCACGCGGCCTGCTCGTCGTGGCGGACGCGATCAAGCCGACGAGCCGGGAGGCGGTCGGCCGATTCCGGGCGCTCGGCCTGGAACCCGTGCTGCTGACCGGCGACAACGAGACGGTCGCCCGCCGCGTCGCGGACGAGGTCGGCATCGACGGGGTCCTGGCCGGCGTGCTTCCCGCCGGCAAGCTCGAGGCGATCCGTGCGCTGCAGTCGAAGGGGCGCGTGGTGGCGATGGTCGGCGACGGCGTCAACGACGCCGCCGCGCTCGCCCAGGCCGACCTCGGCCTGGCGATGGGCACCGGAGCGGATGCGGCGATCGAGGCATCCGACATCACCCTCGTCCGCGGCGATCTGCGCAGCGCCGCCGACGCCGTCCGGCTGTCGCGACGGACGTTCGGCACCATCCGCGTCAACCTGTTCTGGGCGTTCGCGTACAACGTCGCGGCGATCCCGCTGGCGGCGCTCGGCCTGCTCAACCCGATGATCGCCGGTGCGGCGATGGCGCTGTCCAGCGTCTTCGTCGTCGGCAACAGCCTGCGCCTGCGGCGTTTCAAGAGTCTGGAGTCCGCATGACCGATCACGCCTCGCACGGCTACATCACCGAGAAGGACAAGTACCTCAATCGCCTCAAGCGGATCGAGGGCCAGGCCCGCGGCGTGCGCGGCATGGTCGAGGACGAGAAGTACTGCATCGACATCCTCACCCAGATCAGCGCGCTGACCAGCGCGCTGGAGGCCGTCGCGATCGGGCTGCTCGATGACCACCTGCGGCACTGCGTCGTGGACGCGGCGCGCCTGGGCGGCGACGAGGCCGACGCGAAGATCGCCGAGGCGACGGCCGCGATCGCGCGGCTGGTGCGCTAGCCGAAGCCCCGCACACCCCGGCTCCGCGGCACGAACGGGCTCAGACCAGTTCGCCCACGTCCGACACCCCGCGGGCTTTGCGTGCGTGGCGGATCGAGTCGACGGACAGGATCGTCAGCGCCAGCCACACCAGGGCGAACCCGATCCAGCGCGCCGGCGACATCTCCTCGCCGAGGAGCCATGCGCCGATGATGAACTGCAGGATCGGCGCGACGAACTGCAGCAGTCCCATGGTCGTCAGGCTCGATCGTCGGGCTCCGGCCGCGAACAGCAGCAGCGGAATGGCCGTGACGACGCCCACGAGGCTCAGAAGCAGCGTGTGCAGCGGTCCGTTCTGTCCCATCTCCAGGCCCGTGGTCGAGGCGACGACGATCAGCAGGACGCTCGCCACGGGCACCAGCCACGCGGACTCCAGCGTCAAGCCGCTCACGGCGTCCACGGACGGTCCGATGCGCTTCTTGACGAAGCCGTACAGGCCGAACGAGAACGCCAGGCTCAGCGCGATCCAGGGGAACGCGCCGTATCCGATGACGATCACGATGACGGCCGCGGCAGCCAGCCCGAGCGCGAGCCACTGCGTCAGGCGCAGCCGTTCGCGCAGGATGAAGACTCCGAGCAGGACCGTCACGATCGGGTTCATGAAGTACCCGAGGCTGGTCTCGATGATGTGCCCGGTCAGGGCGGCGAGGATGAAGACCTGCCAGTTGATGTAGATGAGGCCACCGGCGAGCGCCGTCCACATCAGCAGTCGCGGCTGCGTGATGATCGCGACGAGGCGACCCCAGCCCCGCAGCACCGTCAGCAGGATGATGCAGAACACCAGCGACAGCAGGATGCGCCACGCGACCAGCTCGAAGGGCCCGACGGGCAGGAGGAGCAGGAAGTAGAGCGGGAGGAATCCCCAGAGGAAGTACGCGCTGAACGCGTAGACCCCGCCGAGGGCGCGCTCTCGCGCCGGATCGGGTGTGCCGGATGCCGCGGCCTGGGCTGCGGATGGATCACGGGTCACTCCCCCAGCGTAGAGCGCGCAACAGGGCCCGGATGCCGAAGCATCCGGGCCCTGTTGGAATGGTGCGCGAAGTCCTAGCGGACGACGACGGCCAGCACGTCGCGAGCCGACAGCACGAGGAACTCGTCAGCGCCGAACTTCACCTCGGTGCCGCCGTACTTGCTGTACAGCACGCGGTCGCCCACGGCGACATCGAGCGGAACACGGTTGCCGTTGTCGTCGATGCGACCGGGGCCGACCGCCACGACCTCGCCCTCCTGGGGCTTCTCCTTGGCGGTGTCCGGGATGACCAGACCGCTCGCGGTGGTCTGCTCTGCCTCGACCTGACGGATGACGATGCGGTCCTCGAGCGGCTTGATGGAAACCGACACGGTCTACCTCTGCTTTCCTTGAAACTTCAAGACTGGATTAGCAAACTCCACCTGAGAGTGCTAATTCCAGTCTAGGGAAGGGCTGGCACTCATGCAACGTGAGTGCCAGAACGTGACGTCCGTCGACGTGCAATCCGATCGCGCGGCCGCTCCGAACAAATCGCACGGGTCCATTTCTGAGAAACCTCCCAGAAACATGGCGTGAGTTGTATCATCGGAGAGCAGCCAGCTTCTACCACTTCATGGGGACGGTAGTCGCATTACAGGACGACGAAGTCTGTCTGCTGCGCGGGGTAACGGGGCCCGCGCAAAGAGTTCGGGGGCTATACGCATGAACGAGCAGTACCACCTTGCGGTCGATGTGGGGACGAGCCGCGTCGCGGCCGCCACAGCCAGACTCGCGGCAGACGGCAGCATCCTCACGACGCCGTTCGCGTTGGGTCGACGCAGCGACAGCGTGTCGACGGTCGTCTTCGTTGCGGAGGACGGACAACTCCTGGTCGGCGATGCCGCTGAGCGCCGCGGTGTCGCGCAGCCGGACCGTCTCATCCGAGAGTTCAAACGAAGCGTGGGCGACGAGATTCCGCTCGTCGTGGCGGGTCGATCGATCCCCGCAGAACAGCTGTACGCGCACACCGTTGCGATGGTCGTGGAGCAGGTCACGGAACGTGAAGGCGCCCGTCCCGACTCGATCACGCTCACGCATCCCGCCACGTGGGGGCCCCATCGGCTGGGCCTCATCCTCGCCGCGCTCGAGGTCGAAGGTGTGGGCGAGGTGGAGCTCATCTCCGAGCCGGAAGCCGCAGCCCGCAGCTACGAGTTCTACCGCCCCCTGGCCGTCGGCCAGACGCTCGCCGTCTACGACCTCGGCGGCGGCACGTTCGACGCCGTCCTTCTCCGCAAGGACGCCTCTGGCGCGTTCGCCCTCGTCGGGAACCCCGTCGGCATCGACAATCTGGGCGGCGCCGACTTCGATGACGCCGTTCTGCGGCACGTGCTGCAGTCCGCGAAGGTCATCGGCCTCGACCCGGCCGATCCCGACACGCGGCTCGCGCTGGCCCAGCTTCGCCGCGAATGCGTCGACGCGAAGGAGGCGCTCTCTTTCGACTCGGATGCCACCATCCCCGTCCTGCTGCCCACGCGCAGCGCGCGTATCCGTCTGACGCGGTCCGAATTCGAGTCGATGATCGATCCGTCGCTCGAGAAGACCATCAACGCGCTCGACGACGCGCTCGAGGAAGGCGGCGTCGACGGCGACGACATCGAGTGCATCCTTCTCATCGGCGGTTCCTCGCGCATCCCACTGGTGACCCAGAAACTCTCCGAGCGCTTCGACCGGCCGACGGCGATCGACGCCGATCCGAAGTCATCCATCGCGCTCGGCGCAGCGCTGACCGGGCTGGTGCGTCACAACGATCGCGATCTCGGCGTGGGGTCGGAGCTGGCGCTCATCGAGCCTGCCGGAGATGCAGCGCTGGAGCTCTTCCAGCCGGCCGGCGCTGTCGCCACCCTCGCCGCGCCCGTCAACGCCGCCGCCCCGAAGACCGGCAAGGTCCACACCCTCGCCCTTGCGGGCGGCGCGGTCCTCATCGCCGGCGCAATCGTGTTCGGAAGCACCTTCACCGCAGGGTCCGGTTTCTTCTTCACGCCGACTGCCAGCACCGTCAAGCCGTTGGTCGACTGGTCGAAGGTGAACCCCACGGTGGCGGCTCCGCCCGCGCCGGCGTCTGCCGTCCCCGGTCCGGTCGCCGAGTCCGCGCCGCAGGAGCAGACTGACAGCCGCTCACCCGCAACGCAGCGTCGCGCGCCGCAGAAGACGACCGAGACGCGCGAGACGACGAACGTCAAGACGATCTCCGACCCGGCCAAGCCGTCGGCGAAGCCGACGCCCTCCAACGACTCGCCGTCACCCAAGCCGACACCGAAGCCGACCCCGAGCGAGACGCAGACCCCGACACCCACAGGCGGGGGCGAGGACACTGACGGCACCAGCACCGACGGGACCACCACCGACGGGACCACCACCGACGGGACCACCACCGACGGGACCACCACCGACGGGACCACCACCGACGGGACCACCACCGACGGGACCACCACCGACGGCACCACCACCGACGGCACCACCACCGACGGGACCACCACCGACGGGACCACCACCGACGGGACCACCACCGACGGGACCACCACCGACGGCAGCGTCGACATCACGAGCGTCGACGTCGATGGCGGCGCTACCGACGTCGACGGCGGATCCGACGTGGACAGCCCTCCAGCGGCGCGCGGGTCCGGGCCCGTCCCCGCTCACCCGGCCGTCTGACCCCTGCGCCTGAGCACCATGCCTACCGCTGCCCGCCCACGGGGCGCCTTCGTCGACGTCACGTACTTCACCGGCGCGAACCTCGCTGCCTCAGCGCTCGATGCGGCGGCCATCGATGCCGGGATCGCTCGCATCGTGATCTCCGGCAACGCTAGGGCAGGAAAGACTGCCGTGCTGCGCCGACTCCAGTTCCTGCTCGACGAGCACGACACGCCTTGGACACTGTTTCGTGCCGACACCGACCTCGAAGCGATGCCGAGTGCGCATGTCCTTCTGGTTGATGACGTGCATCTACTCGACGAGAAGACCTTGCGCCGCATCCGTGCACGGGGAGAGGACCCCAGCACAGGTCTCGTCGTCGCGGGCCGCCCCTGGCCGAAGTCGCAGACACTGACCGACATCACGCGGAGTCTCGAGCGAAGTCAGCCGGCGATCGTTCTGGGGCAGGTGTCCCGATCGGATGTGCTCGACTACCTCGACAGCCATGAACGGCAACTGTCACCCACATGCCTCGATCTCATCCTTCGGCTGACCGGCGGGGTCTCGTGGTTGGTGTCGGCAGCGATCTCCGCACACGACGACCGGGATTGTGCTGATGATCCGACACACGCGTCGCTCGCCGGCATCCTCGAGCAGAGCATCGCCCACAGGATCGATGCCGCCCCGGCCGACCTTCGCCAGACGATCGAGACCTTGAGCTTCGACGCCTATGAAATCCTTCCGACCGGCGAGTCCGATCGAGCTGAGCAGTTGGACGACCTGATCGCGCAGGGCTATTCGGAGGGTCTCCTGCTCCGGAACGGGCAGACTGTGCCGGTCGTGCGTTCGGCGGTCCGCGCGGCGATTCCCACGCGACGGCTGGTCGGCTACATCACGGAGCTGGGGGTCAACGGTGCGGGCATCGGAACCAACGGCGAGTGGCTGACCCAGATCAACGATCGACGACTCGGTGCGGCGCTGGCGGCAAGCGCGGACGCACTGGTGGACTCGGATCCACGCCGTGCCGAGGAGCTGTACGCGCTGGCGGTCAGCGTCGGCACGCCCGCGACAGACGTCGCGGCCAACCGCGCGCGTGCTGCGTGGGCGCGCGGAGATCTCGATTCGGCGGCGCTCCTGGTGGATGCGGCGATGTCGTCCGGCCAGGGCGATGACCCGGCACTTGCCGACACGGGCGCCGCGACATGGTCGGCGCGCGGCATGCTGGAGATGGGAAGCGCGTTCTACCGCGCGATTCCGCCGAGCACGGCGGATGCGCGCACGCGTGCGCTGATCGCGCAGATCGGCGTCGGCCGGAGCGACGCAGGTGCCGATGCCGACATCGACACGGGTGCTGACGTAGCGCCGACGACCGTGCACGTCGCAATGGAGCTCTTGGGACGCGGACTGCGCGCCTCGTTGCGCCACGGATCTGCGGAGGAGGCACTCGCCGACCTCGTACGCGCCTCGCACCTCTACTCGTCTTCGCACAGCTCCGCACCGATTCCAGAGATCCCCGCGGTGATCGCCACGATCGTGGCGATCAATCTGGGTGATCTGACCACCGCCCGATCCGTCATCGAGGCGGCCCTCGAAGCCGGTCAAGGCGGGCAGTGGGCGCGTCCTCGTCTGCTGTTGTGGCGGGCGTGGGTGTCCATGCTGCGGGTGCGGCCGGCCGAGACGCGTGACGCTCTCGCCGATGCGATGCGGATCGCACCGCACCCATCTCCGCGCGACGATCTGATGGTGCAGGCGCTGCAGGTGGCGATCGCCCGGCGCTGGGAGGACACCGCCGCCCTGAAGTCGGCGTGGGACCGCGCCCGGGACTCGCTGCAGCGAATCGACGTCGACCTGTTCACGCTGCATCCGCTCGCTGAGTTCGTCAGTGCTGCCGCACGGCTCGGTGACGACGCAGCCACGGACACGCAGTTCGCGAAGGCGCTCGCGATCGTGGAATCGATCGGGTCGCCGGCGGTGTGGGCGACACAGCTCAGATGGTCGGGTATCCAGCACGGCATCCTCGTGAACCGCCCCGACACTCTCGGCTCGCACGCCCGTGCACTCGTGGAAGCCGCCCCCGTGAGTTCGGTGGCGGCGACGATGGCCAGCGCCGGGAGGACGTGGAGCTCGGTTCTGGCCGGCAGCGCGGACGTCGATGCCGTCGAGAAGGCCGCGCAGGACTTGGCCGCGATCGGGCTCGCGTGGGACGCCGCGCGCCTCGCCGGGTATGGAGCCAACCAGTCATCCGACCGGAAGGTGTCCGCGCGCCTCCTGGCGCGCGCGCGGGAGCTGCATCCACAGGATTCCGGCCGGACTCCGACGTCCGCCTCTGAAGACGAAGCAACGCTTTCGCTCGACGGTTCCGTGCTCAGCGACCGCGAGGTCGACGTCGCGCGCCTGGTGATTCAGGGCAAGACGTATGCGGAGATCGGCGAGACCATCTTCATCTCGCCGAGGACGGCCGAGCACCACATCGCGAGCATCCGGCGACGGCTGGGAGCGACATCACGCTCTGACCTCATCGCCAAGCTTCGCGTTGCTCTTCAGCCCGCGACCGGGCCGATTCCGGAGAGGAGTGGCCGATGAACCGCGTCGACCCCCAAGACCCCCCTTCGAAACCCCATACGTTTCGGGGAAACCCCCGATTCACCACCGACCGTAGCGACATAGTCTCGAAGAGATTTCACGCAGTGACAGGAGCAGGATCATGACAACACCGCTGGCAACGATCGCCGATGCGCTTATTGAGTTCATTCTCAGTTTGCTGCACGACCCGGCCGCAGCTGCAGAGTTCGCCGACGAGCCCGAAGCCGTGCTCGCTCGCAATGGGCTCAGCAGCGTCTGCGTCGATGACGTGCGCGCCGTCGCGCCCGTGGTCGTCGACCGACCGGACGTGCATCCCAGCCCGAAGCCCCCGCCCCCTGGCCCTCCGGGACCCCCGTCGGTGGAGAAGGAGATCATGAACATCTCCAACAACTTCACCATCGACAACCGGTCCTCGATCGTCGACCAGTCGGTCAACCAGAACATCTGGACAGAGGGCGGTGACGTCAACCAGCTCTTCGATCAGGAAGCCGTCGTCAACCTCGGCGATCACGGTGCAGCTGCCGGAGACGACGCCGATGTCGACAACTCCGACACGGATGTCACCGTCGGCGACGTCGCGATCGGCAACGAAGAAACGACCACGACCATCACGGATTCGTTCGACGACGAGTCGACGAACACCGACGTGGACATCGAGGCAGAGGCCGAGGACTCGTTCAATGACGAGTCGACGAACGTCGATGTCGCGGTGGACGACTCGTTCCAGTACGAGAGCGACACCGACGTCACAGACACGACGAGCGTCATGATCACCGACGCCCCGGAGGACTTCGAGGCGGAGGAGAACCTCTAGGTTCTACGACATGACCGATCGGCCGGACCAACCCCCGCCCCCGCGCGCCCTGACTCAGTCAGGGCGCGCTGGCGCGCGCCCACCCGTTCCTCCGCCGCCGTACGAGGCGCCGAAGCGCGAAGCGCCTGAGCGACCTGCGACCGCGAGCCCGAACGCGCCCCCGGTGCTGACCAAGCTCCCACCACCGTTCTCGGTGCGGCTCAGTCAGTTCCTATGGGTTCTCAGTCTTCTCACCGGCGCCATCGCGATCGTCTTCCTCTTCGTAATCCGGGAGGACCTCATGCCGGTCGTCACGGAAGCGGTGAAAGCGCGCGCGGAAGGACGACCAGACGAGACGTACAAGACCGCCGCGGACATCATCTACTGGGCGGTCTTCGGCGCCCTCGTCTGCTTGCTCCTCATCCAGGTCACCCTGCTCGTCTCGTTCACGAGTCGCAAGCCGAATGTCCGCTGGTGGCAGCTTGCCACCGTGATCGCCCAGGTACTCGTCTTCCTGCTCTCCCTGGAGATCGTCGCCATCGGCGAGCACGGTCCACTCCTCAGACAGTTGATGCTGATCCAAGTCGCGTTCGCCCTCCTCGCCCTCCTGTTCAGCACCTTCCGAGGCGCTCTCGCCTGGACCGCTCGCCGACACGACGTCAGACGAGGGATCGCCGACGCGGGGGGCACCGACTTCTGACGCGATCTCTTCGAGACTGCGGATCACTGTGCGCGCCACCTCGACGGAGCCGCGTTCGGTGAGCGGCGACTGGCTGTAGGCACGCCAGTACGCGAGCTGCTCGACGCTGCTCTCCCGAAGCTGCTCCTGATCCGCATCCTCAGGCAGTCCGAGCCGAACGCTGGCGGTCGCGCCGGCACCGCCGATGATGCGCTCTGCGACGGCAGCATCCTCTGCTTCCAACGGCAGGCCGGATGACCGCGCCTTCGACAGGAGCGACAGCTCCCGGAGGGTGTGGGTGGTCGCGTGGATACGCTCGATTCCTGCAAGGACGTCGTCGGAGCCGGGACGCGGGTCATCCTTGAGAAGACGCTCCAGCGTGCCGAGGACTCCGCGCACCTTCAATGCTGCTGCGCGCGTCCGGAACTGCAGCCGCACGAACTGCTCGAGTTCGTTGAGCCCGCTCTGCTGCACGAGTTGCTCCGCGAGCTCTGACGAGTCGGCAGCACCTCCACGCACGATCGCAGTGGCAAGTCGGACCCCGAAGATGCCGAACCGGCCGAGAAGGTCGCGACGCTCCAGTTCTGACAGCGTGGTGCTGTCCGTGGGCTTGACGAACCGATCCGCCGAGACCATCAAGCGCTCACGATCTTTTCGATCGATCCTGGCGAGTTCGCGGAAGGCGGCGAATTCGCTCTCGCGCAACGTACGTGCGCTCTCCGCCATCAGACCGGCGACGGGGACGACTCCCAGCGAGAGCGAACTGAGTTCGCCGTCGCGCTCGTAGCGACGCGCAACTTTGCCTGCGGAAAGCATCGAGTCGATGCGTCCCGATCCGATCTCGTCAGCGCGCGACAGCACCGCGACCGCGTTGACCGTCTGCGACGCACCCGCCGCCGTGTCGCGGAACGACTCCAAGAACTTCAAGTCCGAGGCGTGAAGGTGTCGCATCAGGTACACGATCGCATCGGCCGAGGATGTCTCCTGCTCAGGTACGAGGAATTTCATCGACCTCTCGGACACGTCCACCGACAGGGAGGCTATGCCGGGAGTGTCGATGAGGATGGCGGAGCGCAGTCCCGTCGAAGGCCAGCCGATGTCGATCCAGGCGACCTCCTCGGCCGGGGTGCCCCCGATGTCCAGGACGAGCCTGCCTCTCTCGCGACGCACGGGCATCCTGCGGGGCGGGCCCTCGTGAGGATGGAGCGTGATCGACGGCGTCGCCGAGTAGCGGTACCAGGTCACGATGCGCGTGCACTCGCCCGCGTCCGTGGGCGCGATCTCCTCGCCGAGCATCGCGTTGAGCAGCGTCGATTTCCCCGCCTTGACCATTCCCGCGAGGGCGAGGCGCAGCGGCTCGTTCAGCCGGCGCTCCAGCTCGGTCAGCACTGCTGTGGAGACGGGATCGTCTTCGTACAGCGCGAGAGAAGACCGGATCAACGCACCAGCGTCGTCGCGGACGGATGCCTTCACCGTCGCGCGGCCTCGACCTGAGCGGGCGCAGGTCTCGCCCCCAGCGCCGAAGGCGGCAGTGCGGGAATACGAGCCCGCAGCGTCTCGATCTGCTGGATCTGCGCGTTGAGCACCTTGATCCGCTCCTCCCGGCCGGCAGCGAAGGTGCCAGCGGCCTGCTTGGCGGCCAGTACCGAGTCCGAGAGCGAGCGATGCAGTTCGTCAGCGATGCTGCCGAAATGATCTCGCGCGGACCGCTGGACGATCCGCAGACGGTCTTTCAGCTGCTTGCCGACCTGGAACTGCACTTCGTCGATGTGGCGACGCACGAGGTTCTTCGCCTCGAATCGACGACGGTTCAGCCGTGAGCCCATGTCTTCACGGAATGCTCGGCGTCCGACGAGAACTCCGGCGAGAAGCGAAATGGGGTTGATGAGCGACAAGCCCACCAGTCCGGTCGCGAGTCCCACCATCAGCACACCGCCGTATGACCCCTTGACGCCGATGAAGATCTTCTCGCCGGCGCCCATCTGTCCTGAATCGAGGTGTGCGATCGAGTCCACGGCGTCGAGGACACCCTCCGTGTCGCCGACCTGGATGACCGGAAGCTCCCCCTCACCCTCGATGAAGAGTTCAGCGACCTCTTCCGACAGCCATCTCGATCGCTCATCGGTCCAAACGAATGTCTCCGAGACTGCAGCCGAGATCCGCTGGTCGAGCCACTCGGTGATCTGGTCCCAGATGGGGCCCGGGTCGCCCTCATCGATGGCGTTCTCGGCCTCACGCATCACTTTGCGGAGGCGATCACGAAGATCGTGTTCCATATCTGAGATGAGGTCGGCGACACCGTCGTTCAGCGTGATCTGCCAACGTGACGAGCGCCCGCGGAACTCGTCGGCCTTCGCCTTCGCGTCCTCGAGCTGCGCGATCATTCGCGGTGTGTCCTCGGGGTGCAAGATGGCGGTCAGCTCGGACGTCACGGACATCTTCAGCTGATCGACGACCGAGGCGACGTCATGGATCGCGCTGCGGGTGTGGATGTCCTCTGCGCGGCCGAGGACCTCGCGCCGCAGGTGTGCCACGAGCGCCGGGAATCCCGACTCGTCGTTCAATTCGCGGTCGCGTTCCTCTGCCGCGAGAAGTCGCAGGTCGCTCGAGACGGAAAAGATCGGCACCTCGCCCACGTCGCCGAGGTGCGACCGGTCGATGCGTTCGATCTCGCGCCACTGGGGGTAGAGGTCGGTCTTGGAGAGGACAGCGGCGACGTTGGGAGAGACCCGCATCGCGTGCTTGAGGAACTGCACCTCGGGCTCTGTGTACTCCTGCGAGGCATCCGAGACGAGAAGGACCGCGTGAGCCGACGACAGGGCGGCAAGGGTTGTGAGCGCATTCACGGAGTCCAACCCGCCCACGCCCGGAGAGTCGACGAGGCGCAGACCGCCCTTGAGCAGCTCGCGCGGCAGGACGACCTCTGCCGACATCAGCTTGCGCTCATTGCCCGGGTTGCCGCTCTCGGACACGAACTGGGAGAGCTCTTCGAGGGCGATCGGCTCTCGACGGACCTTGCCCTCTTCGCCCGGTTCCTGCACCAGCACCCACGCGCCCGGCGTGTCGGCGTAGCCCACGGATGTGGGAACACTTGTCGCGACATCGTCATCAACCGGGCAGACCGGAGCGTTCACGAGGGCGTTGATCAGCTTGCTCTTGCCCTTCTTGAACTCACCCACCACGATCACCCGCACGTTGGGATCGTGCAGGCGCACCTGCGTGTGTTCGAGTCGCTTAGCCAGATCGTCGCGTCCGGTGGATGCGGCGAGCTTGCCGACGCTGTCCACCATGGTCTCCAGAGCGGTGGTGGTCGAGCGTTTCACCGCTGGAGGCGTGAGAGCATCCGCATCGCCCGAGCCCACTCTCGAAACCGTCGACTTTCCAGCCACAGGTGCATCCCCTTTGAAGTACGAGTCCCCGAGCACAACGCTACGCCATGGGCGGCCGATGAGGTCAGGCGAGAGGCGATCTGGGCGAGCGGACCACCCCGCAAATGGATCTTGCCCGGCCGCCTCCGAGGAGACGGCCGGGCAAGAGGTTAGTGCTGGTGTGTCAGAGCGCTATCAGAGGTCGATGATGTCGTCGCCGGCGATGTCGTTGCCGTTGAACTCGTTGACCGTGCTCTCCCACTCCTGGTGGTTCTCGAACTCCGCGTCGATCTCGCTGGTGAACGAGTCCTCGATGCTGACGTCGGTGTGGTCCGAGTAGTCGTTGAACGAGTCCTCGACCTCGACGTCCAGGTCCCACTCGTTGCTCGTCGAGTAGTCGTTGAACGAGTCCGAGATCGCGGTGTCGATCCAGGTGTTGCCGATCGACACGTCGCCCACGGTGATGTCCGTGGTCGAGTTGTCGATGTTGGCGTCGTCGCCGGCGGCCGCGCCCCAGTCGCCCAGGTTGACCTGAGCCTCCTGGCCGAAGGCCTGGTTGACGTCGCCGCCACCGGACCAGATGTTCTGGTTCGTGGACTGGTCGACCGCGCTGGCGCGGTTGTCGATCGCGATGTTCAGCTCTCCCGCACCGGCGGCTGCCGCAGCAGCCGCGCTGCCGACCATGCCGCCGACGTTGAAGTCGCCGAAGCCCTGGTTGTACTGACGCACACCGTTGCTGACCGAGTTGTCGTTCAGCGTGGTCGTGTTGAACGAGTCGGTGTAGTTGTTGAACGACTCCTCGTTGTTCGAGTAGTGGTCCGAGTTGTCTTCCCAGTCCGAGTTGTCGTTGTACGAGTCGTTCGTCGAGTTGTCCGAGTTGTCGGAGTTGTCGGAGTTGTCGGAGTTGTCCGAGTTGTCGGAGTTGTCCGAGTTGTCGGAGTTGTCCGAGTTGTCGGAGTTGTCCGAGTTGTCGGAGTTGTCCGAGTTGTCCGAGTTGTCCGTCGAGTTGTCGTTGCCCGAGTCGGCGATGCCCACGGCGATGTTGCCGTTCTGCGAGCCGTTGCCGTTGCCCGAGTCCGACGTGTTGCCGTTCTGCGAACCGTTGCCGTTACCCGAGTCGTTCGTCGAGTTGTCGGAGTTGTCGGAGTTGTCCGAGTTGTCCGAGTTGTCCGAGTTGTCGGTGTTGCCCGAGAAGTTGCCGTTGCCGGAGTCCTCGACGTCTACCGAGTTGTCGGTGTTGCCGATGGCGACATCCTCGACGTCGACGTCCAGCGAGTTGTCGGTATTGCCCGAGTCCTCGGTGACGACGTTGCCGATGTTGTTGTCGTCGTTGCCGACCACGTTTCCGGTGTTGCCCGAGTCCTCGGTGACGATGTTGCCGGAGTCGTCGATGTTGCCGCTGTCGACGACGCTGCCGACGTTGTTGTCCTCGACGTCGACATCGACGTCGTTGTTCGAGAGCAGGTCGTTGTTCGACGCAACGTTGTTGTCTTCGACGACGGTGCTGCCGACGACGTTGTCATTGAAGTTGTCGCTAACTTCGAGCAGAGGGTCCATGGTGTTTCCTTACGTTTGTGGTTCGCCGGTGTGGCTGTTTCTCTAGTGTGCGAGCAAGGGCCTGGAGCAACATCGGGGATCAGCCCGCACGATCCCGAAAACCCCCTAGGGGTCGGGGTGGGGGTTTGGGGGATTCCGCGGGGATCGGTCCGTAGGCTTGCGGGATGCACCTGGCCGAGCTGACCGCGCTGCTCACCCCGGAAGGCCTGCGGCTGCTGGACGACCTCGATCCGCAGGCGGTGTCTGCCGACGTCACCGGCACCGTGTCGCGGCTGCGCAAGGCCGGGCACTCCCCCGAGCTCGTGTCGGCCGTCGTCGGACAGGCCCAGCTCCGGTCGCGCGCGAGCGCCAAGTTCGGGCCGTTCGCCGACCGGATGCTGTTCACCAAAGCCGGCCTCGAGCAGGCGACGCGCCTGGCGATCGCCGGCCGCCATGCTGCGCGATTCCGCGACGCCGGCATTGCGCGCGTCGCCGACCTGGGTTGCGGCATCGGCGGAGACGCCCTCGGCATGGCCGGTCTCGGGCTCGACGTGACGGCTGTGGACGCCGACGAGGTGACCGCCGCGATCGCCGCCTACAACCTGGCGCCGTTCGGCGACACGGTCACCGTGCAGACCGGGCGGGCCGAGGCATCCGATCTGTCCTCCGTCGACGGCGTGTGGCTCGATCCCGCGCGTCGCACGGCCGGGCACGCCGAGACCTCGCGCACGCGCCCGGAGGACTGGTCGCCGTCGCTGGAGTGGGCGTTCGCGCTCGCGGAGCGCATGCCCACCGGTATCAAACTCGGGCCGGGCCTGGACCGGGCGCTGATCCCCGATGACGTCGAGGCGCAGTGGGTGAGCGCCGAGGGTTCCACGGTCGAGCTCGTGCTCTGGTCGGGCGCGCTCGCCCGCGATGACGTGCGACGTGCGGCGCTGGTCGTGCGCGGCGAGTCGGCCTGGGAGCTGACGGCGGGGGCGGATGCCGAGGACCAGCCGGTCCGGCCGCTCGGCGCGTACCTGCACGAGCCCGACGGGGCCGTGATCCGCGCCCGGCTGATCGGCGAGGTGGCGCGGGCGCTCGAAGCCGGGATGCTCGCCGACCAGATCGCCTATCTCACCTCGGACGCCGCGCTGACCAGCCCCTTCGTCTCGAGCTTCCGGGTGCGGGAAGAGCTGCCGGCCGACACCCGCGCACTCGCCCGCGCGCTGCGCGAGCGCGGCATCGGGACGCTGGAGATCAAGAAGCGCGGCGTCGATGTCGACCCGGCGGTGCTGCGGCGCACGCTGAAGCTGCAGGGCAGCGAGTCGGCGACGCTCTTCCTCACGCGGATCGGGTCGAAGCGCTCGGCGATCCTGGCCGACCGGGTGTGACATCCGCTCGTCGAGCTCGACCGCTCAGACGAACAGATCCACCTGGTCAGACGAACAGATCCACCTGGTCAGACGAACAGATCCACCTGGGTCCCCGCCCACATCAACCACCCGGCGCTGTAGACCACCGAGATCGCGCCCAGCACGATCGCCCATACGGCGACTCCCCGCGGTTCGAGGGGACGCCGCAGCGCGACGATCGCCGCGATGATGGCGGCGAGTCCGACGGGGAAGGCCCATCCGATGAACATCGACAGCACGAGTGCGGCGATCGCGAATCCGAGCGACCAGGCGGCGAGTCCGCGATAGGGCGCGCGCGGTTCGGGTGGCGCCCACAGGACGAGCGGTTGGTCTTCGGATGGACCCTCGACCGTCAGCTCCTCCGGCAGGACGCCGACCGGCGCGGTGGGCCAGCGCTCGAACCCGCCGCGGTGGCGGCCGGGAACACCGGATTCGGCTCCGACCGGGGCGACATCGGGCGACGGGGGTTCGACGACGGGGGGCTTCGGCTGGGTGATCGAGGGCTTCGGCTCAGCATCCTCGGGTTCCGTGCCGGGCTCGCGATCGCTCATGACAGAGCCCCCACCTGGATCTCGGTCACCGGCAGCGTCGAGTCCGCGCCGAAGGCGAGGGTCGAGGGCTCCCGACCGGCCATCACGAGTTCGGCGGCGAGCGCCGCGATCATCGCGCCGTTGTCGGTGCACAGCGACAGCGGAGGGATGCGGAGCGTGACGCCCGCGGCATCCGCTCGCTGTTTCGCCACATCGCGAAGCCTGCGGTTGGCGATCACTCCGCCACCCAGGAGCAGGCGAGGGACGCCGTGGTCCGCGCACGCGGCGAGAGCCTTGGTGACCAGCACATCGACGACGGCTTCGCGGAAGGATGCCGCGACATCGGCGACCGGGATGTCTTCGCCGAGCGCCGAGCGCTGCTCGGTCCATCGCGCGACGGCCGTCTTGAGCCCGGAGAACGAGAAGTCGTAGCGGTGCTTGGCGAGATCCGACGCCCGGGAGAGCCCACGGGGGAAGGCGATCGCCGTCGGGTCGCCCTCCGCTGCCGCGCGATCGATCTCGGGGCCGCCCGGGTAGGGCAGGCCGAGGAGTCGTGCCACCTTGTCGAAGGCCTCACCGGCGGCGTCGTCCATCGTCTCGCCGAGGAGCTCGACATCGCCGGTCAGGTCGCGCACGAGCAGCAGCGACGTGTGACCGCCGCTCACCAGCAGCGCGACGGTGGGGTACTCCAGCCGCGGCGCATCGCCGTCGAGGATGTCGGCGGCGATGTGCCCGACGAGGTGATTCACGGCGTACAGGGGCGTGCCGAGCGAGACGGCGAGCGCCTTGGCCGCACCGATGCCGACCATGAGTGCGCCGGCCAGCCCCGGCCCGGAGGTGACCGCGATCGCGTCGAGCTCGTCGAGGCCAACCCCTGCTTCGGAGAGCGCGGCCTCGATCGAGGGGGTGAGCGCCTCGAGGTGGGCGCGCGCGGCGACCTCGGGCACGACGCCGCCGTAGCGGGCGTGCTCGTCCATGCTGCTGGCGATCGTGTTGCTCAGCAGCGTCCGGCCGCGGACGATCCCGATGCCGGTCTCATCGCAGCTGGTCTCGATCCCGAGGATCAGCGGCTCGGCGCGGTTCACGTGCAGGCTCCCGCCTCGGCGCCGTCATCGGGGCGGTTGCGTGCCGTCCAGCCGGACACGTCGAGGCGCATCACGATCGCGTCGACGTCGTCGGGCTGGTAGTAGTGCGCGCGGCGGCCGACCTCGGTGAAGCCCTCCGATGCGTACAGCGCCTGGGCCACCGGGTTGTCGGCCCGCACCTCGAGGAACACGTCGCGCGTGCCGCGCCGCGCCGCCTCGGCGAGCAGATCGGTCACGAGGGCGCGCCCGCGACCTCGGCCGCGCGCGCTCGCGGCGATCGCGATGGTCTGGATGTCGGCATCCGTCGCCCCCTTCACCGCACGGAGCCCGGCGTACCCGATCAGATTCCCGGCCTCTTCGACGACCAGGTACCAGCCGTGCGGGGATGCGAGCTCTTCGCGCATCATCGTCTCCGACCAGGCGTCGGTCGGGAAGGAGATGCGCTCGAGCGCCATGATCGCCTCGAGGTCGTCCAGGGTGGCGGGACGCGTCGTCATGTGCCCACCCGCTTCGGCGCGTGGGGCAGGGTGATGTCGGGCGAACGCAGATACAGCGGCTCGGTGCCGGTGAGGGTGCGGCCGGAAGCGAGGGCTCGGGATGCCACGAGCGCGACCATCGCGGCCGGCACCGCCGTCGCGTCCCGGCGTTGGGCCCCCAGCTCGGCGAGGCGCTCGTCGAGGTCAACGCGCGGGATGAGCATCGACTCGGTCGCGCGGATCGGGAGTCCGTCGTCGTCGATGCCGTCATAGACGGTGTAGGCGAACTCGCGGCGGCGAGCATCGGTGACCACGGCGAAACGAGGAGTGTCGGTCTCGCCGAGCATCCCGTCGAGCAGGACCTCGAGCGCGATCGCATCGTGGCTGGGCACCGGCACGACCGGGATGCCGCGGCCCAGCGCGAACGCGCGGGCGGCGGCGATCCCGACCCGCAGTCCGGTGAACGGGCCGGGACCCATGCCCGCAGCGACAGAGGTCAGCGACTCGCTCGATGACTCGCGGGACAGCGCGGCTGCGGCCAGGGCCCTCTGCAGCAGATCGCCGATCGCCTCGGCGTGCCCGAGCGGATTCTCGCTGGACTCCGTGGCCAGCACGACGCCGTCGTCCTCGACCACCGCGACGGCGGTGCCGAGGGACGTGTCGATGGCGAGGATCACCCTTCCAGGGTAGTCGGGGGCGCCCGCGCGGGCGGTGCTCGGCGGAGTCGCCGAATCAGGAGATCTCGCCGGGACAGGAGGATTCGGCGCAGAACGTCCTGTGCCGGTGAGATCTCCTGATCTGGTGTCGCGAGCGCGGCGTGGGTACGGTGTCTCGGCGCGGCGCGCAGCGCGCAGCGCGGCGGCGGGATCCGCGAGCGCGGCGTGGGTACGGTGTCGGGCGCGCAGCGTGCGGCGCGGCGGCGCGAGGCATCCGATCCCCCGACGGCCACGAACAACGAGCGTGAACCTCCCGCACGCGCTCCCGCTCCGCACCGACGCGGAGGCGCTCGGCCTGCAGCGCCTCGTCATCCCGACCTCCGTCGGTGAGATCGTGGTGCGCGCGGGCCGGCGCACGGGCGGCCCGGCGACGATCCTCCTGCACGGCGCCGCCGGATCGTGGACGACCTGGACGCCGCTGCTCGCGGCATCCGCTCTCGCCCACGCGCCGCTGACCGACGTGATCGCACTCGACCTGCCCGGCTGGGGTGAGAGCTGCGGCATCGATCGCGTGCACAGCGTCGGCGATCTCTCGGACGCCATCGTCGAGGTCGCGCGAGCGCTCGGATACGACTCGTGGCGCGTAGTCGGTCACTCGCTGGGCGGGTTCGTGGCGCTGGACGTCGCTGCGCGGCATCCGGATTCCACGCTCGGTGTCGTACTCGTCTCGGCCAGCGGCGCCGCCGTCGTCGATGCGATCCGCCGGCCGCTTCGCGGCGGCCTCGCGCTGCCGGGCTTCGCGGGCATGCTGCTCGGGATGCGCGCGCTCGCCGCGTTCGGCGCGGCCGGGCGCGGGTTCGTGCGCTTCCTGGCCGAACGGGGATGGATGCCGGCACTCACCGCGCCGCTGTTCTCGGCGTCCGTGCATCCGTCGGTGGTCGCGGCGTTCGCCGACGAGGCCCGCCCCGCCGCGTTCGGCGCGGCCGCACGGCTGGCAGCAGCCTACGAACTGCGGACCTGGACCGGAGTGCGCTGTCCGGTGCGCTCCGTCCGCGGAGCGCGCGATGTCTTCGCCGGAGAGTCGGATGCCGCGGCCTTCATCGCCCTGATCCCCGAGTTCCGCGAGGTGCGCCTGGCCGGTGCCGGGCACTTCGCGCACATCGAGCGTCCGGATGCCGTGCTCGACGCGCTTCTTCGGGAGCAGTCAACGGGCGTCGCACGACGCACCGCGAACGCGCTGGACGGCGCGGCTCGTTCGTAGCCGGCTCAGCGGGGGTGGCGGGTGACCGTCACCGTCCGTGGCGCATCGGCATCGAGTTCGGCGTCGGGCGCTGCGACGTCGAGCTGATCGCCGCGCGGGCGCTCCAGCTCGATCTCCCACCATCGGTCGCGGAGCCCATCGACCATCCCGCGGCCCCACTCGACGATGACGACCGAGCCGTCCAGATCGATGTCGAGGTCGTCGAGCTCGAGCGCCGAGCCGAGCCGGTAGGCGTCGACGTGCACGAGCGGGGGGCCGTCGACGAGGGACGGGTGCGTCCGGGCGATCACGAATGTCGGACTCTGGACGGGGCCGCGCACGCCGAGCCCCGCCGCGATCCCGCGGGTGAGGGTCGTCTTCCCCGCGCCCAGCGGGCCGGTGAGGACGAGGAGGTCGCCGGGGGCCAGCATCCGCCCGATCTTCTCGCCGAAGGTCTCCATGTCATCGGGCGTGGCGACCTCGCGGCGCCCGAGCAGGGTGTCGAGGGTCACTGTGCGGCGCCTCCCGTGTCATAACTCAGCCTCTGCATCGGGGCCGCGACGACCGATGCCCGGGATTCCGCGGTCGCTCCGTCACGCGGGCCGCGCCCAGGCGGAGTCATGACACACGCGGGCGCCGAGACCGGCAGCCGCACCCGCCCCGTCACGCCGAAACCTGCCGCCGCGGCACGCGTGGGCCGATGCGCGTCACGATCTCGTAGTTGATGGTGCCCGCGGCCGTGCCCCACTCGTCCGCCGCGGGCACGCCCAGCGTCGGATCCCCGAACAGCACGACCTCGTCGCCCACCGAGACGGGGTGATCGCCGACGTCGACGACGAACTGGTCCATCGCGATGCGACCCGCGACCGAGAACCGCGTGCCGCCGATCGTGACCGGTCCTGCGCCGGACGCCGCTCGTGGCACGCCATCGGCATAGCCGACGGGCACGAGCGCCAGGGTGGTCTCGCGCTCGGTGCGGTAGTCGTAGCCGTACGAGACTCCCTGGCCGGGGGGCACGCGGCGCACCGCGGCGACCGCGCCGCGCAACGTCATCGCGGGCCGCAGTCCCAGGTCGGCCGAGGAACGGTCGGCGAAGGGTGAGAGTCCGTACAGTCCGATGCCGATGCGCACACAGCCGAGCCGCGCCTCGGGAAGCGCGATCGCCGCGTGCGTGGCGGCGATATGCCGCAGCGGCGGGGCGAGACCAGCGGATGCCGCGACGCCGACGCCCTCCTCGAACCGCCGCAGCGCCGCGCGGTCGTCGTCGGCGGACGCGTTGGAGAGATGGCTGAACAGGCCGATCACGCGCAGCTTGCCGATCCGCTCGAGTCGGGCGGCCTCGGCGAAGACGACGCGGTAGTCCTCGGGCGCGATGCCGTTGCGGCTCAGCCCGGTCTCGAGCTTGAGGTGCACGCCGACCGCGTGCTCGCCGGATGCCGCCGCGGCAGCGGCCAGGAGCTGGTCGATGTTCGAGATGCCGAGCTCGACGCCTGCCGAGGCGGCCTCGGTGAAGTTGGCACCCGGGGCGTGCAGCCACGCGAGGATGGGCGCCATGATCCCGCCGCGGCGCAGCGCCAGTGCCTCGCCGATGTCGGCGACGCCGAGTCGGGTCGCGCCGCCGTCGAGTGCGGCGGCTGCGGTGCGAACGGCACCGTGTCCGTAGCCGTCGGCCTTGACGACCGCGATGATCTCGGAGTCGGTCAGGCGCCGCAGGTGGCGCACATTGGCGGTGATGGCGCCGACGTCGATGCGCGCTTCGCGCATCACGCCCGGGGGCATGGCGGTCACGTGCGCGCCCCGTCGTCGGGAGGCGTCGCGCTGAGAAACGCCGCGCTGGGAAGGGCCGATTCGGCGATCACGTACGCGGTCGCCAGGCCGGCGTCGTGCGACATCGACAGGTGCACCGTCGTGATGCCGCGGTCGGCGAGAACGGCGGCGGTCGATCCGGTGAGGGTGAACCACGGACGACCGGATGCCTCGGGCGTGACCTCGATCTCGGTCCAGTGCACGCCGTCCGACCCGCCGAGGGCCTTGATGAGCGCTTCCTTGGCGGCGTAGCGCGCGGCGAGCGACCGGGGCGGCAACCGGCGCTCATCGGCTGTGAACAGGCGTTCGAGGAGCCGCGGAGTCCGCTCGATCGTGCGCTCGAAGCGCGCGATGTCGACGAGGTCGACGCCGATCCCGACGATCACGCGCGAACCCGTTTCAGCACTCCGCCACTGTATCCCGGGCGATCGGCGCGGACGATCGCCCGGGTTCCGCCGACGTCTACTCGACGGTCACCGACTTCGCCAGGTTGCGGGGCTGGTCCACATCCAGGCCCTTGGCCGTCGAGAGGCCCATGGCGAAGATGTGCAGCGGCACCACGGCCAGCAGCGGCTCGAACAGCGGTCCAGCCAGCGGGATGCGCAGCACCTCGTCGGCGTGCGGCAGCACCGCGGCATCCCCCTCCTCGGCGATCACGATCACGCGCGCGCCGCGCGCGCGGATCTCCTCGATGTTCGAGACGACCTTCTTGTGCAGCTCCGAGGACTCGCGGGGCGACGGCACGATGACGAACACCGGTTGTCCGGGTTCGATCAGGGCGATGGGTCCGTGCTTGAGCTCGCCCGCCGCGAAGCCCTCGGCGTGGATGTATGCCAGCTCCTTGAGCTTGAGCGCCCCCTCCATCGCGATCGGGTATCCGACGTGACGACCGAGGAACAGTACCGAACGCGTGTCGCCCATCCAGTGTGCGAGCTGCTCGATGCGCTCCTGCTCGGTGGTGAGGATGCGGCGGATCTTGTCCGGGATCGACTCGAGCTCCAGCACGTGCTGCGCGGCCTCGGTGTCGCCGATCGTGCCGCGGACGCGGCCGATGTGCAGGCCGAGCAGGTACAGCGCGGTGATCTGGGCGACGAATGCCTTGGTCGAGGCGACGGCCACCTCGGGCCCGGCGTGCGTGTAGACGATCGCGTCGGATTCGCGCGGAATCGTCGCGCCCTGGGTGTTGCAGATCGACAGGGTCCTCGCGCCGCGCTCACGGGCGTACTTGACGGCCATCAGGGTGTCCATGGTCTCGCCCGACTGGCTGATCGAGACGACGAGCGTGTCCGCGCCGATCACGGGGTCGCGGTAGCGGAACTCGTGCGCGAGCTCGACGTCCACCGGCACGCGCGCCCACTGCTCGATGGCGTACTTGCCGACCGCGCCGGCGTAGGCGGCGGTCCCGCACGCGACGATGATGATGCGCTGGATACCGGAGAACAGGTCATCGAGGCCGTCGAGTTCCGGGATGACGACGTGCCCGCCGCGGGTCCGGCCCAGGATCGTGTTGTGCACGGCCTCGGGCTCTTCGCTGATCTCCTTGGCCATGAAGCTCGTCCAGCCGCCCTTGTCGGCGGCCGTGGCATCCCACAGCACCTCGAACGGCTCGACCTCGACCGGCTCGCCGAAGAAGTCGGTGACGGTGACGGCCCCTGGCGTGATCGAGACGATCTGGTCCTGCCCGATCGCGAGCGCGTTGCGCGTGTGCTCGACGAAGGCGGCGACGTCGGAGCCGAGGAAGTTCTCGCCCTCGCCGAGCCCGATCACCAGGGGCGAGTTCCGTCGGGCGCCGACGACGAGGCCGGGGTGGTCCTCATGCATCGCGAGGAGGGTGAAAGCCCCTTCGAGACGGCTGACGACCGCGCGGAACGCGGCTTCGAGGTCGCCACCGGATGCCGCGTACTCGCGCCCCAGCAGGATCGCCGCGGCCTCGGTGTCGGTCTCGCTGCGGAAGGTGCAGCCCTCCGAGAGCAGGTCGGCCTTGATCTCGGAGAAGTTCTCGATGATCCCGTTGTGGATGACGGCGAGCTTGTCGTCGTCGGCCAGGTGGGGGTGCGCGTTGGTGTCGGTGGGTCCGCCGTGCGTCGCCCAGCGGGTGTGACCGATGCCGGTGGTGCCGTCGGCGAGGGGGTTCGCCTCGAGGTCGTCGCGCAGCACCTTCAGCTTGCCGGCGCGCTTGCGCATGCCGAGGTCGCCGTTGCCGTCGATCACGGCGACGCCTGCGGAGTCGTACCCCCGGTACTCGAGCCGCGCCAGCCCGGCGAGGAGGATGGCCTGGCTGTCGCGAGGGCCCACGTATCCGACGATTCCACACATGGGGCCAATCCTAGATCGGCTGCCTGTGCGAACTCCGGAGGCGGCGGGGCCGATCGGATGCCGGCCGGCCGGCTCGAACGAGACGCGAGCCCCCTCGAGCCGACCGTTTGGGACGGCCAGGCGAGGGGGCCCGCTCACCCCGGCGGCCGATTCGCAACGTGCCGCTGGGGAGCGGACCGTCTCTTACTGCTGGGGACAGGCGAGATCTACGCCGGAGGCGGTCCCGATTGTAGCGGCTGGCGGGGATCGACTCCCGGATTTCTCGGCCGATCCGGCCGGTCGACGCACACGACACACTGCTCGTGAGTCGCGCACGGGACGCGCGGATAGGAACCACGGGACACGCGGATAGGAACTTCATGAGAATTCTTGTCCCCCATTTGGTGGACAAGGGTTGCGGATGTACAGTGTTCGCGCAGGGCAGGGTGTGCCTCTGGGGACGCACGAACTGGTCACCGCTGCCGCGCTCAAAAGCGGGGACTTCTGGGGAGAACTCGCCGGAACCCGGCCCTGCGTGTGACGCCCACCGAAGGGCGCTATGCGCAGGGTCGGGTGCTTCTGCGCGCGGACGCTTCCGCTGTTCCGACATCGCCGTCGATGCGGGCATCGCCGTCGCTCGAACACCGCCGATGCGCGAAGAAAAAAGTGTTCTCCGATTCGGGACTCGTGGGTTAGGATTCCCCCACATCCGACATCGCAAGATGTCGAGAGAGTGCACCGCGGAGGGGTCCGCGGAGCAAGGCCTCCCGATCTGGGGTCGGGGACGAGGTCTTCTCTTCGATGTGAACGCGGGTATGGGGCCCGCTACTGGGGATACTGGGGATAGCACGTCATGGGGATACGCCATTCGGCGTACCCGCGCACTGTTGGGGGTGCGCGGATGCGCACGCTCGACGGTGCACGGCTACGTGAACACGCCGCTCGCACGCACCGGAACGAAACAGCGCGATGACGGCCGTCGATGCGGGCGCCGCATCCGCGACGTGGATCCCGGAGATCCCGGCCACGCCGCGTCCGTCCGTCGATCGCGATGCGCGCGGCGCCGCGGCATCCGCGACCGATGCGGCCATCCGGCGCGCCACACCGGCACTGGAGCGACGGCGCCTGTGGGAGCGACGCTTCCGCATCCGGCTGATCGTCACCGATGCCGCGATCATCGCCACCGCCACCGTCTCGGCCTCGGTGCTGCATCTGCTCGCCGCGGCACCGCGCGTCCTCGTCGAGGATCCGTGGGTCTTGACCCGACTGCCGCTCGGGGCGACGGTGACCTGGCTGGTGATGCTCTGGGCGTTCCAGACCCGCGCGCCGCGCGTCATCGGCGCGGGAAGCGCCGAGTACGTCCGGGTGGCGCATGCAACCGGACTCGCCTTCGGCGTGCTGGCGATCGCATTCACCGTCTTCTCGTGGTCGGGCCTGCGCGACCAGCTGATCCTCGCCCTCCCCGTGGGACTGCTCGGTCTCCTCCTCGGCCGGCACGCATGGCGACGCTGGCTGATCGCGCAGCGGCACGCGCGGCGATCGGTGTCCCGAACGATCGTCGTCGGTCGCCGCGGCGACGTCGAGCACGTCATCGGGACACTCCGACGCAACGACCACTTCGGCTATCACGTCGTCGGCGCGGCATTGGCGGAGACGGATGCCGGCGCCGCACTGCTGGTCGAGGACGAGTCCTTCGCGGTCGTCGGGACGCCGGGCACGGTTGCGGCGGCGGCACGGGCCATCGGTGCCGACACGATCATCGTCGCCAGCCAGCTCGACGACGCCGACTACACCCGGCGGCTCAGCTGGGAGCTGGAGGGCACTGCCGCTGACCTCGTGCTCTCGAGTCGCCTCACGGATGTGGCCGGCCCGCGCATCTCGCTCCGGCAGGTGGACGGCCTCCCCCTCGTGCAGGTGCGGATCCCGACTTTCGAGGGTGCGCGCCACGTCTACAAGCGGGCGCTGGACATCCTCATCGCCACGGTCGCCCTTGTGCCGATCGCCCTTCTCACACCGTTCATCGCGCTGGCGGTCTCCCTCGACTCGCCGGGTCCGCTGTTCTTCCGCCAGCGGCGCGTCGGCTTGAACAGCCGGGAGTTCGAGATCGTCAAGTTCCGGACCATGCGAACCTCCGCCGAGAGCGAGCTCGCCGCACTGGCCGCACGCAACGAGGCGGCCGGGCCGCTGTTCAAGATCCACGACGACCCCCGGGTCACCCGGATCGGGAAGGTGCTGCGGCGTTTCTCGCTCGACGAGCTGCCGCAGTTCTGGAACGTGCTGCGGGGCGACATGAGTGTCGTCGGCCCGCGGCCGCCGCTGCCCAACGAGGTCGGCGGGTACGACCACGCCGTCCGGCGCCGCCTGTACATCAAGCCGGGCATCACCGGTCTCTGGCAGGTGAGCGGCCGCAGCGACCTGACCTGGGAGCAGAGCGTGCGCCTGGACCTGCACTACGTCGAGAACTGGTCGGTGATGACCGATCTGATGATCATGTGGCGCACCGCCCGGGTGATGGTGCGCCCGAACGGCGCGTACTGAGCGCCATGGCTGCCACTACAGCCTTCTCGACACCCAAGACCGGATCCACGGCCGGGTCACCCCGTCCCTCGTCGGCGCCCCGCCTCAGCGCTGTGAGCGCCGACGCGCCCGGCCGTGGATCCCTTTCGACCTCGCCACCCCTGGCCCGGCGCCAGCACTCATCAAGGAGGATGAGCATGTTCCAAAGCACCCGACCCACGTTCGTCATCGCCGCCCACAACGAGGAGCGCGTCATCGGCGCGTGTCTGGATGCGCTGCTGAAACAGGACGTGCGCCGTGAGGAGATCATCGTCGTGGCCAACGGCTGCAGCGATCACACGGCGGAGGTGGCAGGCGCCTACGGGGTCACCGTGATCGACCGCACCGAGCCAGGCAAGGCGGGCGCGCTGAACGCCGGGGATGCCGTCGCCTCGTCGTACCCGCGCGTCTACCTGGATGCCGACATCGTCGTCCCCGACCGTGCCGTGGCCGCGCTGGTCGAGAGCCTGCAGGTCAGCCCGACGGCCCTGGCGGTGGTTCCGTGTCGTCAGCTGAATACCGCAGGCCGCCAGTGGCCGGTGCGCGCGTACTTCGCCATCAACGAGCGGCTCCCCGCGTTCCACAACAGCCTGTTCGGACGAGGACTCATCGTCGTCTCGCAGGAAGGTCGCGAGCGCTTCGGCGCGTTCCCCAGCATGGTCGCGGACGACCTCTTCCTGGACTCGCAGTTCGCCGCCTCGGAGAAGGCGGAGGTCGGCGGCGTCTCGGTGCTGATCGAGGCGCCGTACCGCACGCGAGACCTGATGAACCGTCTGGTGCGAGTGCGTCGCGGGAACGCCGAGATGCGCGCAGCGGCGGCGACCGGGCAGATCCACGTCGATGTCCGCCCGTCGGACCGATGGGCGTGGCTGCGCGTGGCTCTGCCGCATCCGCGCCTGTGGCTGCGCGGGATCGCGTACGCCGCGATCACGGTGCTGGCAGCGCGCCGGGCACGACACACGCCGACGGCGGGCACGTCCTGGGGTCAGGACCCGAGCACACGCGAACGTGGTGCGATGCTCACGCACGGGATGGCCACGTGATCACGAATCTCTGCTTCCACGGCGTCGGGGTGTGCGCGCGGGAGCGGGAGGACGGCGAGGCGCGCTACTGGGTGCGCGAGTCGCACTTCCTTCGACTGCTGGACGAGATCGCGCTGCACCCGGAGGTGCGGCTCAGCTTCGATGACGGGAACATCTCGGATGCTGCGGCTGCACTTCCCGCGCTGCAGGATCGCGGTCTGACCGCGACGTTCTTCGCGCTCGCCGGTCGGCTGGATGACCCCGCGAGCCTTCGCCCGGCCGACCTTCGCCTGCTGCGCTCGGCGGGGATGCCGATCGGCAGCCACGGCTGGTCGCACATCCCCTGGCGCGGAGTGTCCGACGAGGTGGCCGCCCGCGAACTCGTCGAGGCGCGCAGCGCGCTCAGCGAGGCCAGCGCTGGGCCCGTCGACGAGGCCGCGCTCCCGCTCGGTCGCTACGACCGGGCGCTGGTGCACCGGCTGAAGCGCTGCGACTACGCCGCGGTCTACACCAGCGACCGCTTCCCAGCGCGAGCCGGCTCCTGGTTCCAGGCGCGCTACAGCGTGACCGCCGACGACACGCGCGAGTCGATCCGCGCCCGCCTCGCACGTCGTCCGGGGCTCGAAGACGCTCGCGGTCTGCTCAAGAGCGCGCTCAAGCGCGTCCGGTGAGCGCAGGAGCGAGGAGCCCTCACCACTGAAGCAGCGCCAGTTCGCTGTACAGATAGTCGATGCCGGCGGCGGGCACGGTCTTGCTGCGGAACATCTTCGTGCGCGGTGACGAGAGCCGGCGTCCGAACCCGGGGGTGAAGCCGAGGATGCGCTCTTCTGCCAGGGTCGCGGCGATGCCGTGACGTAGCAGCAGGTGCGAAGCGACGGCCGGCCACGCGGAGCGCAGCAGAGCCGGGCTGCCCCCGACGTAGAGCGGCGTGGCGAAGATCGGCAGCCGCTTGCGGCGATCCCTCCGGAACACCAGGTACGCGTAGTCGTCCCCATCCGTGACCAGAAGATGACGGGCCGCCGCCGCATCTCGATGATCCCGATGGATCGTGGCGTCCGCGCCGCGCAGGGTCGCTGTCAGCGCTGCGGGGTCGGCCGAGATCGCGACTCCGCGCTTCGCGGGCCACGGCAGGTTCGGGGTGAGCACGGTAGGGCCCTCGAGGGTCGCGAAGCCGAGTCTGGCGTTCACCGCGACGACGTTCCCGCTCGGCGAGAGGTCGGTGAACACGTCGCATCGCTCGCCGAGGATCGCGCGCAGCAGTCGGATGCTGTGGGCACGATGCCCCTCGAGCACGCAGAACGCGGCGAGATTGCAGAAGCGCCGACGCTCACCGTCGATCTCCCGCTCGGAGTACACCGCCGCGTAGACGCCGACGACCCGATCGTCCTCGAGGAGCTGGAACCCCCGGTTCGCGGTGCCCGCCTGCCAGGGCGGCCGCAGCAGCGCAGCCCATGAGGAGACGGTCACCCGACTGTTCAGCTCACGGTGCAGGAAGGCCGCGACGGCGTCCACGTCGGCCTCGAGGACAGGCGCCAGACGGGGCGACGCGTCGCTCATCCGCCGGTCTTTCTCTCGCACTCGATCCCCACCGCGCCACCCTTCGTCGCCCGCTCCGCCGCTCGGTCCCACGTGAGGGTTCTCTCATTCGACCGGGCATTTTGTCGCTCGTGGGCAATACTGCCAGTAGCCCTCCCGAACCCCCCTCCAGGATCGACCATGAATCATCACGCCCCGCCCGCCGCTCCGGCCGCCCGAAACCGCATCCGGTGGGTGCTCTCCGCGGCGATCGCGTTCGCCGTCGCCATCACCGGTTTCGCCACCGCTCCGGCCGTGGCCGCGCCCTCCACCACCGGCATCTTCGCCGACGACCTCAAACCGACGATCGCGGTCGACGCGGACCGCGCAGCGGTCGAGCTCGGGGTGAAATTCTCGCCGCAGAAGAACGGCACCGTGACAGCGCTGCAGTACTACCAGGGCAGAGGTGCGCGCGATGTCACGACCGCCACGCTGTGGACGGCCGAGGGGCGGGTGCTCGCGCGTGTGAGCTTCTCGAAGTCCACCACCGCCGGCTGGCGCACCGTACCGCTGTCGACGCCCGTCTCGCTGAACGCCGGCAGCACCTACGTGGTCTCGTATCACGCGCCCAAGGGCGGCTATCCCGCCATCGCACGCGATCTCGGCGTGGCGAAGACCCAGAACGGATTCGCGCTGACTGCCGGGGCGGGGGTCTACCGCTATGGACAGACGGGCAGCGTCCCGACCTCGTCCTACCAGGGCTCCAACTACCTCGTGGACGTCGTCTACCAGGCATCCGCCGCGCCGACCTCGACTCCCAAGCCGACGGCGACCCCGACCGCGACCCCCAAGCCGACGGCGACCCCGACCGCGACCCCCACGCCGACGGCGACCCCGACCGCGACGCCCACGCCGACGGCGACCCCGACCGCGACCCCGAAGCCGCCGACCCCGACGCCGACGCCGACGCCGACGACCACCCCCGCTCCCCCGAGCACCGGCGGCTTCACCGCACTCGGCAGATCGTTCCCGAACTCGGCGACGACGGGCGTGCCCGCGGGGACGACCCTGTCCGCGTACACCGGGCCGTGCACGATCCAGGCCGCCGGGACGGTCATCGACGGCAAGGACGTGAAGTGCTCTCTGCGCATCCTCGCCCGTGACGTCGTCGTCAAGAACTCCCGGATCACCGGCACGATCTACGCGGACTACAACGACGGCATCGGCTCCTTCACCATCACCGACAGCGAGGTCTTCGCCGGCAACGGGGCGGCGACGGGGATCGGCGACGCCTTCTTCACCGCAACGCGGGTCGAGGTGACCGGTGGAACCCGGTCGATCAACTGCTACGCCAACTGCACGGTGCAGGACTCCTACGTGCACGGCCAGTGGCACGACACCTCCGGCGTGAACCATGAATCAGGCATCCGGATCAACACGAACAGCACCCTGATCCACAACACGATCGCGTGCGATGCGCCCGATTTCGCACCGGATGCCGGATGCTCGGCCGCTCTCACCGGCTACCCGGACTTCGATCCGGTGCAGAACAACCGGGTGGAGAACAACCTGATCGTCGCCGGATCCGGCGGCTACTGCGCCTACGGCGGGTCGACCGCGGGCAAGCCCTTCTCGGGCCAGACCCGGGACATCCGCTTCATCGACAACGTGTGGCAGCGCGGCACCTCGATGGGTGACGGCGGGCGCGGCTACGTGTGCGGGTGGTGGGGGCCGATCACGTCCTTCGACATCAACGCTCCCGGAGCCGTGTGGCGCAACAACCTCTACGACGACGGAACGCCGGTCGCCCCGGCGAACTGAGCGGGCTCGCGCCGGCGCACCTCCGCGAAGGCGGCGCGCCGGCGTCGCTGCTCCAGCAGCAGGACGACGGCGATGCTCGCCCCGACGCCGAGCGCGAGCGTCATGCCCAGCGCACGAGGACGACTGCCCCCGACGTGCGTGATCCGCGTGGACTCCGGCGCGGCGATCGCGGTGATCTCGTTGACCGCGTCCACGCCCATGCTGTTCTGCAGCGCGGAGAGCTCGGCGGAGACGCGGTCGAGCACCTCGATCTGACGCGCGCGCACCGCTTCCTCCGTCGGGCCGACGACATCGAGCACGAGTCGCTGCGTGGCGAAGTTCGAACTCCACTGCCCGCCGGTGTCAGGCAGTCGCAGCGACCATCCGTCGCGCACGCCGAGCCCGACGAGGGTGACATCGGGGCTGGCGAACTTCGGCACCTCCGCCGGACCGGTGACCCGCTTGGCGACGACCCCGGCCATGTCGATGACGTCTTCGGACTGGGTGCGCAGCGCATTCGGGTAGGTCGGGCTGGTGGGGGCCAGGAAGATGATCTCCGTGCGCGTGAAGTGCACGCCGTCATCGTCGACGACGGTCAGCGCGACCAGCACCGTGCAGAGCGCGCCGACCAGCACCACGGGCCAGTACCGCAGAATCGCCCTGAGAAGCTCCCAGAAAGTCATAAGTCCCCTCCAATAGACTAACGCTCGACCATGATCGCGAAGGCGCGCCGGTGGGGGGGATGCCTGTGGTACTCGATGTCGTCAAGGCTCTGGCGCGCCGCTGGTACGTGGTGCTCGTCGGACTGATCCTGACCGTGGGCCTCGCGTCTGCGGCGTACGTCGCCACGCCCTCCGAGTACAACGCGCGGGCGCTGGTCCTGCTCCTGCCCGGCTCGAACACCGTCGGCGACGGCGGCAACCCGTTCCTGGCGCTCAGCGGGCTCGAGCAGCCGGCGAGCATCGTCGTGGCCTACTTCTCCAGCGAGTCCGCACAGACCGAGGTCGCCGATCGCTGGCCGACCGCGGAGTACCGGGTCCTCCTGGACGACTCGACGCGGGGTCCGGTGATCTCGGTCGACGTGACCGACACCAGTGCCGAGTCGACCCTGGCCACCCTGGACTACCTGCAGAACCGGATTCCGGAAGAGCTCGCGCGCCTGCAGGGCGAGGTCGACGCGCCCGCGGCATCCGTCATCACCTCCATGCCGCTCGCCGTGGACGCGGAAGCGTCCAGGGACTCCTCGGCGACCATCCGAAACGTGATCGCCGCCGTCGTGGTCGGACTCGTCCTCACCGGCTTCGTCGCCTTCGCCATGGACGGGATCCTGCTGCGCAGGCGCGCACGCCGGCCGGCTCCGCCCCTGCCGCCGATCGAGGACGAGTTCGCGGAGGATGCCGCGGCGACGCCGCCGCCGAAGGGCCATCGCCGTCGCCGACGCACAGATGCGGAAGCGGAGCCCGCCACAGCCGACGAGTCCACCCCCGCCGATGACGGCGACCCCGTGGAGATGCAGGCGGGACGCGGCAGTTGACCCAGGCGCTGGTGCCGCTGCGCAAGACCCGGACCCGACCCGACGCGGTGGGCTGGCTGACGCTGTACCTGATCCTGCTGCTGTTCCTGCCCACCCGGCTGGTCCTCGGACCGCTGGGCAGCGCCGGGGCGCCGTCGCTCCTGTTCGGTCTCGGGAGCCTGCTGCTCTGGCTGCTCATGTTCATCGGCGCCGCGCGGCGGGTCTCATCCGGCCCGCAGCCGATCCGGATCGCCCTCGGGGTGCTGCTGTTCTGCGTCGGCGTCTCGTACGTGATGGCCATGACCCGGCCGCTCAGCCCCGACGAGACCAGCCCCGCCGATGTGGCCCTGCTCGCGCTCGCGTCGTGGGCCGGCACGCTGCTGCTCACACACGACGGCATCGACGACCGAAGCCGGCTCGAGACCCTCATCTGGCGCTTCGCGGTCTGCGGCGGACTCATCGCCGCGCTGGGCCTGTTCCAGATCGCCACGCGCCAGCTGTGGGTCGACCAGCTGTCGATCCCGGGCCTGTCCGGCGAGCCGGTGTACACGCTCGGCTCGCGCGGCGGCTACCCACGCCCGCCGGGCACGGCGACGCATCCCATCGAGTACGGCGTGATCCTGGCCATGCTGCTGCCGATCGCGCTGTACGTCGGCTTCGCGCAGACCCACCGCGGACCGGTCGTGCGGTGGCTCCCCGCGGCGGCGATCGGCGCCATCATTCCGCTGACCTCGTCGCGCTCGGCCTATCTCGGCGCTGCGATCGCGCTCGTGATCTGCATGGTGGGGTGGACGCGGGCTCGACGGCTCCGCGTCACCGGGCTGGTGGCGGCAGGCCTCCTGGCGATGCTGGTGCTGACGCCGAACTTCGTGAACTCCATCGCGGGACTGTTCACCGGGGCGGGCGATGATCCGAGCATCACCTCCCGGACCGACGGCTTCGCCGTGGCGGGGAACTTCATCGCGCAGAACCCCTGGTTCGGACGGGGGCTGGGCACCTTCCTGCCGAAGTACCGGATCTTCGACAACCAGTACCTCCTGCTCCTGGTGACGATCGGCATCGTCGGCACGCTCGCGTTCCTCGCACTGGGGGTCACTGCCGCCGTCACGATGTTCCGGCTGCGGACGCGCCTGCGCGACGAGGCGTCCCGCGATCTTGCGATGGCGCTGGCAGCGGCGATCTGCGCAGGGTTCGCCTGTCTCTTCATGTTCGACGCGTTCGCCTTCCCCATGACGATGGGCACGCTGTTCCTGATCCTCGGCATGGCGGGCGCGCTGCGCCGGATCGAGGCCGCCAGGGCCGGGCTGGCTGCGCTGCTGCGATGACCGAACCCACCGTCGACATCGCGGCAGTCATCGTGACCTTCAACAGCGAGGCCCACATCGCGGGCATGCTCGACAGCATCCCGGCGGCGATGGGCGACCTGTCCTGGTCGGTCGTCGTCGTGGACAACGGCTCGACCGATCGCACGATCGAGGTCCTCGAGTCCCGTGCGGACTGCACCGTCGTCCGCTCCAGCAACGACGGCTATGCGGCCGGGATGAACCGAGCGGTCCGCCACTCGCCGGAAGCGTCGGCGATCCTCATCCTGAACCCCGATGCCGTGCTGGATCCGGGTTCGGTGCCGACGATGCTCGCCGTGCTGCGCAGACCCGGCACCGCCGTCGTCGCGCCGCGCGTGCGCGAGGCGGACGGCAGCCTCTCCCCGACGCTTCGCCGCGGCCCGACGATGGGGCGGGTGGGCGGGTTGAGCTTCACCGGCTGGGCGGTGTTCACGGAGCGCATCGAGGACCCGTCGGCGTACGAGACCGAGCACGAAGTGGAGTGGGCGGTGGGGGCGATCCTGCTCGTGGACAGCGCGCGCTATGCCGCGCTCGGCGGGATGGACGAGTCGTACTTTCTCTACTCCGAGGAGACCGACTTCAGCCTCCGCGCCAAGGATGCGGGGTGGTCGACCGTGTACACGCCCGCGGCCGGCGCGATGCACATCGGGGGCGGGTCCGGTGAGAGCGCGACGACCCACACGATGAAGATCCTCAACCGGGTGCGGCTGTACCGCCGTCGAACGGGCACGCTCCGCGCGTCGGTCTACTTCGGCCTGACCGTCGCGACCGAGATCCGGCGGGCCCTTCTCGGCCACGACAAGTCCTGGCCGACCGTCCGCGCGCTGGTGCGCCCGACACGTCGACCGCCGCTGCTCGGGGCGAGCGACGCGCTCCTGCCGCGATGAGCACGCGGGGAGGCTGCCGACGATGAAGGTCGTGATGATCGCGCCGGCGTGCGACGGAGAAGACATCGGCGAGGCGTGGGTGGCGTTCCAGTGGGCCAGGATGCTGGCGGAGCAGACCGACCTCACCCTCCTGACGACCTACAAGCGGGGTCACACCCCGTCAGCGCTGCAGCTGCCGGGTGTCCGGGTGATCGAGGCGGAGGAGCCGCCCGGGGTGCACCGATTCGAGCGCCTGAACAGCCTGATGCAGCCCGGCTACGTTCCGTTCTTCCTTCGCGCCCGCCGCTGGTTGCGCCGCCGGCTGGCCGAGGGCGAGCGGTTCGACGTCGCCCACCAGGTCGTGCCGGTGGCGATGCGCTACGCCTCGCCCGCAGCCGGACTCGGCATCCCGCTGCTCCTCGGTCCGGTGGGCGGCAGCCTGGAGTCTCCTGCGGCCTTCGCGCAGGAGGAGGGCTCGACGCCGTGGTGGCAGCGGTTGCGCGCGCTGGATGCCTGGCGCATCAGGCACGACCCGCTTCTTCGCCGCACGTACGAGTCCGCCGCCTGCGTGATCGGCGTCGCGCCGTACGTCGGCGAGTTCCTGAGCGGGCTCCGGCTGCAGCGATTCGAGATCATGAGCGAGACGGCCGTCCTCGAACTCCCTGCCCCGATCGATCGATCCGACAGGGCGGGCCCGGTTCGCCTGCTCTGGGTCGGACGGATCGTGCGCACCAAGGGGCTGCGCGACGTGATCACCGCCCTCTCGCTCGTACCCGACCTGGACGTGGTCCTCGACGTGATCGGCGAGGGCAACGATCGGGCGGCCTGCGAGGCGCTGGCGGCCGAGCTCGGCGTCGCGGAGCGCGTCGTGTTCCACGGCAAGGTCCCGCGGGAGGAGGTCGACGGGTTCTATGAGCGCGCGGACGTCTTCGCCTTCCCGAGCTATCGGGAGCCCGGCGGCAACGTGACGCTCGAGGCGATGGCCCACAGCCTTCCGGTGATCGTCTGCCGTCGCGGCGGTCCCGGCGCGAACGTCGACGATTCGTGCGCGTTCCGGCTGGAGTCCGACTCCCCCGCCCAGCTCGCCGCCGACTGCGCGGCGGCCGTCCGCGCGCTGGTCGAGGATCCCGAGCTGCGGCAGCGGATGGGTCGCGCCGCCCACGCGCTGGTGGAGAGCAGCCACCTGTGGACGCATCGCGTGCAGCGCGTCATGCGGATCTACGACGAGATCGCGGCGCAGCCGCGCGCCGGGTCATCCCACCCGGAGTGATCCCTGCGCGCTCGACAGCGAGGCCGGCTCGCTCGATGAGGCCACGACGAGATTCGTGACGAAGGCGACGGAACTGGGTCGCGGATCGACGCGCGCGTTCAGCACGTCCTGGACCCAGTCGCCGCGGACGAAGTCGAGGTCGCCCAGCGGGCGGAGGATCTCCGGGTGCTGACGCCAGTGCGCGACGACCTTCGCCGCCAGGATCGTTCCGCCGGCCGGTGGGCGATTGCCGCGCCGCAGACGCTGCACTGCTTTGCGAGCGGCCCTTCGACCGGTGCGCGCCACATCCAGGACGGGTTGCCACGCTCCGGGATCCGCGTAGGTCGAGGGGGCAGGGCGTCCGTCCAGCGGCATCACCCCGAGCTCTGGGTCCAGTTCCATCTGCAGCGCACCGAGGAATCTCGCGTGCGCCTTGTCCTGGGGTCGGAGGCGGGCCGCGATGTCCAGGAACGCGGCGTCGAGCATCGGGTTGACGATGGTGCGCTGATCGGAGACGGCGATGTCCGTGGCGCCCGCCCATCGTTGCATGCGGTTTCCGGCATACAACTCGTCCGCCGCGCGGAACCATTCCTCGCCACCCGCCTCGAGCGCCGCGTACACCTCGTCGTTCGCGACAGCGCGCGCCCAGGCGCTGAACTCGTGCGTGAGCAGACCGGGCTCCACGGCCTCGTTCACGAACATCCGCCACGAGGCCAGTTCCTCCGCGTCGCCGCGGCTGTACGCGCGGTCGCGGATCCGGCCGACGTAGTAGAAGCCGCGCGCCATCTCGCCGCCGAGCCCCGAGATGCGCACACCCTGGTCGAAGTCGCGCTCCGCGATCCGCTGCGCGGCGAGCGCGACCGGGTCGGCCATCGCATCCAGGCGGATCGCGTCCGCCCGGCACAGCTCCCAGGCGACCGCGGGGCTGACCGTGCCGACGTCTGCGAGCCCGTGCACGGTGTGGCGGATGCCGTAGCGCTCCGCGATCACGCGGGCGCGCGCCACATCGCCCGACCCTGGGACCTCCAGCGTCATCGCCCGAAGACCCCGGCGGCGCCGCGCCGGGATGGCGCTCAGCAGGAGCCGCGAATCCATCCCTCCGGTCAGCTGCAGCACCGCGTCGGGGTGGTCGTCCAGCAGGGCGTTCAGCGACACCCGCAGCACATCGGCGGCCCGCCGGACGGCGTCGTCCATGTCGATCGGATCTCCCGCCGGCTCGCGCGACCGGCGCACATGAACGCCGGCCGCGTCGAGCCGGGCGCTCGCACCCGGCTCGAGTTTGCGGATCCCCTCGAAGAGGGTCCGCTGCCCCAGCTGCCAGCCGAGCAGCGACTGGACGCCGATCGCCGTCCGATCCAGCGGCGCTGATGCGGCCCATCCCGCGTGCAGGGCGGAGCTGGACATCACCGGTCCTTCCGCACGGCAGGGCGCGGAATGGAACAGGTGCTGGAATCCCAGTGAGTCCGCCACCATCGACACTCCGCCGGGTTCGGCGCCGACCGCGCCGAACGGCGGCAGCAGCCCGGCGAGCGAGCCCGGGTCGGTGCGCAGCAGTGCGGCGATCTCGCCCTCGTCCACCGAACCGCCGGCTCGCCGGTGCACCCGCGACACGACGAACACCGGCCACTGCTCGGACGCGGCGCGGAGCCCCCAGTGGTCCATCGTCACCGCACCGCAGCGCACGCGCGTCGCGCCTGCCGCGGGGCGGTCGCCCGGCGACGCGGCATCCGTCCGGCGCGCGAGGAAGCCGGCGAGGGCAGCGGGGTTCATCTCACGGCGGACGCGAGCTTCGCGTCGACGAAATCGCTCAGCGTGCCGACGGTGTCGAACAGCTCCGCGCCGAACTCGTCGTCGTCGATGGTGATGTCGAAGCGCTCCTCGATCGCGGCCACCAGGGCGACCACCCCGAACGAGTCCAATTCGGGAAGCGCGCCGAACAGCGCGGTGTCGGGGGCGAGCTCGCCCGGCGACTGCGAGAGCTCGAGGCTCTCGATCAGCACGGTGCGGACGGCATCGAGGTTGTCGTTCATCGGGTCTCCTTGATCTCAGACGAGGACTTCGGCGGGGGCGGCGTGCCCCAGGAAGGCGGTCGGGCTGGCGGTGAGGCCGTAGGCGCCGGCCTGGAAGATGACGATCAGATCATCGACGTCGGCATCCGGCAGGGCGAGGTCGTCGCCGAGCAGGTCGAGCGGGGTGCACAGGCATCCGACCACCGTCACCGCATCGTCCGGGTCCGCGTCGACGCGATTGCCGACGACCAGCGGATAGTTGCGACGGATCGCCTGGCCGAAATTGCCGGATGCCGCGAGCTGATGGTGCATGCCGCCGTCGACGACCAGGTACGTCCGTCCGCGCGAGAGCTTCCGGTCGAGCACGCGGGTCACGTACACGCCGCATTCGCCGACGAGGTAGCGCCCCAGCTCCAGCACCGGTGTGGCGTCGGGGAAGCGCTCGGCGATCGGTCCATGGACCAGTTCCCGGAGCCCCTCGGCGACGGCGCCCAGATCGAGCGGCTGATCCTTCTCCGTGTACGGGATGCCGAACCCGCCGCCCAGGTTGAGGTAGCGCATCGGCCGTGGGAGGTGCACGGCGAGCGTGCTGACGAGGTCGACGGTGCGCCGCTGCGACTCGGCGATGATCCCGGCGTTGAGGTTCTGCGAGCCGGCGAAGACGTGGAAGCCGAGCACGTCCACCCCGGCAGCGGCGATGCCGCGCAGGACTGCCGGCACCTCTTCCGAGTCGATCCCGAACTGCTGCGGGCCGCCACCCATCCGCATGCCCGACCCCTTGACGGCGAAGTCCGGGTTGACGCGCACGGCGATCGTCGGGGTGAGCCCGAGCTCGTCGCCCGCGGCGATGACGCGACGAAGCTCCGTGGTCGACTCGATCTCGATGAGCACACCGGCCGCGACCGCCTGGCGGATCTCGGCGGGGGTCTTGCCGGGTCCGGCGAAACTGATGCGGTCGGGACGGATGCCGGTGTCCAGCGCGACCTGCATCTCCAGGCCCGAGGCCACATCGATCCGGTCCACCCGCCGGGCCATATGCTGCACGAGCGCCGGCATCGGGTTCGCCTTCATCGCGAAGCTGAGGTCGATGCGCGACGGAAGCGTGTTGCGGAGCGCGTCGATCCTGTTGTCGAGCACACCCCTGTCATACGCGAAGAACGGCGTCGAGCCGACCCGGGCGGCCAGCCGGCTGAGCGGCATGCCCCCGACTCGCAGCTCGCCGTCCCGCGTGCCGAACGCGGCCAGGTGCTGGTGGGCCATCATGCGGCCACCTCCGATTTCAGCAGCGCGCGGTCGAACTTGCCGTTGGGCGAGCGCGGCAGCTCCCCGCGGACCTCGATGCGCGCGGGGACCATGTACAGCGGCAGGAGCCGGCGCAGCGCTGCGATCAGCGCTGCGACGTCGAGTTCGGGCTGCACGGGGCTGGCGATCAGCAGGATGCGCTGCCCCAGCGCGGCATCGGCGACCCCGAGGGCGACCGCGTCGCGGACGAGGCCGGTGCTGTACGCGGCCTCTTCGATCTCGGTGGGACTGACCCGGTAGCCCGAGGTCTTGATCATGTCGTCGGAGCGACCGACGAAGAAGAGGAACCCCTCCTCGTCCGCGACGACGGTGTCGCCAGACCACACCGCCAGCTCGGGCGCACGCCAATCCTGGCCGGCGTGCGTCACCGGCCGGAACCGCTCTGCGGTGCGCGCCGGGTCGTTCCAGTACCCGAGGGCGACGAGCGCGCCGCGGTGGACCAGTTCTCCCGGCTCGCCTGGCCCGCAGGGCGTGCCGTCCGGCCGCAGCACGAGGATCTCGGCGTTCGGGATCGCCTTGCCGATCGAGTCGGGGCGCCGGTCCACCTCGGCGGGGTCGAGGTAGGTCGAGCGGAAGGCCTCCGTCAGCCCGTACATCAGGTACGGGTCCGCCACGGTGAAGGTGGCGCGCAGGCGATCGAGGGTGGGTCGCGGCATCCGTCCCCCGGTGTTGGCGAAGTACCGCAGCCTCCGCGCGGCCTCCTCGGGCCAGGGCACGTCGGCCAGCTGCAGCCAGAGCGGCGGCACCGCCGTGAGCCCGGTCACGCCGTGCCGCGCGCAGAGCGCGGGAACCTCGCGCGGCAGCAGGTAGTTCAGCAGGATCACATGCGCCCCCACGCAGAACGCCGTGGTGATCTGGCTCAGGCCGGCGTCGAAGCTCAGCGGCAGGGCGCTGAGGATCACGTCATCGCTCGTGTTGTGCAGGTAGGTGCTGACGCTCTCGGCGCCGACGAGGAGGTTGCGGTGGCTGAGCACCACGCCTTTGGGCTTGCCGGTGCTCCCCGAGGTGTACAGGATGGCCGCGGGGTCGACGTCGATCGCCGCCGGCTCGCCGAGTCCGCCGTTGGGCGCGGATGCCGCCCGCCAGGCGTGCAGCCCGTAAGGGACGTCCTGCCTCGCAACCCCTGCGCACTCGCCCACCACGACCACGTGCTCGATCCGGGCCTGCCGCAGCAGGTCGGCGAGCTGGCGGAGCCGGTCGGCCGTCGTCACCAGGATGCGCGCGCCGCTGTCGCCGAGGATGTGCTCGACCTGTGCGGGCTTGAGCACGGAGTTGACCGGCACGAAGATCCCGCCGGCCGCGGACACCGCGAACATCGCGACGACCGTCTCGATGCGCTTCTCGAGGAGGATCGCCACCCGGTCGCCTCTGCGAAGCCCCAGTTCCCGAAGATGCCCGGCGACGGATGCCACGGCCGCCGCGACCTCTGAGTAGGTCGCGGTCTCGTTCTTGTACGTGAGGGCGGGCGCGTCGGGGAGCCGCTGCGCGGACTGCGTGAGCAGGTGGTGGAGATTCGAGCGGATGCCGGTCACGACCCGTACACCTCGTCCTCCACGATCCGCACGACCGCGTCGCCGGTCGGCTGCCACGACCGTCCGCCCGCCGAGGCGGCGGCAGCGATCGCGTTCGCCTCGCGGTCCGGTGCGGTCACGACTGCGGCGAGGGCGCCCGCAAGTGCGCCGGCGGTCGGCTCGGCCCAGCGGACGAGCGGGTTGGGCAGCACCGCGTGCGCCAGCGGCATGTCGTTCACGACCGGGATGTTGCCGGCCGCGAGCATCTCCTCGGCGACGAGGGTGATGTTGGTGAACGACATGGCGAGCCCGGCGATCGTCCTGCCGTACAGCTCGTTCAGCTCGTCGGTCGACAGGCGGCCGTGGAAGGTGTGCGGCACGTCGAATCCGCGGGGCGGTGCGCCATAGATGTGGATCTCCTGCTCCGGGTGCGCGCGGTGGAACAGGGTGAGCGCGACGCGCGCGAGCTGGTAGCCGCGACGGGCGTAATCGGGACGACAGTAGAAGACGATCCCGTGCCGGGCCGGCTGCGGCGAAGGCAGGCGGTACGCCGACGAGTCGCATCCGAACGGCACGACGTCCGAGTGCAGGCCGGTCTCCTCCCGGATCATCCCGTCGAGCATCTCGCCCAGCGCGATGCGCCGGAACGGCAGGCGGTAGGTCATCGCGGCGAATTCGTGCTCGGCACCGTGGCCGTAGAAGTGCGGCTCGTAGTCCTGGATGAAGTACAGCCGCCGCATCGGCGTCCGGCCGTAGCGGACGATGAGATGGGCCGACTCCCAGCCCGAGGCCACGACCGCGTCCAGGTCGCGGATGCCGTCAGCCACGTCCCGCACCTCCGCCCGCAGTGCGGGCCAGTGACGCCGGACGACCTCCTGCAGCGCAATGGCGTCCATCCCGTGACGGTCGGAGAAGTAGAGGACGCACCGGTGCCCCTGCGCTTCGAGCGCCTCGACCATCCGGAACAGGGTGGTGTGCCCGCCTGAGCCTGGAGCCGGCGCCGTGCAGACCCATCCGATGGTGAGCGGATCGCCGCGGACGGGACGCTCCTGCGGGACGGGGAGGTCGTCCGGCACCTCGGCCAGGATGTCCTCGTCGGCGATCTGGAAGAAGAGGTCGGCGGCGCCGGTGTCGCGATAGGCGCGCCAGGCGAGGCGCTGGGCGACGCCGCGCGCCCCGACCTCGCGTGCGCGACGCGCCGTGGCCAGCATCCGGCTCACGGACGCACCCACGATCGATTCAGACACCGGAGACCACCCATCGCGCATAGGAGACGTCCTGCCGGGCACGGCGTGCGGCGCGTCGGGCGAGCGCGGCGACGCGGGCAGCCGGTCCGGATGCCGCGTCCCGCTCCACCCGCTGGAACGACGACCACTCCCGCGCGGCCGGCCAGATGCGCGCGGCGAACGAGAGCAGCTCGTCGTCCCCGCCGCGCGGGTGCCCGCGGTCGTGCGCGGCCGACGCGAAGCGGAGCGCATCGCGTGCCAGCGCCCGACGGGCGTCGTCGTGCAGCGCGCTCGCACCGGGAACGCGATCGCCGACGCGGCGGAACACGCTCGCGAACGCATCGGCCCGTGCTTCCAGGTCGACGAGGGTGCCCGATCCGTCGGTCTCGCTCATGCTCCCGCCGTGCTCGCGGTGCAGGGCCTGATCCGCCCCGCCGACCCAGCCGACGTCGCTGACCGCGGCGACCCGCATCGCGATCTCCATGTCCGGTGCGTACGGGACCGCCGGGTCCATCGGGCCGATCTCGGCGAGGACGCTCGAGCGGAGCACCATCTCCGGGTTGGTGATCGCGCTGACGCCGAGCCGGCAGCGCTCGGCGAGCCAGTCCCGCCCGCGCCACACCGTCCACCGGACGTCGGTCGTGCGGCCGGCGGGCGGTTCGGCGGACTCGAAGTGCCGCGGGTGCCCGTAGACGAGCCCGACGCCGGGGCACGACTCCAGGAGTGCTGCGGCGCGTGCGAGCGACCCGGCAGCCAGCAGATCGTCGGCGTCCAGCTTCACGATGTACGCACCCGATGCCGCCGCCCACCCGGTGTTGAAGGCGCGGACATGACCGCCGTTCTCGGCCCGCGCGAGCACTCGGACGGACGGATACTCGGCCGCGAGCCGGCGGGCGACCTCGAGGCTGTCGTCGGTCGAGACGTCGTCGACCACGAGCACCTCGACCTCGACACCCTCCTGCAGGACCGCGCTGCGCACGGCGGCCGGGAGGAACCGGGCGTAGTTGTAGCAGGGGATGACGACGGAGACCAGCGGCCGAGCGCGGGGCGCCAGCCTCGGCGCGGGAATCCGGGCGATCGGGCGCAGCGGCGACGGTGCGAGGCGAGCCGCCAGCCGCAGCATCCGTCCCGACATCGCGTGCGACTCGGCGTATCCCGTCCAGGTGCGCACCCGCGTCGCTGGCGCCACCGCGAGATCACGCGACATCGTGCACCGCCACGCCGACCCGCTCCGAGCCGCGGATCGCCCGCACGTGCTGCCGCAGCCACGGCCACCCGACGAGCAGGTAGACCGCGACGGCGCCGAGACCGCCGACCAGCACCGCCCCGACCGGGTTCTCGATCAGCAGACGTGCGCCGATCGCGACAGCGACCGCGGGGACCGCCGCCACCGTCGGCCACCACGCCGCCCGCAGGATCGTCCGGAAGCGGACGCCGGCCGAGCGCAGCGCCAGCGCGTATGCGGGAAGGACCACGACGACCGCCACGACCACGTGCACCCATCCGGCGCCGACGATCCCGAACGCCTGCGTGGCGAAGATCATGCCCACCACGAGGACCGCGAGCCAGGCGAGCTGGATCCACAGCACCGGCCGCGACCGCCCGCGGGCGTAGAGGAAGCCGGCGAAGAGGTCGAAGACCACGCGCAGACTGCCGTAGAGGCCGAGCGCGGCCAGCACCGGCGCGGCGGGCAGCCATTTCGCGCCGTAGACGACTTCGATGAGCGGCGCGCTGAGCGCGGCCAGCACCGCGCCGGCGGGGAGCGCTCCGGCCCAGGCCACCGCGACGACGGGGGCGAGTCCCTCGCTCCCGCTGCCGGTGCGCGAGAAGTACGGCAGCGAGATCGAGCGCACGACCTGCGACAGGGCGCTCATCGGCCAGCCCGAGATGTTGAAGGCGAGCACGTAGAACCCCAGGGCGGCAGCGCCGGCGATGCGCACCAGGATGATGTTGTCGACGTTCAGCAGCGTCCAGGAGAGCAGGTTGGCGGCGGCGATGGGCAGGCCGAAGGCGAGCACCGGCCCGATCGCGGCGCGGTCGATGCCGAACCGCGGCACCACCCGGGCCAGCACGAACTGCATGACCGTCGAGACGACCTGCGCCGCCACGCGTCCGATCGCCAGGCCCAGCGGACCCAGGCCGATCGCGACGAGGGCCAGGGTCACCGTCGTGGAGACGAGGAAGTCGGCGACGCCGACGAAGAAGAGCTCGCGCTGCTGGAACCGGCGCTGCAGCATCGCGTACGGCACGACGCTCGCCCCGGCCAGCACCAGCGTGAGCGAGAGCACCGAGATGGCGGGCGCCGCCGCGGGGGCTCCGAGCAGGTCCGCGATCGCGACGCTGGAGGCCAGCGTGATCGCGGTCATGATCGCGCCGCTGGTAAGCCCAAGGGTGGCGACGGTCGGCGCGATGCGGTCGGGGTCGTCGCTGCGGATGAGGTCGGCGGACAACCCCAGGTCGGCCACGGTGATCAGGATCGCCTGCACGGTGAGGGCGACCGCGTAGACACCGAACTCCTCGGGGCTGAGCAGCCGGGCCAGCACGATCCCGACGACGAGTCCGCCCAGGCGCAGCACGATCGTGCTCACGCCGCTCCAGGCCGCGCCGCGCGTCGCCTGGGAGCGCAGCGTCGCGCGGTGGTCACTCATCGAACGGGTCATCGTCGGCGACCTCAGAGCCCGAGCGCCAGCTGGCGACGTGAGCGGATCTTCCAGCGCAGACGTTCGGCCGAGCGGATGCCGCGTGCCCGCCGTCCCTCGATCGCGGTGCGATCAGCCCAGCGCCAGACCGGGGTGCGCACGATCTCCGGCGCAGTCTCGCGGGCGAAGCCCTGGAGCTCCGAGAGCACCTCGGCCGGGGCGCCTTCGGCCCGCAGCAGCGCGCCGCGAAGCAGGGCTTCGCGCGCGACCGAGCGTCGCGCGGTCGCGGCGAGCGCGTCGGCACCGGCGAGCCCCGATCCGTCCGCGGCGAAGAAGCGCTCGTAGACGTCTCGCACCTGCCGCATGTCATCGAGCACTCCGCCGTACTGGCTGGAGTGCATGTTGGCGCCGTGATCGCTGCGGTAGTACGCCTGGCGGGGTCCGGCGACGAAGCCCACATCGCTGACGGCGGCGGCCTGCAGCCACATGTACATGTCGCCGGCGTGCGGGAAGTCGAGGTCGTAGCCGCCGGTGCTCAGGTACACCGAACGACGCATCACGGCCTCGGGGTTGACCACTGCGTTGCGCCCGCGGCGCACGAGTCGGTCGATCCACTCCTCGCCGGTCCACAGCTGCCACCACCCGCCACCGGCGCGGACCGCTGGCAGCTCCCCGGAGAAGAACTCCACTCCGCCGTAGACCAGGCCGACGTTCGGATGCGCCTCCATCAGCGCGACAGAACGGGTGAGCGAATCGGGGGTGAGGGCGTCATCGGCCGACAGCAGCACGACGTAGTCGCCGGTCGCCCTGGCCAGTCCGTCGTTGTACGTGCGGATGTGCCGCATGTTCTCCGCGTGCTCGACGAGCGTGATCCGCTGATCGGCCGCGGCGATACGGCGCGCGATCGCATCGCTGCCGTCGGTGGATCGGTCATCCACGATGATGATCTCGAGGTCGAGGCCGCGCTGGTCCAGTGCCGAGTCGACCGCCGTCTGCAGGAACTGCCCGTAGTTGTAGTGCGGGATCACCACGGTGACCTTCGGGCGGCGGAGCATCCGCGCGGGGCGGACGATCCTCATGACGCGATCCGCTCGGTCGTGCGCCGGAGCGCTCCGGCCAGCGCGCCGACGACCTGCTCCTGCTGCGCCTCGCTCAGGTGCGGGAACATCGGCAGCGACAGGATGCGGCCCGCTGCCGCCTCGGCGACCGGGAACTGTCCACGACGGTAGCCGAGCGATGCGTAGGCGGCGGTGAAGGGCACGGGCGTCGGGTAGTGGATGCCGGTGCCGACGCCCGCCGCAGCAAGCACGGCCGCCACCCGATCACGGTCGTCGACACGCACGACGAAGAGGTGCCAGACGTCGTCGTTGCCCGGGCGCACGGCGGGCAGGCGCACCCCGTCCAAGCCGGTGAGCATGGCGGCGTAGCGCGCCGCTGCGGCCCGGCGCATCGCGTTCCAGCCGTCGAGGCGCCGCAGCTTGGCGCGCAGCACGACCGCCTGCACCGCGTCGAGGCGTGCGTTGACGCCGACGACATCGTGCACGTACTTGACGGCGCTGCCGTGGGCGCCGAGCGTGCGCACGCGCGCCGCGAGGGCGGCGTCATCGGTCATGACCGCGCCCGCATCGCCCGCGGCGCCGAGGTTCTTGCCGGGATAGAAGCTGGTCGCCGCCACCCGTGACAGCGCGCCGGCCCGACCGGCCGCGGAGGCGGCGCCCTGCGCCTGGGCGGCATCCTCGATCACGACCAGGTCGTGGGCACGGGCGATCGAGGCGATCTGCTCCATCGGCGCGGTCTGCCCGAACAGGTGCACCGGCACGATCGCGCGGGTGCGGGGCGTGATCGCCGCCGCGACGGCGTCCGGGTCGAGGAGGAGGTGGTCGTCGTCGACATCGACGAAGACGGGCACGGCGCCGATCCGCGAGACCGCCTCGGCGGTGGCGATGAACGTGTTCGCCGGAACGATCACCTCGTCGCCCGTGCCGATGCCGACCGCCCGGTACGCGAGCTCGAGCGCGTCGGTGCCGTTCGAGACCCCGATCACGTGGCGCACACCGAGGTAGTCGGCGAACTCGCGTTCGAACGCGTCGACCTCCGGGCCGCCCATGAAGGCGGCCGATTCGAGCTGGGCACGCCAGACCGGGAGCACCTCGTCCACGATCTCCGCCTGCTGGGCGCCGAGGTCGACGAACGGCACCGCGTCCAGGAACGGCAGGCCGCCGGTCATCCCCGTGCCTCCAGTTCTCGAGCGGGCACCCCTGCCCAGGTCCGATCGCCCGGGACGTCGGCGAGCACCACGGCGCCCATGCCGACCGTCGCGCCGCGGCCGATCTCGACGCCCTGGCGGATCGACGCGTTCATGCCGACGTACGCGGCCCCGCGGATGCGCACCGACCCGCCGAGCGCGACGCCCGCCGCGAGCGTCGCGAAATCATCGAGCACGCAGTCGTGCGTGACGGTGCAGTTCGGCATCACCACGACGTGGTGACCGATGCTCGCATCCGCGGTGACGACCACGCCGTCGAGCAGGATGCTGCCAGGGGCGACCGTGCTCGTCCGGCCGATCCGGGCCGACCGCGCGACGTACGTCGCGTACCGGTCGAGGCCGACGCCGGACTTCGCGAGTCGGCGTACGACGCTGCGGCGGCTCGCGCTCGGCCCGATGCACACCAGCAGCGACTCGTCGCGGTCGGTCGCCGCTGAGACCGCGCCGACCACCGGGATGCCGTCGATCTGGCTGCCGTGCAGCGTCTGGTCATCGTCGAGGATTCCTGCGACGCCGGTGATCCCGGCGGCCAGGACCTCCCGCACCAGTCCGCTCGCCCCCACGAGCAGCAGCCCCGCGCTCATGCCGCGACCCCGGCCGGTGCGCGCAGCACCGCGATCACGCGATCCTGCTCGTCGGCGGTCAACGTGTGGAACACCGGAAGGATCAGCGTGGTCTCGTTCAGGCGTTCGGTGACCGGCAGCCCGCGCTCCGGCGTCAGGGAACGGTACGGCGGCTGGCGGTGCGCGGCCATGATGCCGCGTCGCGCCGAGACGTCGGCGTGGGCGAGCGCCTCGAGCAGCCCCTCGCGATCGGTCGGGTACTCGTCGAGGACCTCGACCCAGAAGGACTGGTAGTTGCCGGTGCCGTACGACGGGTCGGCGACCGCGCGAAGACCCGGGATGCCGGCGATGGCGCGCTGGTAGGCCGCCGCGATCTCGCGGCGACGCCGCACGATCTCGGGCAGGCGCCCCAGCTGGACGATGCCGACGGCGGCCTGCAGGTCGGTCATCCGGAAGTTGAAGCCCACCTCGCCGTACTCCTCGGCCGGCGGCAGCACCGAGCGGTGCCGGTCGGCGGCCGAGACGCTCATGGCGTGCTCGCGGAGGTGACGCGCCCGCGCGGCCCAGTCCTCGCGCGTCGTCGTGAGCATGCCGCCTTCGCCGGTCGTCAGGAGCTTGCGCGGGTGGAACGACCACGCCGAGATCTCCGCGCCGGCGCCCACGGGGCGCCCTTTGTAAGTCGAGCCGGCGCCGCACGCGGCATCCTCGATCACGACGATTCCGAGCCGGTCGGTGACCGCCCGGATGCCGTCCAGGTCGACCGGCACCCCGCCCTGGTCGACGGCGATCACGGCGCGGGTGGCCGGCGTCAGAGCTGCCGCCACGGTGTCGCCCGTGAGGTTGCCGGTGCCCGCGTCGACGTCGGCGAACACGGGGTCGGCACCGACGTAGCGGACCGCGTTCGTGGTGGCGATGAACGAGAACGAAGGGATGACGACCTCGTCGCCCGGCCCGATCCCCGCGACGATCAGCGCCAGGTGCAGGGCGGTCGTGCAGCTCGTCGTGGCGACGGCGTACGGCGCCTGCATCGCGGCGGCGAACTCCTGCTCGAAGCGCAGGACGCGCGGGCCCTGTGCCACCCAGCCGCTGGCGATCACCTCCGCGACGGCATCCGCCTCCTCGGTCCCGAGCCAGGGCACCATCACGTTGATGCGGGCGCTCATGCGCGGACCGTCCGGCCGGCCGCGATCTCTTCCCGCAGCGGGGCCCACCAGTCCACCAGCATCCGAAGACCCTCCTCGATGCCGATGGATGCCTCGAAGCCGAGGTCGCGCCGGGCGGCCGTCGTGTCGGCGAGCCGGCGGGGAACGCCGTTGACGGCGCGCTCCGGGCCGTGCTCGACCCCCAGGTCCGAACCCATGACCCGCAGCAGCGCCTCGGCGAGTTCGAGCAGGCTGGTCTCGGTGCCGCTGGCGATGTTGTAGTCGCCGTCCACGATGTCGCTGGCTCCGGCCAGCACGTTCGCACGGGCGATGTCCGGCACGCAGACGAAATCCATCGTCTGGCGGCCGTCGCCGAAGATCAGCGGCGGCTCGCCGTCCGCGATCCGCTCCATCCAGCGCACCAGCACCTCGGTGTACAGGCCGTGCACGTCCATGCGGGGCCCATAGACGTTGAAGTAGCGCAGGATGACGTAGTCCAGGCCCTGCATCGCCCGGAAGCTGCGCAGCAGCCCTTCGTTGAACGATTTGGCGGCGCCGTAGAGCGTGTCGTTGTTGTGGTGGTGGTGCCGTTCGGTCGTCGGGAACTCCTCCGCGAGGCCGAACACGGATGCGCTGGATGCCGCGATGAGCTTGCGCACCCGGTGCCTCGCCGCCGACTCGACGACGTTGAACGTGCCGTCGACGAGCACCTCGAGAGCCAGCCGCGGCTCCTCGGCGCACTGCGTGATGCGGATTGCGGCCTGGTGGTAGACCAGGTCCTTGCCGGCGGTGAGGTCATCCACCAGCGCAGCATCGCGGATGTCGCCGTCCACGAGCGTGACCCGACCGGTGGCCAGTGCGTGCTCGAGGTTGCCGATGCGCCCGCGGACCAGGTTGTCCAGCACGTCGATGTGCGCGGCCCCGGCGTCCAGCAGCTGGTCGACGAGGGTCGAGCCGATCGTGCCGGCACCGCCCGTGACGAGGATGCGGGAGCCCTCCAGCCGCGTCATCGGACGACTCCCCCGCTGACGAGCTCGACGGCGAGCGGTTCGAGCGGTTCGAGCGGCTCAGGCGCGCCGCCGCGCTCGAGGCTGCGGTTCGCGGCCTCGAGCACCGCCAGCACCCGCAGACCGGCCTCGCCACCGGTGCGCGCGCTGCGGCCCTCCCGGATCGCCGCGGCGAACTCGGCGGCGACGCCGGCCAGCGCCTCGCCCTCGGGCAGCGCCGGCGACCACGTGTCGCCGAGCCGGTAGGAGATGTGCGCGGCACGCGCGTCCGCTGCGCTGCCCTTCGACACCTGCTCGATGTCGACGCCCCGGTCGTAGACGCTCAGCCGCTGCTGGGGGTTGAGGTCATCCCACACCAGCGTGCGCTTGGTGCCGCCGATCACCATCTGGCGGATCTTGGTCGGGCTCAGCCAGTTGGCGTGCACGTGGGCGACCGCTCCCCCGGCCAGCGGCATCGCGAGGTAGCCGATGCACGCCTTGCCGGTGCGCAGCGGATCCGCCCCGTGCGCCGCCACGCTGGTGGTCCGCAGGCCGCCGGGCAGCACGAAGTCCATGATCGACAGGTCGTGCGGCGCGAGGTCCCAGAAGACGTCGACGTCGGGCTGGATGAGTCCCAGGTTGATGCGCACGCTGTCGACGAAGAGGATGTCGCCCAGGAACCCGTCGGCGATGAGCTCGCGGATCTTCAGCACCGCCGGCGTGTAGCAGTACGTGTGGTCGGCCATCAGGACCAGACCCATCTCCCCCGCGCGCTCGACCATCTCGCGGCCGGCGACGCCGCTGTCGGCCAGCGGCTTCTCGACGATGACGTGCTTGCCAGCCTCCAGCGCCGCCATCACGATCGCATGGTGCGTGCGCGCCGGTGTGGCGATCGCGACCGCGTCGATCAGCGGATCAGACAGGACGTCGTGCAGGTCGTCGGTGACCGGCACACCGCCCACCGAGTCCGCGACGCGACGCGCGCGATCGATGTCGAGGTCGCAGATCGCGGCGAGATGCCACGCCGGACCGGTCCGGAAGTTGCGGGCGAGGTTCGGACCCCAGTACCCCGCTCCGATGACAGCAATGCTCAATCGCGCCGTTTTTTCAACGACGGATGCCCCGTTCCCCATGTCTCCCCAGACTGTCCGCAGCACCGCGAAAGCACCCGGACCACCCGCCCCAGCAGGTGTTTCAGTACCGACGGCCGCTGACGCGCTTCCCACAGCGCACGACCCTCGATATCCCCAGGGGAGAAGTATAGCTTTGGGAGCACTGAGATCAGCAAGCATTTCTCCGTACGGATTCTGAGGAGGATGTCGATGACCGACACGCGAGCCGCCGACGTGCACCCCTCGGCCGATGTCGCCGACAGCGCGGACATCGGCGCCGGAACCCGTGTGTGGCACCTCGCCCAGGTGCGCGAGAACGCGGTCGTCGGGGCGGACTGCACGATCGGCCGCGGCGCCTATATCGGCCCTGGCGTCACGATCGGCGCTGCGTGCAAGCTGCAGAACTACGCCCTCGTCTACGAGCCGGCCGTGCTCGGCGACGGGGTCTTCATCGGACCGGCGGCGGTGCTGACCAACGACGAATTCCCCCGTGCCGCGAATCCCGACCTGACCGTGAAGACCGCCGATGACTGGCACGCGGTGGGCGTCGAGATCGGCGACGGCGCCTCGATCGGCGCTCGCGCCGTGTGCGTGGCGCCGGTGCGCATCGGCGCCTGGGCACTGGTGGCAGCCGGTGCCGTCGTGACGAAGGACGTCCCCGACTACGGACTCGTCGTCGGGGTGCCGGCTCGCCTGATCGGCTGGGTCGGTCGTGCCGGCAAGCCGCTGCGCGCCGACGCGGACGGCTGGGTATGCCCCGACACCGGCGAGCGCTACATCGAGACCGACGGGGTCCTCGCCCCCGCTTTCTAGATGTACTCAGCAGTCACGTGGGTAACACTCTGCTGAGGGGTGTGCCGTTGATGGCGGTGTGGTGGCGTTCGGTGTTGTAGTGCTCAATGAAGGGTGCGAGGGCGTTGGTGCGGGCGGTGTTTGAGGGGAAGACCTGCCGGTAGGCCCACTCGGTTTGCAGAGTGCGGTTCAGGCGTTCTACCTTCCCGTTCTGCCAGGGGCAGTGCGGGCGGATGAGGACGTGTTTCGCGCCGAGCGTGCGGAGCACGGCCTGGACGTCGTGTGAGAGCCGGTAGCTGAAATGGTTGTCGGTCATGACCTGTTCGATGCGGGGGATGCCGTGCACGGCGAAGTACGCGGCAGCGCGGGCAAGGAACCCAGCGCAGGTTGGCCCCTTCTCGTCCGGGTGGATCTCGGAGTACGCAAGCCTGGAGTGGTCATCGATGATCGAGTGGACGTAGTCGAAGCCGATCCGAGCCTTCTTGTGAGCGGCGGTATCGCCGGCCGCTCTGCCGTGGGCGCGCCACCCGCCGCCGTCGGGGATACGGCCCAGCTTCTTCACGTCCATATGCACCAGCTCACCGGGGCGGGAGCGTTCATATCGGACGGCGGTCTGTTTCGAGGCGCGGATGATCTGCCCGGTCAACGGGTCGCATTCCGATAACCGTGGGACGCCGTGGCGGCGCAGGATCGCTCCGACCGTGCGGGCTGGAACCCCAGCGACCGGCCCGATCCGGTCCTGACCTTGCCGCAGCTGAGCGCGTAACGCGAGCACCCGCTGCTCGATCTCGACTGGCGTGCGCCGCGGCATCGACCGTGGCCGGGACGACCGATCCACCAACCCGGCCGCGCCCTCCAGCCGGAACCTGGACACCCACCGATGCGCGCACTGACGCGAGAGCCCGAGCTCTCGGGCGACATGAGCGAGAGGGCGCCCATCATGAATGACCCGAGTTATCAACAGGGTCCGTCCGTGGATATTCAACCGAGCATTACCGTGGGCCATGGGAACCTCCGGGGAGACTAGGGAACGTAAGCACTTCCACTAAGCCCCGGAGGTTCTCCTCACCGCAAGTCCCGAACCGTCACCAACGTCACAGCCGGGTACATCTAGAGCTTCCTCAGCAGCACCCGCTCGACCGCGTGGTCTGCGCCCTTCTCCAGCACGAGCTTGGCCTGGTGCTTGGTCGGCAGCACGTTCTCCTCGAGGTTCGGCAGGTTGATGTCGTTCCAGAACCCGAGCGCCATACGCACGGCTTCCGCGTCGGTCAGGTGCGCGAACACGTTGAAGAACGAGTTCGGGTTGCTGAACGCCCCCCGTCGCAGGGCGAGGAACCGCTCCACGTACCAGTCGCTGATGTGCGACGTGTCGGCGTCGACGTAGATGGAGAAGTCGAACAGCTCGCTGATGGCCATCTCGCTCGGCGACGGCGAGGGCTGCAGCACGTTCAGCCCCTCGACGATGACGACATCGGGGCGCCGAATGGTCGTGTGCGCGTCCGGCACGATGTCATAACGCATGTGCGAGTAGAACGGCGCGCGCACCTCGGCGGCGCCGCTCTTGACCTCGGTCAGGAAGTTCACCAGCGCGCGGCGGTCGTACGACTCCGGGAAGCCCTTGCGATCCATGAGCCCGCGCCGCTCGAGCTCGGCGTTCGGGTAGAGGAATCCGTCCGTCGTGACGAGCTCGACCCGAGGCGTTCCCGGCCACCGCGAGACCAGCTCGCGCAGCAGGCGCGAGATCGTCGACTTGCCCACCGCGACCGACCCCGCCACCGCGATCACGAACGGCGTCGTCGAATCGTCATCGCGCAGGAACGAGCTCGTCTCGGCGCCCAGGCGCTTCGTCGCCGTCGCATACAGGCTGAGCAGCCCCGACAGCGGGAGGTAGACCTCGCGGACCTCTGCCATGTCGAGCCGGTCGCCGAGTCCGCGGATCTGCACGATCTCGGTCTCGGTCAGCGGCAGGGTGGTGCCGGCGGCGAGATGCGCCCACTCCGCGCGGTCGATCTCACGGTAGAGCGAGAGCGGGGTCTGCGCGGGAAGGGTGGCTGCGTCGTCGGCAAACATCTCGCTCATCGTAATGGCAGGACGAAGATCGGATGCCGCGCCTGACGCGCCGGTCAGTAGACTCTCCGCAGGTCGGGCCGAGGCACGACCCTCACGGTGGGCGATGTCGATGCTGCTCTCGCTCATCGGTCGACCCGACCGGGAGCAGATCATGGGGACCAGGCGACGCTGGGCGATCGCCGCGGCATCGGCCGCGGCGGTGCTCCTCGTGGTGGCGGGCGCAGGACTGCCCGCCTACGTCTTCCCGCCGACCGAGAAGGTCGGCACCGCTGACCTCATCTACGTCATCGGCCCGCCCACGATCGAGCGCATCCGCGCCGCCGAGGCGCTCCGCGACCAGGGCGTTGCCGACCGCATCCTGATCTCGGTGCCGCTGGAGGGCGAGCAGTCGGCGAAGAATCAGTCGATCTGCGACGAGGACTACGTGGACTGCGTGCATCCGAAGCCGTTCACCACGGCCGGCGAGGCGGGTGTGCTCAACGACTACGCGCCCGGCGAGCGCGTGGTCGTCCTCACCTTCACCCCCCACGTCGCGCGGACGCGCTACATCTTCGACCGCTGCTATTCCGGCCAGACCGTCGTCGAGCCCGTCGACGCTTCGCTGAACATCGTGGAGTGGGCGTACCAGTACGCGTACCAGTCGGTGGCGTTCGTGAAGGCGATGGTCTCCAAGTGCCCGGATGCCCGGGTGAGCTGATCCGGGCGCACCTCCGCGCCGCACCCGAAATCAGCCCGTCATCCGGGTGCGGTACCGTGAGCGGAACGAGCACTCCCGGCATCCGAACGAGAAAGCCCTGGCACCATGCGCCCAGAGCACCACAGATCTCGCTCCACCGTCCTCCGGCGATCGCTGGCGATGCTCGCCGCGGGCGCACTGGCTCTCGGGCTGATCGGCGGCACCGCCGCGGCCGCGTCGGCCGCGGCATCCGGAGCTCTGCAGACCAAGGGCGCGCAGATCGTCACCGCCGCGGGGACGCCGTACACGATCAAGGCGGTGTCGTGGTTCGGGATGGAGACCTCCGACTGCGCGCCGCACGGACTCTGGTCGATCACGCTCGAGCAGGGGCTCAAGCAGATCGCCGGGTGGGGGTTCAACACCATCCGCCTGCCGTTCTCGAACGAGTGCCTCGGCAAGACGTCGACGACCTCGATCAACGCGACCCTGAACCCGGCGCTCGCGCCGCTGAGCCCCTTGAAGCTGATGGACGCCGTCATCGCGCGCGCGAAGGCGAACGGCCTGAACGTGATCCTCGACCGGCACCGGCCCGACTCGGCGGGTCAGTCCGAACTCTGGTACACGAGCGCATACCCGGAGAAGAAGTGGATCGACGACTGGAAGATGCTGGCGCTGCGGTACAAATCCGAGCCCACCGTCATTGGAGTCGACCTGCACAATGAGCCGCGCGGCGCGGCGTGCTGGGGCTGCGGCGACGCGGCGCGCGACTGGCAGGCGGCGGCCACGCGCGGCGGGAACGCGGTGCTCTCGGTGAACCCGAACCTGCTGATCATCGTCGAGGGAATCGAGCGCGAATCCGACGGATCGACCACCTGGTGGGGCGGCGGGCTGCGCGGCGTGAAGACCAAGCCGGTGGCCCTCAGCGTCGCGAACCGCGTCGTGTACTCGCCGCACGACTACCCCGCGAGCGTGTCGGGGCAGGCATGGTTCACTGCGGCGAACTATCCGGCGAACCTCGAGTCGGTGTGGGAGCAGAACTGGGGCTACATCTCCACGAGCAAGATCGCCCCGGTGCTGCTCGGCGAATTCGGGACGAAACTGACCACGACCAGCGACAAGCAGTGGCTGCAGAGTCTCGTCGGCTACCTCGGCAAGAAGAGCATGAGCTTCGCGTACTGGTCGTTCAATCCGAACAGCGGCGATACCGGCGGCCTCGTGATGGACGACTGGAAGACGCCGCAGCAGGCGAAGCTGACCGCGCTGGCGCCACTGCTGGGGAAGACGCCGACGGCCTCGCCGACGCCGACTGCGACGCCGAAGCCGACCGCATCGGCGACGCCCAAGCCGACGGCCAGCGCGACACCGAAACCGACGTCCAGCGCGACGCCGAAGCCGACCGCGAGCGCGACACCCAAACCGACTGCCAGCGCGACACCCAAACCGACCGCGTCGGCGACACCCACCGCGACCGCGACACCCAAACCCACCGCGACCCCGACGCCGCGCACGACGACCCCGGCCCCGCCTGCCTCGCCGGCACCGGGCAATGCCGCCGGAGTCGTCGCCACCTTTGCGGTGCAGAGCGCCTGGGCCGAGGGCTACGTGGCCGACATCGCGGTGACCGCGGCATCCGGCGCCTCGTCCTGGAGCGTGAGCTGGCCCTCTCCCGGCGCGACCGCGATCACCAGCAGCTGGGGCATGACGTGCGCGATCGCCTCGTCGGTCGTGACCTGCACCGGCGCCGACTGGGGTGCCGCGATCCAGGCGGGCCAGACGCAGCGGGTCGGGATCCAGGTCGCGGCACCGACCGCGCCGAGCGCGCCGGCCCTCACCGTGACCTCGTCGACCGTCCGCTGAGGCCCGGCAACCCCGACACCGCCCGCCGAGGTCCGGTAACCCCGACACCGCCCGCCGAGGCCCGGCAACCCCCAGACCGCGCGCCGAGGCTCGGCAACCCCAGACCGCGCGCCGAAGCCCGCCGACCCCGAGACCGCCCGCCCGGGCCCGCTGACCTCGCCGGCCGCGCTGAGTCCCGGCAACCCCCAGACCGCCCGCCGAGGCCCGCTGACCTCGCCGGCCGCGCCGAAGCCCGCTGACCCCGAGACCGCCCGCCGAGGCCCGGTACCCGCGAGCCGCCCGCCGAGGCCCGCTAACCTCGAGACCGTGCGCCTCGGAGTTCTCGACATCGGCTCGAACACGGTCCATCTGCTGGTCGCCGACGTCCGGCCGGGCGGGAGGCCGCTGGCCGCGACGAGCCAGCGGACCGTCCTGCGCCTGATGCGCTACCTCGACGCCGACGGCGCGATCACCGAGGAGGGCGTCGCCGCGTTGGTGAGCGCCGTCACCGAGGCTCGAGCAGTCGCCGCCGCCGAGCGCGTCGACGAGCTGCTCGCCACAGCGACCTCCGCAGTCCGCGAGGCCGCCAACGGTGCCGACGTCATCGCCCGCATCGAGGAGGCCCTCGGCCAGCCGCTGCAGGTCCTCGGCGGCGAGACCGAGGCGCGGTTCACGTTCCTCGCGGTCCGCCGCTGGTTCGGGTGGGCGGCCGGTCAGATCCTGCTCTTCGACATCGGTGGCGGCTCGCTCGAGATCGCCGCCGGGTCCGACGAGTTGCCCGAGGTCGCGGCATCCGTCCCTCTCGGCGCCGGCCGCACGACGATCGGCTTCCTTCCCGACGACCCGCCCGGTGAAGAGGCGGTCGAGCGGCTCCGGCAGCACGCGCGAGAGATCCTGGCCCCGGTCGCGAAGGACTTCCGCGCACAGCCGCGGGCCGACCACGTCGTGGGTTCGTCGAAGGCGATCCGGTCGCTGGCGAAGCTGGTCGGCTACCCGGTCCCGGGATGGTCCGGAATCGAGCGGATGCTGCTCCCCCGCGCGTCCCTCGGCTCCTGGATTCCGCGGCTGGCGCGGATCCCGGCATCCGCTCGGCAAGAGCTGCCGGGGATCACGCCCGACCGGACCTTCCAGATCGTCGCGGCGGCCGTCGTCCTGCATACGGCGATGACCGCGATGGATGTCGACGAGCTCGAGGTGAGCCCCTGGGCGCTGCGCGAGGGCGTGCTGCTGCGCTACATCGAGTCGCTGTCCTGGAACTCCCCGACCCCCTGACCCTGCGTTGCTCGTTCACAAGTCAGGTGAATCGGCCTGTTCGCGAGCCGCGACGGGCTGAACCGCCGGAATCTCCTGACTTGTGAACGCCATCGCCCCGAGCTATCGCCCGAGCGCGGTCTCCGGGCGCGGTCTCCGGGCGCGGCCATCAGGGTGTGGACGCCGGCGCCCGGCTGCGGCACACTTTCCCCATGGACGCTCACCCGGCGTCGATCCGCACTCCCGACCAGCGCATCCGGGTCTTCCTCAGCTCCACACTCCGAGAACTCGAGCCCGAGCGCGACGTCGCCCGTGCCGCGATCGAGTCGCTTCACCTCGCACCGGTCATGTTCGAGCTCGGCGCGCGCCCGCATCCGCCGCGCTCGCTCTACCGGTCCTACCTCGCGCAGAGCGACATCTTCGTCGCCGTCTACTGGCAGAGCTACGGGTGGGTCGCCCCCGATGAGGAGATCTCCGGGCTCGAGGACGAGTACCGGCTGTCGGGCGGGATGCCGCATCTGATCTACATCAAAGAGCCGGCGCCCGACCGCGAGGCGCGCCTGTCGGCCCTCCTCGACCGGGTGCGCTCCGATGACACGAGCTCGTACCGCGGCTTCGAGACACCGGCCGAGCTCAAGGAGCTGCTCGTCGCCGACCTCGCGACGCTCCTCGCCGATCGCTTCGATGCGTCACGTCCGCAGGCGGAAACGACGAAGAGACCGGATGCCGCGGCCACCGTCCCCGCGCCGTACAACCCGCTCGTCGGCCGGCAGGAGGAGAAGACCCGGCTGCTCGAGCTCCTCGGCGCGCCCGGGGTGCGGATCGTGACGATCGTCGGCCCGGGCGGCATCGGCAAGTCGCGGCTGGCGATCGAGGTCGGCAGTGCGGTCGCCGCCACCGGGCGCGAGGTCGCGTTCGTGCCCCTGGAATCGCTGTCGGAGCCGCAGCAGGTGGTGAGCGCGATCGCGCGCGCGGTCGGCGTGCGCGACTCCGGCGGCGAGCGCCTCGGCGACAAGCTGATCGCGGCGCTGATCGACCGCGACCTGCTCCTCGTCGTAGACAACATGGAGCACCTGCTCGACGCGACCGGCGACCTCGTCGACCTCGTCTCCACGCTGCCCCGCCTCCAGGTGCTCGTGACCAGCCGTTCGCCGCTGCGCGTCCGCGCTGAGCGCACCTTCGAACTCGGGCCGCTCGCGGTTCCGAGCGCCGACCGCGCCGACGACGCCGATGCCGCTACCGGTCCCAACGCGACACCGTCCGACGGCTCCGCGCCGACCGCCCCCGAGGGACGCGTCTGGCCAGCCGTCGCGCTCTTCGTGCAGTTCGCCACCGGCATCAGTCCCGGGTTCCGCCTCACGCCCGAGAACACGCCCGCCGTCGAGGCGATCGTGCGGGCTGTCGACGGCGTCCCGCTCGCGATCGAGCTGGCCGCGGCCCGGGTGCGCACCATGTCGCCCGAGATGATCCTGGCGCGCCTGGATTCCGCCTTCACGCTCCTCGTCGGCGGTTCTCGCGACCTGCCCCCGCGCCAGCAGGCGCTGCGCAGCACGATCGACTGGAGCGTGCGGCTCCTCGAGCCCGCCGCCTCGACCGCGTTCGACGCGCTGTCCGTGTTCACCGGACCCTTCAGCCTCGAGGCGGCCATGGACGTGATCGTCGGCGTCGACGACATCGACGCGGTCGAGGCGCTGCTGGATGCGAGCCTGCTCTGGCAGCGCGACCGCGACGGACTCCGGGTCTTCGGCATGCTGTCGCTCATGCGCGCCTTCGCGCGCGAGCGGATCGGCGACGAGGCGCGCGCAGCGGCGACCGAGGCCTGGGTCGCCCATTACATGCAGCTGGCGCGCGAGGCGACCGCAGGTCTGCGAAGCGCTCACCAGCTCGAATGGATGCGGCGGCTCGACGCCGAAGCGGAGAACCTGACCGGCGTCGTGCGCCACCTCCTGAACGCGCGCCGGCTGGACGAAGTCGCAGAGTTCCTCTGGTCGCTGTACCTGTACGTCTGGATCAGCGGTCTGCTCGGACTCGTCCGCACCTGGATGACCGAGCTGCTCGAGATCGCCACCCGCGACGACATCGCCCTTCCGCCGCGCACCGAGGCCATCGCACTGTACTTCACGCGCGCGAACACGTTCTGGCGCGAGCGCGAGGTCGATGTGATCCCGGGCCTGCGCACGAGTGCCGAGCGTTTCCGCGAAGTCGGAGATCCGGCCGGCGCCGCCCTCGCCGGGGTGTCGCTCGCCCTGGCCTACCTGGCCGCGCCGTCCGGGCCCGACATGGGCGCGGCGCGCAGCGTGCTCGAGGAGAGCCTGGCCGGCTTCGGCGCAGCGCACGACTCTTGGGGTGAGGCGATGACGCTCGTCACGCAGGGCCGCATCGACATCGCCGGAGGCGATGTCGCCGGCGCCGCGGAGCGGTTCGCCCGCAGCCTCGATCTCGCAACTGCGAACGGCGAGCTGCTCGGGATCGCGATCGCGCAGCATCACCGCGGGTGGCCGCGCTTCTTCGGCGGCGACATCGCCGGCGCCGAGGCCGACTTCGCCGAATCCCTCGACATGTCCATCGCCCTCCGCCATGACGAAGGGGTCGTGTACGGACTCGAGGGGCTGACCGCGATCCACGCGGCACGAGGGGATGCCGACGGTGTCGGACTCCTGATCGGAGCCGCGCAGCGCCTTCGACGTCGCACCGGCACGGTCAACCCCGCCGGCTTCGAGCTGTATGCGCCCGCGGTGGCGGCGCTGCGGGAGAGTGGCGCGACCAACGCCATCGACGCGGCGATCGCCGTCGGTGCGGGACTCACCTACGCAGAAGTCCTCGCCCGTGTCGCGGCCTGACGCCGCCGGCGGCGCCAGCGGGCGCGACGCCGGACAGAGCAACGCCCGCGGGCGCGACGCCGGACAGAGCAACGCCGGCGGGCGCGACGCCGATCAGAGCAACGCCGGCGGGCGCGGCGCGGGCCAGAGCAACGCCGGCGGGCGCGCCGCCGGCCAGAGCAACGCCCGCGGGCGCGACGCCGGCGAGCGCGGCACCGACAAACGCAACGGTGCCCCCGCGCGCGCGGCATCCGATCGCCTCTCCCCCGCCACGCGCGTCGTCGCCGCGGTGATCCTGCCGTTCCTGCTGATCGCCGCGGTGCTGCTCTATGGCTTCCCGACGCGTACCGGCGAGCTGTTCGCGTGGCCTATCGACCCGCCGCTGACCGCCTACATGCTCGCCTCGGCATACGTCGGCGGCATCTGGTTCTTCATCCGCGTCGTAGGCCCGACCAGGTGGCATCGCGTGGCTCCGGGCTTTCCTGCGGTGGTCGTCTTCGCCGGCGCGCTGCTCGTCGCAACGCTGCTGCACCTGGACAAGTTCTCGCAGAACCTGTCGTTCGCCGCGTGGATGACGCTCTACGCGACGACGCCCTTCGTGGTCGCCGCGCTGTGGTGGGCGCAGCGGAGGCAGGATGATGGGCGGCCCGAGGCATCCGATCTCCTCCTGCCCACGCCCGTGCGCACTGCGATGCTCGCGGTCGGCGCCGCCTCGCTGATCACCGGCGCAGTCATGTTCGTCGCGCCGCAGCTGGTGATCCCGGTGTGGGCGTGGACGCTGACGCCGCTGACCGCACAGGTGATGGGCGCAGTCCTGTCCCTGCCGGGAGTCGTGGCGTTCGGGATGCTGCGCGATGCGCGCTGGAGCTCGTTCCGGATCCTCTTCCAGGCGCAGCTGGTCAGTCTCGTCGCGATCGTCGCGTCGCTGATCGCCGGTCGCGAGGCGCTGCTGTGGGATCGCATCCTGACCCCGGCGTTCTTGGCGCTGATCGCCATCGCGTTCCTGGCCTACGCGGCGGTGCTCCTGACCATGGAGTCGCGAAGCCGCTCACACGAAAAGGACCCGCAACGCAGGATGAGCGGCAGAATGCAGGAATGACGCAACGAACGCGTGGCCGCACCGTCGCGACCACTGTGGCGCTGGCGTCCATCACGGCGTACGTGCTCGTCACCCTCCTGATCGTTCTGCCGCCCAACCCGGTGGCGTCGGCGCTCTCGCCGGTCACGAGAGCCGCCAGCCCCTTCTTCTCCCAGAAGTGGGACATCTTCGCACCCGACATCGCGAAGACCAATCCGCAGCTGCGGGTGCAGGCGCAATGGCGCGACGAGTCCGGTGCGCTCGTGAAGAGTGCATGGGTCAACGCCACCGCCGTCGAGTTCCGATCCGTCGTCGGCAGCCCCGTGCCATCGCGCATCCAGAAGCTCTCATGGAACGCGCTCGGCGCCTATCTGGAGCGATTCCGCAAGCTGGAGGAGGATCAGCAGGCGGTCGTGCGCGATACGTTCATCGAGCGCACGGACGACGGCTTCCGGGCGAAGCCCTCCGAGGATCTGGTGTTGGACCTCGCCTTCATCGGCGACAGCCGAGCCGACGTCATCAATCTGCTGCGTTACGACTACATGCTGAAGGAGTACGCGACCTACTTCGCGACCGCGACCTTCGGGAAGGATGTGGAGCGGGTGCGCTGGGAGATCGTGCGCGAGCGTCCCAACGATTTCGACCGCCGCTTCGACAGCACCGCGCAGTACGATCCGACCATCCTCCGGTTCGGTTGGCGCCAGGCCGACGACGTCATCCGGCCTGACGTGCTGGCCACCTTCGATGACGTGGTCGCCCGGTACGGGGGCGAGCAGTGAACGCGACGCAGCGCGTGCTCAGCGGACGGCCGAACACCCAGCCGAGCACCCAGCCGAAGCTCCCCCTTAGCGCCCGGGTCGTGGACTGGTTCACCGGCGCCGAGCGGGCGACGTACAGCATGGCGGGGCTTCGGATCCTTTTCGGGATCGCGATCCTGTCCTTCCTCGCCTCCAGCGCTCCTGACCGCCACTATCTGTGGGGAGCCGGGTCCCGATGGGTTGACCCGGCGGTCGAGCTGCGCGGGTGGCCGGAATTCCTCAGGTTGGTGTTCCCGAAGGACAACGCCGTCGCCTTCGATATCAGCTATGCGGTGATGTCGCTCCTGGCGGTGCTGTTCCTCCTCGGCTTCGCCACGCGCATCGTGACACCGCTGCTCCTGTTGTTCTGGGTCGCGCTCAGCACCAACAGTGTGTTCCTGGCCAACGGCGGCGACACGGTCATGCGGATCGCGCTCCTGTTCTGCGTTCTGGCGAACCTGTCACGGCATTGGTCGCTGGATGAGTGGTGGCGTCGGCGACGAGGCATCCCGTCGATCTATCCGTCTGCGATCGTGCGGCGCATCCCCGTGTGGGTTCGGGCCGCCGCCCACAACACCGCAGTCGTGCTGTGTGGCTATCAAGTGGTTCTCATCTACGTCAACGCGGGCATCTTCAAGCTCATGGGCAAAGAGTGGCTGGACGGGAGCGCGCTGTATTACGCATTGAACCTCGATGTGTTCCGGGTGTTCCCCGTGCTGAGCGATCTGGCGTGGAAGGTCACACCCTTCGTGGTGATCGGGTCATGGATCTCGATTTGGGCCCAGTTGCTGTTCCCACTCCTGCTCCTGTGGAAGCCGACACGGTACGCGGCGCTGGTTGTGATCATGGGCATGCACATCGGGATCGGACTGTTCCTCGGTCTGTGGCCGTTCTCGCTGGCGATGATCGCACTGGATCTGGTCTTCATCCGCGATTCGTCCTGGGAGCGTGCATTCGCGTGGGCTCGGAGGATGCGGCGGCGAGCACGTCGTCGCCGTCTGGCGCGCAGGCCGCCGTCGGCTCCACCGGTCAGCGCGGCAGCGGCTCACCCTCGAACGCCGGTGGGACTCGTCGAGGATCGAACGGACGCACCGCCCGCCCCGCTGACGCCCACGCCCGCATCTTCTCCGCCACCTCCGGACGCCGCAGCGGATCAAGGGTGAAGTAGTGGCCCGCGTATCGAAGAGCGACCGCGATCTGCCAGTCCTCAGTGGCCAGCGCCGTGATCACACCGGTCGCCGGCGCAGGGGGTGGGGTGAAGCCGATCGCCGTCGAGCCCGCGAACCGGGCGTCGTTGGTGACGCCGGTCGAGAAGGGGAAATCGATGGTGGGGCGGAAGGACTCCTGGATACGACGGGCGAGCCCGCGGTCGTCGTCAGCTGACGTGAGGATGTCTCGCATGCGGAGAGCTTCGACAGCCGCCACGGACATCCCCTGCCCGTAGATGGGGTTGAGCGCCAGCACGGCGTCGCCCACCACGACGAATCCTTCCGGGCGGTCGACCATGTCCTCCCACCGCCGCCGCCGTGTGCCACGGATCTTGAAAGGCTTCGGCGGACCGATGAACTCTGCGCTCCGCGCGATCTCGGCGATGATCGGCGAATTCGCACGCGCGAGATGATCGATGTACCCATCGCGATCGGTCGGGGGCGTCGTGCTGTTCTGGCCGAGCGCAGCGATCTGGTGCAGGCCGTTGTCGCAGGGCAGCAGCACTGCGCCGTACAGGTTCTCGGGCGTCGGCGGGGCCAGCACACCCCTGAGACCTTCGGGCAGCGCGCCCTCCGGTAGCCGGATCACCACCGTCGAGTAGGTGATGTCGCTGACGAGCTCCTCTTCGGCGGGGGGTTCGTACCCGAGATCGGCGACCCAGTCGGCCGCGTGAGATGTGCGTCCCGAGGAGTCGACCACCAGGTCGGCGGTGATGTGATCGTCGCGCGCGTCTTTCAGCGCCAGACCCGTCACCCGCCGGCGATCCGGCGTGCTGAGCAGGCCGACCGCTCGACCGCGGACGACCTCCACATTCGGGAGCGCCCGCACCTGTTCGCGGATCACGTGCTCGAGGACGTAGCGACGGATGCCGTAGATCCACGCTTCGCTGGGCCCGCGCGCCGTCCATCCGAGTGCATTCAGGCTTGCCGTGTCGTGCGGGGAGTCGTACCAGAGCCCACCCGCGCCCGAAAGCGCGGCCGCGATGCCGGGGAGAAGATCCTCCGCGGCGGCCTGCCCGATCGCGAGGATGGAGTGCATCTGCTCGCCCTGCGGGACGCCGCGGCGATGTGCTGCGGTGCTCGGCAGCTCATCGCGCTCGACGATCGTGACGCGACCGTATCTCGCAGACAACGCGGCCGCCGCCATCAGCCCGCCGATCCCGGCGCCCACCACGAGGGCGTGATCGAATCCCATGAGCCCGGCCTTCTGGGGACGCCGACGTCTTCGTCCCGTGGCGAGAGCCTATCCTCGACCTCGCAGCGCCAGGGTCGAAGTCGCTCCACCGCATCGCGTCGTATTCACGGACAGGCACTCGCTGAACAGTCCGTGAACCAGAACGCGCCATCTCCGCGGCGAGTACGCGCCAGATGGCGACGTGTCCACCATTCGGGGGACAGACGGGCGTACGCTCGCACGAGGTCGATCGTGGGCGATCGGCCAGAACCTGGGGAAACACACATGTCGAATATCATTCGTCGCGCCCGCGCGGCAAGCAGCTGGCTGGTCGAGCAGATCCTGCTCGTCGTCGTTCTCGCATTCGGTGCCACGCTGGCGCTGCTGCCGGTGCACCACGCGCACGGCGCACGCACCCGCCCGCATCACGCCTGACCGCTGACACTAAGGCGCTGATGCGCTGACGCGCTCACGCGCCGGGCGCGCAGTATGGCACATGTTCGAATCGTTATCGAACGGGCAGTCGCGAAACGCGTACACTGAGGCGCGGCGTGGTTCTGGGACCACACCGAGATCTGGGGAGATCGATGTCGATGGCGATAGGTCGTACCGTCCGTACGGCGGGAGGATGGCTGCTCGAGCAGACCATTCTGCTCGTGGTGCTGGTCTTCGGTTTCTTTCTGTATCACTGGCCGTCGCGGCAGCGCAGGCTCGACCGCTGACTCAGCGGGCCGAAGCGCGTCCGCCGAAGCTCAGCAAGGCCGGAGTCCAGTAGGCCGGAGTCCATCAGGGCCACAGCGCAGCCGACCGAACCTGAGTTGCCCGTTGCTCAGCGTTGCCCACTGCCCACGGACGCGGATGCCCCGAACACCGACTCCGGGCTGGACATGTCGGTCGGCGCATCGACGCGCGACCGGCGAACCAGCAGCAGCGCAGACGCGACGCCCAGCACGGCGATGACTGCCGTCGCGGCGAAGGTGACGACGTAGCCGAAGGTGCCCGCGTTGTACGCGCTCTCGAGGTACGGCTGGAGACTGGGGTCGAAGTTCTGGGCGTTCAGCCCGGTCTGCTCGGCCTTGTCCATCGCTTCGTGGAGCTGCGCGTACTGGGCGTCGGTGAGATCGGTGAGCGAGGATTCGTCGATGAGCGAGTGAAGTCGCGCCACATACGAGGTCTGCAACACGACGAACAGCAGGGTGATGCCCAGCGCTCCTCCGAACTGCTCCGCCGTCGCGGACACCCCCGACACTTCGCCGCGAGACCTCTCGGGCACCGAGTCGAGCGACACCGGGTCGTTGACGGTGAGGACGATCGCGAGCCCGATCCCGTACAGCACCAGTCCGGGAATGAGGGGCATGAGGCCACCCGCCCATACGCCGAACATCAGCGCGATCGCCGCGAGCGCGAGCAGTGCGAACCCGACGACGAGCGGCGTCCGGCCGCCCGATCTGTCGTACCATCGCCCGGCGAGCGGAGCGACGATGACCATCGGCAGGGTCGTCGGAAGAAGCGCGAGTCCCGCGGCGGCGGGATCCAGGCCGATGCTGAGGATGAGGATCAGCGGGAAGATCATGCCCAGCCCCATCTCGAGCATTCCGCCAAGGCCCTGGCTGATCGTCGCCCCGGCGTAATCCCGATGTTCGCGGAGCAGCGCGAAGTTCATGAGTGGATTGCTGATGCGTCGCTCGACCACGACGAAGGCGATCGCCGATAGTACCGCTGCGGCAAGCGGCAGGTACACCCCTGGGGACGACCATCCCCACACCTGCGATTGGGTCAAGCCGAACACCACGCCGACCAGGGCGACGCACAGCAGCGCAGCACCGAGGATGTCCACTCGCGGCCGCTCAGCGGGTCGGCGGTCTCGGGGCACGACGATCAGCGTGACCACGAGCGCCAGCGCCGCCAGCGGGAGGTTGATCAGCATGACTGCTCGCCAGCCGAACGCGCTGGTGAGCGCGCCGCCGATGATCGGTCCGCATGCGCCCGCCACGGCCGCGGCTCCGCCGAGCAGCCCGAGCGCTCGTCCGGCTCGTGCGGCGCCGGCGACCGACGACACGATCGCCACTGAGGTCGGCAGCAGCAGCGCCCCGCCGACGCCCTGCACCGCTCGCGCCAGCACCAGGATCTCGAACGTCGGGGCCAGGCCCGCGCCGAGGGACGCGAGCGCGAAGACGAACGTCCCGATCACGAAGATGCGTCGCAGCCCGAAGAGATCAGCGAGCCGACCGCCGAGGACCATGAGGCCTGCGAGCGGCAGAAGGCCGGCCGTCAGCACCCACTGCGCCGTCGATGAGCCGACGCCGAGTTCCTGCATGACGGAGGGCAGCGCCAACGGTATGGCGGTCTGGCTGACCAGGATGAGGGCGTTCCCGATCGTCATCGCGACGACCACGAGCGTGAGATTCGTCGCGCGCGCGGAGTTCTGCGCCCCCGAGCGCATCACGGCCTTGCGATCACGGAAACGGGATGCATGATTTTCATGCTCCCGTACGGGCGTCCACCGGGTCAAACGAACACCCGGGTGAAACGGCAGTCGAGAAAGTTACAGCGCGAGCCGCTCACGCACGACATCTGCAAGACGCTCGGCGTAGTGCTCGGCGACTTCGGCCGAGGATGCCTCGACCATCACGCGAACCATCTCCTCGGTGCCCGACGGGCGCAGCAGCACGCGCCCCGAGTCACCGAGCTCAGCCGACACCGCGGCGACAGCAGCGGCCACGCCTTCATCCGAGGCCGCCAACGTGCGATCCACGCCCCGCACATTGATGAGCACCTGCGGATACACCGTCATGATCGACGCCAGCTCGGCCAGCGACTTGCCCGACGAGGCCATCTCGGCCATCAGGTGCAGCCCGGTCAGCAGACCGTCGCCGGTGGTCGCGTATTCGCTCATGATGACGTGCCCGGACTGCTCGCCGCCGAGCGAGTATCCGTGCTCGTTCATGGCTTCGAGCACGTAACGGTCGCCGACCGAGGTCTGCACCACGGTGATTCCGTGGTCGGACATCGCCCGGTGCAGGCCGAGGTTGCTCATGACCGTGGCCACCAGCGTGTCCGACACGAGGTGCCCGCGGTTCTTCATCGCCACCGCGAGGATCGCCATGATCTGGTCGCCGTCGACGATGCGTCCGTTCGCGTCGACCGCGAGGCACCGATCGGCGTCGCCGTCGTGCGCGATGCCGACATCGGCGCCGTGTCGCAGCACCGCGACGGCCAGCTGGTCGAGGTGGGTCGAGCCCACGCCGTCGTTGATGTTCAGGCCGTCGGGATCCGCGCCGATCACGGTCACGCGAGCGCCCGCGTCGCGGAACGTTTCGGGAGAGACTCCGGATGCTGCGCCGTGCGCGCAGTCGAGCACGACGTGCAGCCCATCCAGGCGGTTGGGCATGGAGGCCAGGAGGTGGATGACGTATCGGTCTTCAGCGTCGGCGAACCGGCGGATGCGACCGACGCCGGCACCGGTCGGCTGCAGCTTCGGCGCGGTCATCGCGGCTTCGATGCGCTGCTCGACCACATCGGGGAGCTTGACACCGCCGCGGGCGAAGATCTTGATCCCGTTGTCGGGAGCGGGGTTGTGCGAGGCCGAGACCATGACGCCGAAGTCGGCGTCCATGTCGGCGATCAGGTACGCGGCGGCCGGGGTCGGCAGCACGCCGGCCTCGAGGACGTCGACACCCGAAGATGCGAGACCGGCCGCGACCGCGGCGGCGAGGAACTCACCCGAGACGCGCGGGTCGCGGGCGACGACGGCAGTCAGGCGCTTGCCTGCGGCCCGGCGTGCGTCGGCCGTACGGCCCTGGCCCAGGACGACAGCAGTCGCCTGGGCCAGGGTCAGTGCGAGGTCGGCGGTGAGGGGGCCGTTGGCCAGCCCCCGCACCCCGTCCGTGCCAAAAAGCGGCATCGAGCAGAACCCGGAGGGTTTAGCGCTTCGAGTACTGAGGAGCCTTGCGGGCCTTCTTGAGACCGGCCTTCTTGCGCTCCTTGACGCGCGCGTCGCGCGAGAGGAAGCCGGCCTTCTTCAGGGTGGCGCGGTTGTTCTCTTCGTCGATGCCGTTCAGCGAACGGGCGATGCCGAGGCGCAGCGCGCCGGCCTGACCCGAGGGGCCGCCGCCGGAGATGCGCGCGATGACGTCGTACGCGTCGGTGAGGTTGAGCACCGTGAAGGGGTCGGTCACGAGCTGCTGGTGCAGCTTGTTCGGGAAGTAGTCCTCGAACGTGCGGCCGTTGACGGTGATGACGCCCGAACCGGGAACGATGCGCACGCGGGCGATGGCCTGCTTGCGACGACCGACTGCGGCACCGGGGACGCTGAGCACGGGGCGCTCGGCGGCAACGGCCGTCTGGTCGACCACGGTCTCGGTCGAGTAGTTGGTTTCGGTGGATTCTTCGATGTTCGCCACGAGTGTGTCCTTAATCAATCTGGGAGGCGCTACTGGGCGACCTGGTCGAGGGTGTAGGTCTTGGGCAGCTGGGCACCGTGGGGGTGCTCGGCGCCGCGGTAGACCTTGAGCTTGCGAAGCTGCTGCGCGCCGATGCTGTTCTTGGGCAGCATGCCGCGGACGGCCTTCTCGACCGCACGCTCGGGGTTCTTCGCGAGGAGCTCTTCGTAGGTGACCGACTTGAGGCCGCCCGGGTAACCGGAGTGGCGGTAGGCCTTCTTCTTCTGGAGCTTCTGGCCCGTCAGCGCGACCTTGTCGGCGTTGATGATGATGACGAAGTCGCCCATGTCCATGTGGGGGGCGAAGGTCGCCTTGTGCTTGCCGCGGAGGAGCGTGGCGGCGTGGGTGGCGAGACGGCCCAGGACGACGTCGGTTGCGTCGATGATGAGCCACTCGCGCTGGGCTTCGCCAGCCTTGGGGGTGTACGTGCGCGTCACAATAGTGCTGCTTTCTTGATTCGAACGGAGAGGTTCGTGAATCCCGCTCCGGGGTGGTTCTCCGCATCTCTCGATCTGGTCCCCGAGCGAGTCGAGGGGCCGAGATGCGATGGAACACGCCAGTGGAGGGCTCACGTTCGCAGTGCCTCGCCAGCAAGACGCAGGCACCAAAGATCAATCATACGACACGCGGATGCCGCGGCCAAACCACCATCGCATCGCGACCGATCCCACCCCGCCCCGCGACACCCCACTTCCGCGTCGGCGTATCACCGACCACAGCCCACGCCCCAGACCGCCGATCCCCCTCACACCGATCACCGACCGAAGCCCACGCCCCAGACCGCCGGTCCCCCTCACACCGATCACCGACCGAGGCCCACGGCCCAGACGCCGGTCCCCCTCACACCGATCACCGACCGAGGCCCACGGCCCAGACGCCGGTCCCCCTCACACCGATCACCGACCGAGGCCCACGGCCCAGACGCCGGTCCCCCTCACACCGACCACCGACCACCGGCCACCGGCCACCGGCCACCGGCCACCGGCCACCGGCCACCGGCCACCGGCCACCGGCCACGATCACCGATCTCCGGCACCGACCACCAACCACCGAAAGCCACCGCCCCCCGGCACCCCTCACGCCGCCGGTCGCTCCCGCCACGATGCACGTTTCGGTGGCGGATCCCACGCCCACCGCACCGCGGACCGTGACGCCATCACTCGGCTCTCCAGCCCAGCGGCTCCGCTCCCCGGCGGATGCAGCATGAACTCGCCCTTGCCTTCTCGCGCAATCCGCCACCCGTTGTTGTGGAGCATCATGTGGTGATGCCGGCAGAGCAAGATGCCCCGGTCGATGTCGGTCCGCCCATGATCGGCTGACCACTCGTCGCAATGATGCGCTTCGCAATAGGACGCGGGCACGTCGCACCCTGGCCAGCGGCATCCGCCATCCCGCGCCGCCAGCGCAATGCGCTGTCGCGGAGTGAAGAGACGCTGCTCTCGCCCCACATCGAGCGGGTTTCCGCACGAATCGACCGTGATCTGCACCGTTCCGGACTCGCAGATCGCCCGCTCGATCATCGACCCGGGAATCGCGTTTCCACCGTCTTCGACGTTGCCCGCCGCGATCAGCCGACCGAACGGGTCGCGCGGACCCACAGCATCCTTCACGACGACCATCCGCACGCCCGGCTGTCGCGCCCCGAACACGTCCGCGGCATCCGCCAACGCTCCCGCCCGGAGAACACCCATCATCAGGTCGTATGTCAGCTGATCGTTGGTCCGCGGATCGGCAACGAGGTCATCGGCGGCTCGCCGTTCGTCTTCGGCCACGAACCTCGGGCCTCCTCGCCGCGGGCGCAGCGCGGCGGCGATGATGGCCTCGATCAGCTCTCCGCCGTCGTCGTCGAAGTCGATGCGCGCATGCCGCCCACCCTCGGCGTCGGTCCAGCGGACGAACGACCTCGCCTCGTACCGCCTCGCGAAGCGTTCCTCGAGTCCTGCGGGATCGAGCGCGTCCCGCACCTGCCGGGCTCGGCGAGCGAGTTCTTCGACGGACAGATGTGCCGCCTCTGCGATCAGCTGCGTCGCAGCGAGCGTCCACGCCTCGCGGAGAAGAACGGAGTCGACAGCCGACGATTCCGCCGCCGGCGGCTCGCCCAATCCTCGGTAGATGCCGTCGTGCTGCGCGGCCGTCAGCCCACCCGAAAGCATCGCGCGCCGCAGCGGATCGTGCCACGGTGTGACGACGGCAGGGCGAGCGCCGACACCGGCGTCGCCTGCCGGCTCACCGTCGAGCAGTGACTCACCCAGCCGTACCGTCCGCGCCGCGTCGGCCTTCGTGCCACCCGAGATCGCCTGGACGAGGTCGCGCGCAGTCTTATGACCTTTCACTGCGGCGAGTCCGCCATGGCCTTGCTCGCGCGTCGACCTCTCCGCGATGACGGCTGCGGCGACCGTGGCTACGCACTGCGCGGTGTGAATCACGGCATACGCACGCGCGGCAATGTCGATCAGGTCATCGCCGCTGAGGACGCGCACCGCAGCCAGCAGCTCATCGCGCTCCACGTCAAGCGCGGAGCGGGCGGCGAAGGCGTCGACCGCTTCTCGCAACTCGGACAAAATGGCCATGAATCATGATTGCACCGACCACTGACATTCACATCTTTGTTCGACGCGAACGTGAAAACCCAGCGGGGCGCGAGACCTGGGGAGGAATCGACGGAATCAACGACCCAAGCACGCCAGAAAGTGAACGGTTCCCTCGACGGCGCACTGGGGGGACGCACAGTCGAGGGAACCGGGGCCAGAAACCGCGTCGGGGATCGCGTTCGTGGAAGCGAGGGGCTTTCACGATCTGACATCCCAAGGCTAGACCGCTCGGCGCGACCCGCAGAACGGCGGCCTCGAACGAGACGTTACGGTCGTGTTAAAAGTCGGCTGTCGGTCGCCTCCGACGACGGATCCGTCGCAATTCGAGACACGGTCGCACCCGGGTTAGGCTTTTCCCGGCGCTGTTGAGGTTCGCCTCACAGCACCGCTCCGCACACGCACCATCGAACGATCAGAGATCCAGTCGTCACTATGCATTCCAGTGGTGATCGCCGAGCACGCGGCATTCCGATCGTCCTGATTGCCGCGCTAGTCGCCGCAATCACCGCAGCAGCCGTCGCAGCACTTGCTCGCGCATCCCGCACCGACTCGGAACGCGAGAACGAGATGGATGCCTGGGCCGACAGCCCCTGACGCAGTCACCGACGCAGCGGGGCTGAACCACAAGAGCCCCCTCGCTCGGAAGCGAGAGGGCTCTCAGCGCGAAACGAATCAGGCCGGGAAGAGCTTGAAGTTGCCGTCCTGCAGGCTGGCTCCGTTGCTCGTGACGGTGCCGGTCGACTCCGCGCGTACGCGGTTCGCCCTCGACGCCACACTGGTGAGAGTTGTGGCGTAGGTGATCGTCGGGAACGGGACCTGCGTCGCACCGTCAGCGGGAACCGCGATCGGGAGCGGGCTGAGAAGTGCGAGCTCGAGATAGTTCGCCTCGTTGGCCAGCACAGCCCAGACGCGTCCGTTGCTGGTGATGGTCGACGCGGTGATGGGCGCGTTGTTGAACAACAGCGACGTCGCCACGATCGGACCGCTCAGCTCGTAAGTGACCGTCGCGCCGTCCAGGTTCCAGCCGATACCCACATTGGCAACTGTCGCCGAACCGGAGAACGTGCCGGTCACAGCCGCACCGATGGTGTTGCTCGCGATGGCGATGTTGCCGGCGTTGGCGATGGTCAGGCCGGTCTGCGTGTTGGTGATGCTGGCTGCTGCCATCGGCGTCGCGACAGCAAGCGCGATGACCGGCGCCGACCAGGCGGCGGCCTTCAGGACGCGGCGGCGTCCGGGGTTGGATTCGCTGCCCTCGGCGCCGAATGTCTCTTCGTTGCTCATTGTGGTTCCCTTTCTTGTCTGCGAGTGACGCGGCCCAGGCGCGGAGACGTCACCGGGAACCGCAGCGGGATGTCGACCGTGGCGGCGCGACGACACTGCGGCACCGGTTCTGCTTCTGCCCGCGCCCCAGAGAACTCACGCGGGCTCACCACACAGCAGTCGCGAGATTCGGGCTCACGGATGCTGCATCATCGACGTCAGTCGGATTCCGACGTCAAGTGGAATTCACGCTCTCATAGCGCGCTGTGCCGAGTCCAGCCTCCCAGTCACACTCTCGGGCGGATCACAGACGCGATGCGTTGTCGTCTGGCGCGTGGAACGTGACGTTCCGCGTGCGATCAGGCCACTCGCTCGGCGGTTCGTGCATGGCGCCGCTCGCGCGCGGGCGACATCTTGCCTTCCGCCGCCATCGCGCGGGCGAGGCTCGAGCCTCCTGAGAAGCCCGAATAGCGCCCGATCTGCTCGACGCTCATCGCGTCGTAGGTGCGATCGCGCAGCAGTCCCATCGCGTGCTCGACGCGTGCTCTCCGGATCTCGCGCTCGACCGTCGTGCCGCGGGCGCTGTGCATGCGCTGCAGCTGACGCAGCGAGATCTTGACCTCATCGGCCACCGAGCGCGGCGACAGGCTGTGATCCGACAGCTGCGCGGTGATGATCGCGATCGAATGTGCGAAGACACCCGGCTCCTGCGGGATGGATACGCGCGACGTTCCGCCGATCAATACCCCGATCAGCATCTCCTGCAGCAGCCGTTCGAAGTAGTACGTGGCGAACCCGGTCAGCGACGCGGACTCCACCTCGGCGGCGCGACGGATGAAATCCACCGTCGGCGCGAGCAGCGGACCGTTCGATGGAAGATGACGCACCTGCCCGGCCGGGGGCGCGCCCACCCCTTCCAGCACGGCGGACGGCACGATCAGCGACAGCAGGCGGACGTTCCCGGTCAGCGAGAAGGTCATCTGCGGCTCGAAGACCGAGACATAGACATCCCCGGCACGGAAGACGTGGCGACCCCGCTTGGTGTCGATGGCGATCTCGCCGGAACGCACGATGTGCAGCCCGACCCCATCCCGCGGGCCAGCGAACGGCGGACGCGGCGCCCCGGCAGGCACGACGTACTCGCCGATCCGGACGCTGCCGAACACGGCGAGCGTGCGTGCCCTGCTGGTCTCGATCGTCACGGTGCTCCCCCAAGCCCTGAGTGGCGTCAGCTGGCGACGCGTCGGGATCGTCGGGTCGACGGCGGACCCGCAGTGCTTGCGACCGACGCACCGGCACCGGCCGGCAGCGGTGTCGACGCGTTCGGTGCGACTTTCGCCGCGGCGGCGGCCGACGCCTTGACAGGCGCAGGGGGCACCGCCGTGATGACCTCATTGACGGGCGCAGCGGCAACGCCAGCAGACGCAGGAGGAGCAGCAACCGGCGCAGGACCAGCAGGACCAGCAACCGGCCCAGGAGGAGCAGCAACCAGCGCAGGCGCCGGACTCCGCCGCGGCCCAGCCACGTTCACCTCGATGTCCGCGTCCGCGGTGGCATCCTCGGCCCGGTAGTAGTCGCCGGCGTAGCGGTAATCGCGGTACGCGGCGCCGCGGCCCTTGCGGGGCACGCGATTGAGCACGACGCCGAGCGCTCGGCCGCCAGCGCGATCGAGGTTCTGCAGCGCCTTGCCGAGCGCCTCGAACGTGGTGCTTCCGACGCTGCACACGACGACGGCGCCGTCGGCGCTGTGCGTCAGCACCGCAGCATCCGTCACCGGAAGCAGAGGCGGGGCATCGATGATCACGGTGTAGTCGGCCGACAGGTCGCGCAGAAGCGACCGCATCCGCTCTGAGCCGAGCACCTCGCTGGGGTTCGGCGGCAGCTTTCCCGCACCGAGCACGAGCAGGTTGCCCTTGCGCCCGACGCGCTGCGCGACGTCTTCCACGGTGGCGCGGTTGGCGAGGACATCCGTCAGACCGACACCGTCGACGAGGTGGAAGATCGTCGCCACCATCGGCCGGCGCAGGTCGCCGTCGATGAGCACGACCTTCTGCCCGCTCGCGGCGAGCGTGATCGCCAGGTTCGCGCTCGTGGTCGACTTGCCCTCACCGGGCAGTGGGCTGGTCACGACGATCACGCGCGGCGGGTTGTCGACGTCCATGAACTGGATGTTGGTGCGCAGCTCGCGCATCGCCTCCGACACGGCGAACAGCTTGGCGTTCGCGGCACTCGAGCCCTCGCCGTCGAGGGGCAGCAGGCGGCTGTCGGCGGTGAACGACTTCTCGTCGGGGATGGTGCCGACCACCGCGATGCCGGTTTCGCGTTCGACGGCGTCGGCCGAGCGGATGCGGCGGTCCAGCGTGTACCGCAGCACGGCGTATCCGATGCCGAGGGCAAGACCGATGAGGCCGCCGAGCGCGAGAGCAAGGCGCGTGTTCGGTGAGCTGGGAGAGGACGGCAGCCGTGCCGAGTCGCCCGGGACGAGCTGCACCGTCGCGTTGGCCGGGTCGCCGCCTTCCAGGTCGGCGATCTCGGTCGCCATTCCCCGGATCCATGCCTGGGCGAGATCGCGTGCGCCCTCGGGGGTGGATGCGGATGCCGAGACCTTGATGTTCACGGTGCCCACCGGGTTGGTCACACTGACGCGATTCACGAGCGCTTCGGGCGCCGTGGTGAGTCCGAGCTCGTCGATGGCGTGCTCGGCGACCGAGCGCCACGTCCCGAGGTCGAGGAACGACGTGACCTTGGCCTGCGCGAGGTTCTCGGCGACGAGGGCCGAGCCGGCGTCGTTCGCACCCTCCGCGCGGATCGCGGCGACGTATCCGCTCGCGTCGGCGGTGTACACGCGCGGTTGAACGAGCGACCACACGAACGCGACGGCGACACCGAGGATGACGAAGAGCACGATGCCTACCCAGTGCGCACGCAGGATGCGCAGGTAGTTCCTCAACTCCATGTGACGCCTATCGTTCGATCTGAAGCGCCCCCGCGCCGTCCGAATCTACCTGGCGACCCGAAACCGGCTAAATCGCGATGTCGCTTTTTGAACGCTGCTCACGGCGCCGGTGTCGGCGGCTGTTCCGGTTCCACCGGCGTCACCGGCGGCTGTTCGATGACCGGCGGTTCGACCGGCGGGTCCACGATCACCGGATCCGGCGTCGGGGCAGGCTCCCAGGAGTAGTCGGGCTCCCAGTAGTACTCGGTCTGTTCCTCAGGCTCCGGCTCGACCGGTTGGGCGAGCACGCGCTGGTTCTCGGCGCGGAGCGCGTCGACGGATGCCGCGTAGGCGAGCATCTCGTCGATGCCGTCGGCTCCCGCAGCCTGCGCGGTGGACAGTCGGGTCAGGGAGTCGGAGACCGCGGCCCGGAACGGCTCGGTCGCCGCGGCGTTCTCGGCGACGATCGCCGGCCCGGTGGCCGCCAGGCTCCCGCCCAGGCCGGTGAGGGTGGTGAGCAGCCTCCCGCGTTCGTCCGCCACGGCGGATCGCGCATCGTGTGTGTCGGCGAGCACCGTCTCGACCTCGAGCGTTGCGGTGCGGACACTGTCGAGGGCCGCGGCGATGTCGGCAAGCTCCCCCGAGGTCACTGCCGAACGCGAGTAGGGCGGGGGCGGCGTGATCTCACCGAGCGTCTGGACCTGGTCGCGGTAGGCCGCGATCCCCGATGCCGCCTGCAGCCGTGCGCCCTCATCGCTCTTGCCGGCCAGCGCACCGACCGCGGCATCCGCTCTGCCCGCCAGCAGCACCGCCCGCTCGACATCACCCTCCAAACGGTCGATCGCGGTGGCGAGCGTCATGAGCCGGCCCTGCAGCGTCGCCTCTTCCGCCCGCAGACTCCGGGTCGCATCGTCGACGGATCCCGCTGACGCGCGCGTCCATACGGCCGCGGCGACGACGATCACGACCGCCACGATCGCGATGACCGCAACGGCCGCGCTCAGCCAATCGATCGAGAACGGCCGTTCCCTGGTCGTCGCCGATTCGTCGTAGTCGATGCCCGACGCGCCGATCGCGATTCCCGAACGCATCGGAGCGCCGACGAGGTCGGCCAGCCGGTTTGCGTCATCCTGCACGACCGGTTCGGATGCACCGGCGCCGACGATGTCCGACAGCCGCCGTTCCGCCGATTCCGGCGAGAGCCGCGCGATTCCCGAACCGGGATCAGCGTCACCGACGAGTTCTCGAAGCGTTGTCACGGTCATTACTCCCTCAGGGGCTTGCGTTCACTGAGGGGCCATGTGGTGCGTTCGGCCCGGGTCAGAGGCAAGGTTACAATCTTCCGAACGAGCCGTGGGCGCTCCGGCGGCTGGCATTCGGGTTCGGTCGCACGGTCCACGGGGACGGAGTGTCGGTTGGAACTGCGCGACTATCTGCGAATCCTGCATCGCAATTGGATCTTCATTCTGGCGCTGACCGTGCTCGGCGGCGCCGCGGGGTTCGGCTGGTCGCTGCTGAAGGCGCCGACCTATGAGGCCACAACGCAGCTGTACGTCTCGGTGCGATCGGGTGACAGCGCGCTGGTCGGCGAGCTGGCTCAGGGCACGAACTACGCCCGCCAGGCCGTGACGAGCTTCGTCGATGTCGTCAACAGTGCCGTGGTGCTTGATCGGGTGATCGAAGACCTCGATCTCGACATGTCCTCATCTCAGCTCGCCGGGCACGTCAGCGCGTCGGTGCCCGCGAATACGGTGATCATCTCGGCGACCGTCGTCGATGAGGATCCGGCCCAGGCGGCGGCGATCGCCAATTCCGTCGGGACCAACTTCGCTGATGTTGTCGTCAATCAGCTCGAGAAGCCCGAGGGCGACGCGCCCAGCCTGGTGCGCATCGAGACGATCGAGCCGGCCCTCGTGCCGACCTCGACCGCAAGCCCGAACATCCCGCTCAACACGATCCTCGGCGCGCTGCTCGGTCTGGCTGTCGGCGTCGCGTTCGCCGTGTTGCGGACTGTGCTCGACACGCGCATCCACTCGACGCACGACATCGAACAGGTGACCGACAAGCCCGTCCTCGGTGGCATCGCGTTCGACCCCGACACGAAGAAACGTCCGCTCATCGTGCATGCCGACCCGCAGAATCCGCGTGCGGAATCGTTCCGAACGCTGCGCACCAACCTGCAGTTCATCGACATCGATCACGAGCGCGAGTCGAAGTCGTTCGTCATCACGAGCGCCGGGCCCAGCGAGGGCAAGTCCACGACGACCGCGAATCTCGCGATCGCTCTGGCTGAAACCGGAGCACGCGTCGCGCTGATCGACGGCGACCTGCGCCTGCCGAAGATCGCCGAATACATGGGCGTCGAGGGCGGCGTCGGCCTGACCGACGTGCTGATCGGCAAGGCCGCGCTCGCAGACGTCATTCAGCAGTGGGGCCGGGCGAAGCTCTTCGTGCTCCCCTCTGGTCGGATCCCGCCCAACCCGTCCGAACTGCTCGGCAGTCAGGCGATGCAGCGCATGCTCGACTCGCTGCACGAAGCCTTCGACTACGTGCTCATCGATGCCCCGCCGCTCCTGCTGGTCACCGATGCAGCGGTCGTCTCGAAGTACACCAGCGGCGCGATCCTCGTCGCCGCATCCGGCGCCACGAAGAAGCCCCAACTCGAGGGCGCGGTCAAGGCGCTCGACGCGATCGGCAGCCGCCTGCTCGGCGTCATCGTGACGATGCTCCCGACCAAGGGGCCCGACAGCTACGGCTACGGCAGCTACGCGTACAGCGCGACGCACAGCGTCCGCGACAAGACGGCCGTTCGCGACGAGCCCCTCGAGGTCGGGCAGGACGCCTGAGATGGCATTCCGCATCCTGACGGTGTGCACCGGCAACATTTGCCGGTCGCCCCTCGCCGCGCAGCTGCTGCGCGCTCGCCTCGCGCCGCTCGGAGTGATCGTCGAGTCGGCCGGCGTCGGCGCGCTGGCGGGTGAAGGGATGCCCGCACCCGCACGACAGATCGCCGAGCGGCTCGGGGTGACCGACGCTACCGACCACCTGGGCCGCCAGCTGACGGCGGACCATCTGCGCGAGGCCGACTTGATCCTCGCCATGGCGCGCGATCACCGACGCGCGATCGTCGAGCTGTTACCTGCCGCGACGCGAAAGACGTTCACCGTGCGCGAGCTCGCACGCATCGCCGGCGAGGTGACCGACGACGACCTGCGACAGGACGTCGCCGGCGCCGCCTCCACCGACGACGCACTCCGCGCAGCGGTGCTGATGGCCGCAAGCTTCCGCGGAATCGTTGCCCCGCCCGCCTCTCCCGACGAACTCGACGTCGTCGATCCGTACGGTCAGAGCACTGCTGTCTACGAACGATCGGCCGGTCAGCTCGTTCCCGCGGTCGAGGCCACCGCCGTGCTGCTCGAGCGCGCCGCCCTCCTCGCAAGCTGATCCGCCCCGACGGGCGCGCCCGCCGCCGCCACGACCAGAGGTTGACCCTGTGACCCCCGACGACACGTCGCCGCTTCACCCCGCCTTCGGCGGCCTCGACGCAGACGCACCCACGCGCCGCAGCCGTCGCCGTACCGAGTTCTCTGCCGACGAACCGGAATTGATGCCGGAGCAGAAGCCGCGCCGACGCCGACGCTGGTTGTGGTGGACGCTCGGCATCGTCGGCGCGCTCATCCTGCTCGCCGCAGCGCTGGCCGTCGCCGGCCTCCGGTTGGCCGACAGCGCCGTCGATGTGCGTGACAACCTGACGGCCGCGAAGAAGGTCGTCGCCACCATTCCGCAGCTGGCGCGAGAGCAGAACGTGGAGGGGCTGGATGCCGCGGCCACCGAGATCCGGTCCCACACCGCCGCCGCCCTCACCGCCACGGATGACCCGCTGTGGTCGTTCGTCGAGCGGGTGCCCGTCGTCGGGCAGAACCTGGCGGCCGTCCGAAAGACGACGGCCGCCGCCGACATCCTTGTGGAGCAGGCGATGCCCACCGCCGTACAGCTGCTGCAGTCGGTGGATCTCGACCATCTCGCCGTGGTCGATGGCCGTATCGACCTCGAGCCGTACAAGGCGGCTCTCCCACTGATCCCCGCGCTGCGGGAGGCGGTGTCATCGGCTCAGCGCCAGGTGAGCGACATCAACCGTGCCGACCTGATCCCCCAGGTCGACGAGGCGATCGGCGAGTTGCTCGACGTACTCGACCAGGCCGCGCCGGCGCTCGACACCGCCGAGCACCTGCTTCCCGTCGGCCTCGACGTGCTCGGCCAGGCCGGGCAGCGGAAGTATCTGCTGGTCTTCCAGAACACCGCCGAGGTGCGCGCGCTCGGCGGCAACCCGGCTTCCCTCGCTCTGCTGACCGTCGATAATGGAACGATTGCGCTTCCGGAACAGAGCGACTCCTTCGAACTCGCGTACGAGCAAGGCGTTGCGTCCAGGTTGCCGTTACCGGAGGAGATGCTGGACTTTTACGAGTCCGACTTTGTTCCCTACATGCAGAACTACACGCGCACTCCTGACTATCCGACTGCCGCGATGATGCTCGCCGACATCTGGCAGCAAAGCACTGGGGATGTCGTCGACGGAGTGATCTCCGTCGATCCCACGGCGCTCGGGTATCTTCTTTCTGCCGTTGGTTCGGTGACATTGGCCGACGGCGTCGAGATGAACGCGGAAAACGCGGCGACCGTGCTCTTGAAGGACGCGTACGACAGGTATGGCGACCTGCCAGGAACGTTCTTAGACGGCTACTTCGCGGCGGCCGCATCGTCCGTATTCGACAAGCTATCGTCTGGTTCAGGCAAGCCCGAAGACCTTCTGGCAGCCCTGACAAGGGGCGTCGACGATCACCGCATTCTGCTGTGGATGGCGCGGGAGAACGAGCAGGCGATGGCAGCAGAACTCGGCGCCGACGGTCGCTTCGTCCCCGACAACTCGCAGACCGCGCAGGTCGGCGTCTTCGTCAACGACGCGGGCTACAGCAAGCTCGAGTACTACCTGTCGCAGTCCATCGATGTGACGGCAGACACCTGCGCGACCGGAGATGGCCCTGCGACCATCAGCACGACGCTCACGCTCACTTCCGCCGTCCCCGTGTCGGGCCTGAGTGCCTACACGCTCAACGGGCGCGGCCCTCGACTCGGTGTAAGCCGCGAAACGATGATCCTCGACGTGGCCTTTTTCGCTCCCCCGGGAGCCGACAGCATCACGGTCGATCCCGCCGAGGGCGACTTCGGCCTCGACCGTTCAGGAGTCGAGCAGGGGCGCTCGGCGCGCAGCATCGCGATCGGTCTCGAGCCCGGTCAGACGCGGTCGTTCACCTTCACCAGCACGCTGCCACGCGCGACTGTGGGAGCAGCCGGAGCCCCGGCGACGGTGGACGTGCGGCACACGCCACTAGTCGGGGAAACGCCCATTTCCATCCACAAAGCGACATGCGCCGGCTGAGATCGCGCCATCGGCTATCGGGCGTTCCGTTCGTAACATGGCTCATGTAGCCTCCTCTAGCAAGGAAGAGATCGCCGGTGACTCGTAGGTGCACCGGCGTTTTCGTACCCACGAGCCCCCTCTCTGTGGATCAGCAGGAAAGGGACTCCGTGACGACTGAAGTAAACGTCGGCCCCGCCTTCTTTCGCGGGAGCCAGTCAGCAACCTTCGGCGCACCCGACACGTCGAGCGTGGGCGTTCTGTCGGCCGGTGATGCTGCCGGCCCCGAGCGTCAGGCGCCTTCCGGCCGGCCGTGGACACTGCGGTATGCACGCCGCCTCTGGCTGAGCGACCTCGTCGTCCTGATCGCGGTCGTCTACGCCGCGCAGCTTGTCTGGTTCGGAACCGGCAGCGCCCAGGTGGCGATCCGCGAAGACAGCCGACTGAGCGACCTCTCGTACTGGTTCTTCTCGGCGGTGCTGGTGATCGTCTGGATGGTCGGTCTGACCATGGCCGACTCGCGCAGCACGCGCATGATCGGCAACGGGGCGACCGAGTACGCCCGGGTGGCGAACGCAAGTTTCGTGGTCTTCAGCGTCGTGATCATCGCGTGCTTCCTGGCCCGCATCGATGTCGCCCGCGGCTACCTGCTCATCGCCTTGCCACTCGGGGCCCTGCTCCTTATCCTCGAGCGCTACATCTGGCGCAAGTGGCTGCTGCGCCGCAGAGCCCGCGGCGAGTACTCGTCGCGGGTGCTGCTCGTCGGCTCGCACTCGTCGGTCGCGCAGATCGCTAGAGAGCTGCGGCGCACGCCTGGCGCGGGGTACTTCGTCGTCGGCGCATGCGTTCCGACTGGGCAGGTCGGCGCCACGCTCGATGATTCGGATATTCCGATCATGGGCAACGTCAACGACGTGAGTGGCGCGATGCGCGCAGTCGGTGCGGACACGGTCGTCGTGACCAGCACCGACGAGTTGCCGCCGTTCAAGGTGAAGCAGATCTCGTGGGGACTCGAAGCGGGCCGCCAGCACCTGGTGCTCGCACCGAGCATCGTCGACATCGCCGGTCCCCGTCTGCACACTCGGCCGGTGTCGGGCCTTCCACTGATCCACGTGGAGACGCCAAACTTCAGCAAGGGTCAGCGCTTCTTGAAGCGGGCTACCGACCTGGTCGCTGCGTCGCTCGGCGTACTCGTTCTCAGCCCGGTGTTCGCGTTTCTCGCGATGTCAGTGCGACTGTCGAGCGACGGCCCTGTCTTGTTCCGGCAGAAGCGAATCGGGCTTCGCGGTCGCGAGTTCACCATGCTGAAGTTCCGGTCGATGGTCCAGAACGCCGAAGACCTGCTGCCCGAGCTCGCAGCGCAGCAGCGCGATGCCGGCAACGAGGTCCTCTTCAAGATGACCAACGACCCGCGCATCACGCCGATCGGCCGGATCATGCGCAAATTCAGCCTCGATGAGCTGCCGCAGCTCTTCAACGTGATCGGCGGATCGATGTCGCTCGTGGGCCCGCGGCCGCCCTTGCCCAGCGAGGTCGAGCAGTACGCTGACCACGTCCACCGCCGCTTCCTGGCCAAGCCGGGCATCACGGGCGCTTGGCAGGTCAGTGGCCGATCGACGCTCTCGTGGGAAGACTCTGTGCGGCTCGACCTCTCTTACGTGGAGAACTGGACGCTGCTCGGCGACCTCATCATCGTGCTGAAGACGGGTCGGGCCGTGTTCGCTCCAGGCTCAACTGCCCACTGAGGCTTATCGCGTTCACCCGCGGCGCGCTGATCTTATTCGCCTGGCACAGTACATGGCGTGGACAGAGCTTTGGCGAACGCCATCGATTGATAGACGTACTGGTATATCCAGTCGATGAAAGTCAGAGGTTCGCCAACACCAACCACCGCGACGTCACCAGCGAAACAGCGACTGAACACGTAGCGAGCTCGTTCGACGTGCGGCGTGAACGTTACGACGACCGCGGAACGCGCTCCGTGGTCTCGAGCCCACCAGCGCAACATCCTCGCTTCCCCTTTCGTCGTCATGGGAATCGGCACTACGCACGTGAAGCGGTCGTCCCCGCACACACTCAGGCGCTCGGCTGACCACCGCCCTGACCCTGCCCGCCCGACAGTCAATAGAACCTGGTCCGAGACTTCGGCTTCTAGCAATTCTTGCGCGGCGGAAATCCGGTGAGAAGTCGGGGGTCCAAGAACGATGATCACGTCGGCGCGGGCGGGGGCGTCGATGCGCGGGAAGACAAACAACGGAAGTCCGGCTACCGCGAATAACGCAACTCCCAGCAGAGTGGCTACCAATCCGGCGAGCCATCGGCGATGCTCCGCCGATTCGGAGAGTCCATAGGGCGATCTTAACGGGATGGCGGAAGCCCCGCGAAATAGAGGAACTGCGGCTGGACGGATGTGTCGACGGGGTTGAGGTTGTCGTCACCGGGCGGCTGCTGAGCCTTCCTGGCCAACCCGTCCGTTCGCTGAGGACGCCTGCTGCCACGCGCTCGCGGCGTTGTTGTCGCCTACGTCGATGTGTGTGGACAACACGGTCGGTATGACCGCACCCACGGGTTGCCGCGTTATCCCATCGCGGTCGCCGTACGCTCAGCGTCCTCTGTGTGCCGTTTCACGCCCTTCCCTCACCAGCCGAACTTTCAAGACGCGTTGCCAGATACGTTGGCACCACCCGAAACATCTGCTATGTCCAGCGAAGTCGTTCCAGCACGACCTCTAGGAAGGTTTTGCAATGTACCGGGCCTTGCCATTCGATCGACGGCGCACAGCTCCCTCGCGCATGATCATCGTCTTCGTCATCCTGACATCTCTATTGATGGCATTGCTGCCGGCCCGTAGCGCTTCAGCCGCGCCAACCGGGGCTCCTACGGTTGGCGACGTCAGCACAGCGCACCCGCGCTTGATGGCGGACGAATCCCGATTCGCTGACCTGAAACGTCAGACGAGCGCGGATAGCACTTCTGAACTCTTGCTGTCCAAAGTCATTCAGCGAGCGGATGCCCAACTCGCTCTCGCAACAGTGCGCTTTCCCACCAAGACTCCAGTAGCCCTACAAGACACCAGCCGAGCTGTCCAGGACCGCGTTTACAACTTGATGCTCGCCTGGCGTCTGACCTCGAAGTCCAGCTACATCGAGAAGGCGTGGGCGGAATTGCAAGCGGCTGCAAACTTTCCTAACTGGAATCCGGACCACTTCCTGGACACTGCGGAGATGACGAATGCCTTCGCAATCGCGTACGACTGGGGATACTCGTATTGGTCGTCCAGCCGTCGGAACACAATAAGAACAGCGATTCTCAGTCTGGGCCTCACCCCTTCTCGCGCTGTATACGCAGCAGGCCCCAACTCAGCGGGTCCATACAAGACGCTCGGGAACTGGAGTTCGAGAGCGGACAACATCAATGTGATCGTGAACTCCGCGATGATCGTTGGCGCCCTCGCAATCGCTGGCGACACGACGTCCCCTGTTGTCGACGAGGTGTTAGGGAATGCGCACTCGAGTCTCGCAATCGGCCTAACATCGTATAGGGACGACGGCAGCTTCGACGAAGGACCGACCTACTGGGAATACGCGACGCGTTTCGCTGTGACTGGCATCAGGTCGCTGCAGACAAGTACAGGGTCGGACTTCGGACTGCTGGCGGGCGCAACCGGGTTGGCGCAGACCGCGGGGTTCATGATGTCGCTTTCGGGCACAGATGACATCGTCTTCGGCTTTGCCGATAGTGAACTCCGACCGGACCCCGACGCCGCGTACGCCGGCCTGGGCGCGATTCTCAATGACGGATCCCTGATGGCCCTCGCCGCACAGTCTCCTCCGACAGCCTGGGCGGCTCTCCAGTTGCTTTGGCGTGATCCGACGATCTCGGCACAAAGCCCACGTATGCCGCCACGCGATGCGTCCTACGCGGCCGGAATTGTCAGCATGCGCGCGTCAGAGAGCGACCCTTTGGGCACATACGTCGGATTCAGGTCGGCGAGCAACCCGCTTGGCCATCATCAGCACATCGACGGTGGCGATTTCAACCTCCAAGCTCTTGGTCAAGAGTGGGCGATCGACTTAGGGAACGAGGATGCGACCTATGACTCGATGAACGAGGATCGGCAGACTAAGCGTTGGCAGTATTACCGGACCTCGCCGGAGGGGCACAACACGCTTCTTCTCGATGCGTTCCGCCCGGAAGTGGCGACTACTGAAGCGACTACCCTGATATCTCGCGGGGCGAACCTGGACTCAGCCTTCGCGATCTCAGATCTCACGGCGCAGTTCTCATCCGTCGCTAACCAGTGGAAGCGCGGAGTAAAGCTATTCGATTCGCGTAACCAAGTTCTGGTGCAAGACGAGATCTCCGTCAGCCAGCCCGTCCCTGCTCTGTGGTCTATGCACACATCTGCAGAAATTGTTCTGGATACCGACGGTCGAACCGCCACCCTGTTTCAGAACGGCCAACGGCTCGCAGCACGAATCATCTCAGCGGGCGACGCACGCTTCCAGGTGATGGACGCAGTGCCGCTGCCGACCTCTCCCATTCCCGCCCAGGAAGCCAATGATGGCGTCCGTAAGCTTGCGATCGAGTTCACCGCGCGCGGGACAACGACGCTAGCGGTCCAATTCACGCCTTTACCGAAAGGATCAACCGACGCTGGCGCCGCGGTGTCTGCGATGCCACTGTCCACGTGGTCCGCTGCACCGTCGAGCAAATTGACCGCGCTCAAAGTGGACGGGGTAACGGTTGGCGGATTCTCTGCTGACACGCCTTGGTATCAGGTCGTTCATCGCGATCAGTCGAACTTTCCATCCGTGTCGGCGTCGGCCTCAGCGGGTAGTTCGGTCTCAGTTGTTCAGGCCACGGGGACAACACGTGCCGCTCGAGTCACGGTTCAGCAGCCTGGCCTGAGTCCCACGACCTATAGCGTAATTTTTGCCAACGACGCGGTCACGATTGCGGGAGTGATAACCACTGGGGGGGACTCCGGTTGGTCGTCAGCGACATATGACAGGAAGCCGGAGTCCTACTGGGGAACATCAACCGCTGGCGGCTGGGCACGGTGGGAACTGAGCGAACCCATTTCGGCGAAGTCCATGAAGATCACCTGGACTGCGAACGCAGAGAAGCTCACGAAGTACAAGATCGAGTCTTCGAACGATAAGACCGCGTGGACCCTGAGGTTTAATGGCGAGTATCGCGGGCCGTCTGGTTCGCAAATAGTGAAGTTGTCAAACGCAGCGGCGGCCAAGTTCCTACGATTGACAATTCTCGACAGTGGAAAAATCAACGAAGTTGAGATATACCGCTACGACGCGGCCGCCGAACTACCGGATGCTCCTGCTAGAGCCCTCAAATCCATCGAGGTAAGTGGGCTGCCATCCTCCATGCCGGTCGGCGCGACAGGCACGGCCACGCGTGTTCTCAAATGGAACGTCCCAACTGACGATTCTGAGGCCGAAATTCGTTTCATGAGTAGCGACCCAGCTGTCGCTTCGGTCGACGCGACCGGGAAGGTCCGGGCCCTGAAGGGCGGGGTCGTACGCATCGGCGCTCTCGCGACGGCGGATGGTATTGCGGTTTCGTCCTCGGTGTCGGTGACGGTCGTGGATTCGACGCGGGTGCGGATCTATGCGGACGCCGATTCGTACGTGCAGAGCACAACCCCGGATACGAACTTCGGGACGCAGATGGGTTTGCTGTCAAAGCCTTCGTGGAACAGCGGCCCTGACCGGATCACGTACCTCGGTTTCAACCTGTCTTCACTGGCCGGTAAGACAGTGACCTCCGCCGTACTATCGACGGAGAACATGATCACCGACGGCGCCCTGGACACGGCGCGCGTCGACGCACACTCGGTCGCTGGCAGCTGGAGCGAGTCAGCTGTGACTTATACGAACAAGCCAGCTCTGGGCGCGACCGTCGGAAGCTTCCTCACCGATCGCACCCGGAAATACACGTCCGCCGACATCACCGACTATGTCGCATCACTCGCCGCCAACCGCACGAGTCGACTCTCTCTCGGCCTCACGCAAGACAACGTGGGCGCCAATAACGTGATGGTCTACGTGTCATCCCGCGACTACAACAAGCCCCCCTACATCGACATCACCCTTTCACCTTCGCCCGCTGCGGAACTACCTGCGCGCTTGATCCATTCGGTGTCGTTGTCGGATGTTCCATCGTCGATTGAGATCGGCGAATCAGCGACATCCGTCACGTCCGTTAAGGACAGCATCGGCGGTGCTTTCACCCGAGCAACGGTTGCGTACTCTTCTACACAACCGGGAGTTGCAACGGTCACTCCTTCAGGAGTGATTAACGCGGTGGCGCCGGGTTCGACATCGATCGTCGTCACCGCGACGGCGGATGGTATTGCGGTTTCGTCCTCGGTGTCGGTGACGGTCGTGGATTCGACGCGGGTGCGGATCTATGCGGACGCCGATTCGTACGTGCAGAGCACAACCCCGGATACGAACTTCGGGACGCAGATGGGTTTGCTGTCAAAGCCTTCGTGGAACAGCGGCCCTGACCGGATCACGTACCTCGGTTTCAACCTGTCTTCACTGGCCGGTAAGACAGTGACCTCCGCCGTACTATCGACGGAGAACATGATCACCGACGGCGCCCTGGACACGGCGCGCGTCGACGCACACTCGGTCGCTGGCAGCTGGAGCGAGTCAGCTGTGACTTATACGAACAAGCCAGCTCTGGGCGCGACCGTCGGAAGCTTCCTCACCGATCGCACCCGGAAATACACGTCCGCCGACATCACCGACTATGTCGCATCACTCGCCGCCAACCGCACGAGTCGACTCTCTCTCGGCCTCACGCAAGACAACGTGGGCGCCAATAACGTGATGGTCTACGTGTCATCCCGCGACTACAACAAGCCCCCCTACATCGACATCACCCTTTCACCTTCGCCCGCTGCGGAACTACCTGCGCGCTTGATCCATTCGGTGTCGTTGTCGGATGTTCCATCGTCGATTGAGATCGGCGAATCAGCGACATCCGTCACGTCCGTTAAGGACAGCATCGGCGGTGCTTTCACCCGAGCAACGGTTGCGTACTCTTCTACACAACCGGGAGTTGCAACGGTCACTCCTTCAGGAGTGATTAACGCGGTGGCGCCGGGTTCGACATCGATCGTCGTCACCGCGACGGCGGATGGTATTGCGGTTTCGTCCTCGGTGTCGGTGACGGTCGTGGATTCGACGCGGGTGCGGATCTATGCGGACGCCGATTCGTACGTGCAGAGCACAACCCCGGATACGAACTTCGGGACGCAGATGGGTTTGCTGTCAAAGCCTTCGTGGAACAGCGGCCCTGACCGGATCACGTACCTCGGTTTCAACCTGTCTTCACTGGCCGGTAAGACAGTGACCTCCGCCGTACTATCGACGGAGAACATGATCACCGACGGCGCCCTGGACACGGCGCGCGTCGACGCACACTCGGTCGCTGGCAGCTGGAGCGAGTCAGCTGTGACTTATACGAACAAGCCAGCTCTGGGCGCGACCGTCGGAAGCTTCCTCACCGATCGCACCCGGAAATACACGTCCGCCGACATCACCGACTATGTCGCATCACTCGCCGCCAACCGCACGAGTCGACTCTCTCTCGGCCTCACGCAAGACAACGTGGGCGCCAATAACGTGATGGTCTACGTGTCATCCCGCGACTACAACAAGCCCCCCTACATCGACATCACCCTCGAACAGTAGGGCTACACCCTGTCTGTGACAGGCCTTGAACCATGCGGTGGGACGTCCGCCTGGCTTCGACGATCGCGCACATGGTGCGTGCCCGTCTGCAGCACCTGGCGCCTACGCGTCGGCTCAATCCGCGTCGTAGAGGGTGCGCCTGCCGCCACGTTCGTTCGTGTTAACAGGCGCGACACATCCGACTGCTAGCGTCGAACGCATGGCCGGAGCCCCCCTCGATCTGGCACCAAACGTGCAGCGCTATGACACTGTCCAAGCACTTCGATTCGTGGCTGCACTGCTGGTCGTGATCACGCATTCGACGTTCTACGCCTCTGAGAGGCTCGACCCGGACCTTTTCGTCTGGAAGGGCGGAACGGTAGGCGTTGACATCTTCTTCGTGATATCGGGTTTCGTGATGATGATCACTGCTCCGCCATTTCAGAAGGTGAGCGGAGGTTGGCGCTACTTCGCGATGCGACGTGTTACGCGCATCGTACCTATGTATTGGATAGCGACTACCGCCAAGATCGCAATGATTCTCATCCTGCCCGGCGCAGCAATAAATAGCGCGCTCACCCCGGGCCATGTCATATCGTCCTACCTCTTCCTTCCCACGAGGAACGAGTCAGGATCTGTCGAGCCGGTTCTCGGTGTCGGCTGGACATTAACCTTTGAGATGTTCTTCTACGCAGTATTCGCGGTCGGCCTGCTGTTGCGGGCGAATCCCTACATATTTGCAACAATCATCATGTGTTTGGCAGCCGCCGGACACCTGTTGCGCGGAGACGGCGATTGGCCGGTTTGGGCGTTCTACTTCGACAAAGTGGTCCTGTACTTCGTTATCGGCATGACGATTGCGAAGATCGTGAGCAGCAACCGGTTACGTCGGTTCGTCCCTTACATGTTGGGAGGGCTTGTCGCGATCGCCGGCGTCCTGATCATCCTTGGTCAACTCGACTGGTCTAGAAACGCATGGTTGCGGACCGTTGTCGTCACGTTCATCGTTCTCGCGGCGGTTGCATCGGATCGACTACTCACGGGTCGGATTCCTCGCCCCGTTCTCTTCTTCGGCGACGCGTCGTATTCTCTTTATCTCTTCCACCCCCTGCTTGCCCCTCTCGTACCAGCAATCTTGGCGCTGATCGGGTTAGAGGTCGGTTGGCTTTCTGTAATTGGGTCGATTACCGCTGCGCTCGTGGGGAGCGCCCTCATATACGTGTGGGTCGAGAAACCGATCACGCGCGGGGCTCGGAAACTGCCCTTCGCTGGGCGGCTTCCCCAACCGAGCAAAGTTCCGGCCGCCGCTGCGTGATCCAGTCGAAGACTGAACGGCAGAAATCGAGCCAACCCACCGGTCGTAAACTGGACAACAGTCGCCAGCTCTTCAGATTGGACCCGTAGCATCGAACGTTTGCTCATCTTGGGCGTGATCGCTCCATTCGCCATCGCGCTAGCGATCGCTCTTCCAAAGTGGCTTTACCTTGCTGGCATTGCGGCCTTCGCAGCCCTGTTCCGTGGCTTCTCGGTCCTAGCCACGCCGGTGTACCTGGTTGCGGCGGTCGTCTTGACCTTATTCCGCACGAAGAGACCCGCGGTACCTCTTCGTTCGACGCGAATGTTCGTGACGACATCGGTAGTCGCCGGTCTACTCTGCTTCATGTCGATTGCCTGGTCTGTCCGGGGCGACTCCGCAATCGAGGCTGGGCTGACGTGGCTCGCTTTGCCGCTCCTAACGTTGTTCGTGGTGAACATGCTTCTCGACGACGGATTGCCGTCGTTGGGAAAGTTTCTCGCTGCCTTGGCACCGGTGGCCGTCGTGCAGGCGCTCTCAACAGTGGTATTTCGCTTCGCTCCCGCGGTCGAGGAGAGCTACTATCGTTCCTCGCTCTCGACGCTCTTCATCGGTCGGCTAGGGCAGGATCTGTACACCACGGACGCGGTGAATAACGTACTCAATCCAGATCGTGCGGGCGGGTTCCTGTTCGTCAACTTGAATCGCGCCTCGATGGCCATGGGTGTCATGCTCGTGGCGTTTGTCGCATACGGGTATCTGGCGCGCAAACGATGGGTGTGGCTCGCCGTCGCACCACTTGCTGCCGCGATTGTGCTGGGCGGGTCGAAAACAGGACTCGCACTCTTGGTGCTTCTTCCACTTTTTTCACTCATCCTTGCCGTCGCAGCGCGGAGCGGTAACCCGGCCGCACGGATGGGTGTAGTGGTAGGCGGCCTGGTGATCGCAGTCGTGGGGGTTCAGGTCTTCTTTGCTACAGCCGACGACTATGTGAATGCTTCCGAGGCGACCCTCCTACCTCGGCTTCAGCTATGGGGTGAGGCGATCCGGGCGATCGGCGAGAATTTGCTCCTGGGCCTTGGGTTCGGAGGGTGGTACGAGAGGTGGGAATCCGGGGGCGTCGCCATAGCGTTCTCCATGCGACCTGCGCACAATTGGTTTCTCCAGGCCTGGCTCGACGCCGGCATCGCGTATGTCGCCATCTCCATAGTGTTCGTTGTCGTGATACTCATCATGCAATTGCGCGCCGTCAACGACGCGCGCAGCGGTCACGCAAAGTTCGCCATGGCGATGTCTGGTTCGGGATTTCTGTGGGTCGCGATTCACGGTCTCGGAGACAACAGCGCATTGTATGGCGAGCCGCCGGCACTCGCGTTCCTTGCCGTCCTGGCGGCGCTCATGCTCACCGCGGGCAGATTCGATTCCGAGAAGCGCCCGACTCTCAATAGCCGGGACTACGCAACCGCTGGATCACATCGGAGGGTTCACTCCGCACGAAGCGAATCTACTCGATCCAACTGACGCTCAGCCTCGTCGGAAGAGTCGTAGGACACGCGCCGCGAGCGTGGACACATCTGATCGCCTAACAGCGTAGAACGACCAGAATGGTGTGCCGAATCGAAGCCGCATTTGCAGCACATTGAAATTGCTGGAGATAAGGTTCCCGGCGAGCGTTGCCAGCGCTGCCCCGACCGCGCCGATCAGCGGAACCGTGGTGATCACGATGACGAGGTTGATCACGCATGCAAGTACGAGCGAGTAGCTCCTCAATTGCGGCAGACCCCGCGCGCTGAGTCCCGCACCCGCGACCGACCCGGGTATCCCGATCACCACCGCTAGGAGAAGAATCATCGCCACCGGCACAGCCGCTCCGAATTCAGCGCCGAAGAGGACAGGAAGCCACCAGTAGCAGGTGAGCCCGAGCGCGAGCCCCATCATCAAACACACAAGCAGGGACACGCGCGCTGCTCGCGTCAAGGCCTCGTCCGACGAGCTTCTCGCATCGGTGGCGAAAACCACCTCGCGGATGGCGGTATTCACGACAAGGGGCAGCTCGCTGACAGTGACCGCGACGACATAGAGCCCGAGTTCGGTTGTCGAACTCAGCGGAACCATCAGCACTTGGTCGATGCGCATGAGGATGACGCCCGCAATTGACCCAAGCCACGCGCGAGCACTGTAGCCGGTGACATCTGCGTATGAAGGCGGTGGCTCTTCCGATCGCCCCGAACGCCACGGCAAGGCGAGGTAGATCAGGCCCGCGATGACCGGAGAGTATGCGATCGCGAGGGTCGCCGAAAATACATCCAGTTGTGCCAGGAGGGCCAGGATTATGATCGCAATCAAGCGAATCAAAGGCCCAGCGGCACGTTCCGATGCAACTAACGACCATCTTCCGAGTCCAGCTGCAGTCGCCCGCAGAATGCCCACGAAGATGGTTGGAAGGATGGCAAGAGAAGCCATCACGATGAGAGAGGTCAGCTCCTGACTTCCGCCCGAGAGGAACGGCGCTAGCGCGATCGCTGCACCCGTTGCAGCTAGCCCCACCAGTGCCGTGATGATCGTGGCGCGGCGGAGGATGACGAGCCGATGGGTGAGGTCTCTCGCGACGAAGTAGGTTACTGCCTCTGGGATGCCGAACGCCGCCAACGTCGCGAAGAGGAGAAGCGGAGCGGTTGCACCAGCGACTTCACCTCGTCCCTCCGCGCCAAGAACGTGGGCAAGAATCGGCGCGCTGATCAAACCCGCAAGCGGGCCAACGACGTTGCCTAGAAAGTTCTTGGCGGCGCCAGCGAACATCGAATCGTTACCCGACCGACGCCCCACTTCCACCTCCTGGCGCTGTCGTTGACGACATCATCACACCGAAGCCCGCGAACGAAGCACAGAGAGGACTTCCGGGCTGTAGGTGTCAGCGATCTGAGAATCATTCGCACTCAGACCAGTGTTGTACCTGTGCAATGCGGTCTCCTGCGTTGCCCGCAACTCCGGATACTTCTCAGGGGTACGACCCAGCTGTCGAATCACGCGTCCGTTTGCCACTGCGCAATAGTGCAACCACACGTCATCGGCCTTTGGAGATGTCGCCAAGAACTTGTCCCCGGCCAGACGCAACTCATCCAAGAAATCCGCCGGATAGTAGACCCCTGAGACGCCCGTCGCGAAGTTCAGAACGCTCGCCTCAGTATCACGCGCGGGTTGCCACGAGTTGTAGGGCTTCAACACCCCTTCAGGCGTTATCCCGACCCGGTGCGCTCGGTAGCAGACGATCTCCCCGGCGTGAGATGCGCCAGCTTGTTGCAGACGCGCTAGCCAATACCGCGGGTAGATCGAATCGTCGTCGGCCGTCACAAGTGGACGCATGTGTGCGACCTCCGACATGACGTATGGGAAGTACTTTGTATGTGATCCGACGCGAGCTGCACTTGGGCGAATCTCGAGACCCCTCGCTTGCATTCGTCGCAGGGGGCTCGGCAACTCATCGATGTCCACGCCAGGGTCGGTCCACAGAATGAGCCTTCCAGGTAGCGTTCTGCCCGAACCGATCGACTCGACGGTGAGGTGCACCGTGCCGAGCCGGTCACCGTAGCTCGTGAGGCAGATGACCACATCATTTGACTCATCTACAAGCGATCGGTTCGATCGGGCGGCGCGAGACCTCAAAACTGGGGTTATCAGACTCGCCTTCATGCCGCGGCGCAGTTTCGCAAGACGACGCTGTGCCCGGCCAACGATTTGCGTGCTCATATCGACCGCACTCCATCAACTAACGTCATCGCACGCTCTGCCGCGATCTTCACCGATGCTGCAATCGTCAGTTGCTTTGCGTTGGCATACACGTGATCGGAAACCGCTCTTCGTAGATCCTGATCGTCCAAGATGCGACGGACGGCATTCGCCCACACCTCGGGGTCGTCAGACTCCACTACGCATGCTCGGCGCATCTCATCCGATGTGACCAGGAGCGGCGCCGCACCGTAATCGCGCGCGATAACGATCGGAAGCCCTGCAGCCGCCGCCTCGACAGCACTTCGTCCGAAGGCTTCTCGTGCGGACGTCCCGACGAACACGGAAGCGCCGTTCCAAAGTTCATCGGCGTCCGCCCAGCCAGCCCAAGTCAGCCCGTCAGCATGTCGCTTCTGCAGGTCTACTGTCAGCGGCCCCTCCCCGAACAAACGACCGGGGTGGCGGGTCTTCTCGACAATGTCGATGAAGAGTCCAGGTCGCTTGTCTACATCGACGCGGCCCGCCCACACCAGTGGGCCGGCGCCCTCCGTGCCCCAAGAGGTTCGGCTGACACCTCCGATCCCTGCCGGCACGATCTCGGCGGCGCGCGCGGCCGCGAACTCGGAAGCGAGTACCGGGGTTGTGGCCCAGACCTCATCCGCGGATCGAAGTGCGCGCGTCTCTAGCCATCGGAGTGGCAGCCGGCGGAGAAGGCTTTGCTCGCCGGCCGCCGGCCAAGGCTTTCCGCGTACCCATGCCACCCATTTCGCGGAGGCGCGAGCGCGAGATCGAGAAAAAGCGATGTCGCTCTGGGATATCAGTGAGATCACAACGTCGGACGAGGCGATCTCCGGCGACACCTCGGCGATCTCACGGATGCGGCGGACGCTATCACGCCCGTGCCAAGTGAACTCGAGTTCCCGCACACCGCTCGTCTTCAGCGGCGCGCCGGACGCCGTCGGGCGGATGCCGATGACTGCCTTCCAGTCCATTCCTGAGTCCTGAGCAGCGCGAACGAGATCGTGAGTCGAGCGGTAGACCCCACTGCGGGCCATCAGAGGCATTGCCAACAGGGTGACCGTTGGATTCGCGGTCACGCTCGAAGCTCCCCGATACCAAGCCGGCTAAGAATGAAATCCGCCTTGCCTTCCCAGCGCACTTCGCCCGGAAGAGTTGTCACAACACGTGCGATTCTTGGGCCAGACTTTGCCTTCTTGCCGAGCCAGTCGATCTGTTCGTCAGCCGACAGCACTGCTACTTCATCCAGACCTCGGCTCGACGCCCCGGTGACTGGGGTACTGAGTACAGGCAACCCGGCGGCACGATACTCGTAAGTCTTGATCACGTCGCCGCCCACCTCGCCTTCGCCAACACGGTGAGGCACCCACCCGATGTCGAACTTCCGCAGCAACGCCGGAACATCGTCATAGTGCACATCGCCGAGCATCGTGATGTTCGGCTGATCGCTCATCGGACGCTTGTACTCCTGGTCAAGGACGGGACCCGCGAATACAAATGACACGTCAGGTAGCGCCTGTGCTGCTGCGACGATGAGCTCGAGGTTCAGGCGCTTACCGATCTTTCCCACGTATCCGACCGTCATCGGCCCGGCGGCGATCGAAGTGTGGTCAAAGCGTTCCGGGTCGCAACCGTTCGGCAGAAATACAACGTCGTCTCGGCCGTAACGTTTGGCGAGTTCGACTGTGCCTTCCGCATTGGCGGTGACGACCGTGGCTTGGTCGAAGAGTTTGCGGTATGCGCGGTCAACCTCTTGGTTGACGCCTTCGAACGCATAATGAATCGTCCAGTCATCAAGGAGATCGAAGCCGACGGCTTGACCGGACTCGACGATCGACGGCCAAGCAGAGGAGAGGGAGAGGAAAGGATTCCATGTCACAACAGGCGCAGACACCGAAGGCAACGCGCGGTGGTACATCGGCAGCGAGTCCACCCACCATCTCTGCCTATCTCTGAGCGACGGCAACTTCCAGACGAAGGATGAGACTGGAGCGGTATTCGCCGCGACTGACGTCGCTCGGTATCGCCTCAAGGGCGCCAATGCACGCGGTTCCGGTCGAGAAACGACACGAACTTCACCGCTCCCAACGAGCTTGCGCCCGAACCACTCGATGAAGTGTCCGTCTCGGGTGCGATAGCCCTCATTTGACAGCTTGTGCTGACCGTGCATGGGGAACGCGATGAGCGCTGTCTTGCGATCCATGACCGTCCTCGTTTCGCTCAACGAACTGCAACCGCTTGACGCGTCACATCCAACGCCTCTGCGTAAGACGCGCACACCCGCTCCCAGGAGTAGATGCTTTCAGCACGCTCCGACCCACGCTCAATCAATCGTTGCCGCTTGGCGGAGTCACTGATGAGATCGATCACGGCTGACGCGATTGCAGCCGGATCCGGCTGCACGAACACGCCTGCGTCCTCCAAGACCTCGCGGTTGTAGACAGTGTCACGGGCCACCACAGGAGCCTTGTTTGCCATAGCTTGCACGAGGGCAGGATTGGTTCCGCCGACGCTGTGGCCGTGGAAATACGCGCCAGCGTTTTGCCAAAGCGCGGCCAGCCGCTTGTCATCGCTCAGGTGTCCAAGCCAACGCACCCGCGGCTCCTGCTCGTCGAGTAGCTTCGCCGCGTCATCGATGGGGCCGCCGTAGCCGGATGAGCCGACGATGACCACGTCATGCTTTCGAGCGATGATCTTAGCGGCCTCGAGAAACTCGGGAACCGTGTTCTCGGGAACGAAGCGAGCAACGATCAAGACGTAATCACCCGGCACCAAGCCGGGATCGAGGTCGCCGGGCGTCATCGCATCGCCGCCGTACGGGATGAAGAATCCATCGCGATTGAAGTCCCGCTTCCACCGGTCACCGATCGCGTGAGCATCGAACACAAGGTTGGACCCGTAGCGCGCCGTGAGTTGCGCCCCTCGTCGGAAGACGGCTTTCCCAAGCCCGCTCCACTTGGCGCGCTCCCACTCAATGCCATCCACGTTCACGAGGCTCGGGATGCCTGCCGCGCGCAGAATCGGCAGCCAGTAGCCATTGGCGACATTCATCACGAGAGCGACATCGGGCCGTCTCCGCGCTGCGTCGAGGCTCGCCGTCAATCCGTAGGTCAGTGTGCTGACGGACTTCATCTCGACTCCGCGCGTGTACCGAACGTTCACTCGCGGGTCCAAGCGGGCATCTTCAGGCTTCGTGGCGCCGCGACGAGAGTAAACGTCAACATCCCACCCCTGATCGACCAGGTATGGGGCCAAGTATCGGACCGCGGTCTCGAAGCCACCGTAGTAGCTCGGATAGCCGCGCGTGCCGATGATTGCCACGGATTTTGTCACTACGGTCTGCTCTCCAACGTCGACTGGAAAGCACCGCGCCATCGAGATGCTGGCACCCACCCTACCTGCGATCTCGTAACACTCTGTTTCAAGGTCGTGACGCGGAGGGGCGAAATGAGGCCTCCTGGGTCTGGCGATAATGGTGATCCGTACTCTTCGTCGCCACCGGTCGCCGGCGAAAATCATCTCTGAAGGCTCGAGGAGTTCTCATGCGTTTGTCTGTTGTTGGTTGTGGGTATTTGGGTGCGGTGCATGCGGCGGCGATGGCTTCGATTGGTCATGAGGTTGTCGGGATTGATGTTGATGCGGTGAAGGTGGCTGCGTTGGCGGAGGGTCGTGCGCCGTTCTTCGAGCCTGGGTTGGGGGAGATCCTGTCGGAGGGGATCGCGTCTGGCCGGTTGTCGTTCACGACCGATATGGCTGCTGCGAAGGGCGCGGCCGTGCATTTCGTGGGGGTGGGGACCCCGCAGCAGAAAGACGGGTACGCCGCCGACCTGACGTATGTGCACGCGGCGGTCGATGCGCTGGTCCCGTTCCTGTCGCCGGGTGATGTGGTCGCGGGCAAATCGACGGTCCCGGTGGGGACCGCGGCGGATTTGACCCCCCGGGTGGCGGCGACGGGTGCGACGTTGGTGTGGAACCCGGAGTTCCTGCGGGAGGGGTGGGCGGTGCAAGACACCATCGACCCGGACCGGCTCGTGGTCGGCGTGCCCGCGGGCGACGAGGGTGCGCGGGCGGCGGACATCCTGCGGGATGTGTATCACCCGGCGGTGGGGAAGGGGACCCCGTTCCTGGTCACCGATCTGGCCACCGCGGAACTGGTCAAAGTCGCCGCCAACGCGTTCCTCGCCACGAAGATCTCGTTCATCAACGCGATGGCCGAGATCGCTGAAGTCACCGGCGCTGATGTCACCCAGCTCGCCGACGCGATCGGCCACGACGCCCGCATCGGCCGCCGGTTCCTGGGCGCCGGGATCGGGTTCGGCGGCGGGTGCCTGCCCAAAGACATCCGTGCGTTCTCCGCCCGCGCCGAAGAACTCGGCCGTGGCGAGTCCGTCGCGTTCCTCCGCGAGATCGACGCGATCAACATGCGCCGCCGCGACCGTGCCGTGGACCTCGTCGTCCAGTCCCTGGGCGGCACCGTCTACGGCAAACGCGTCGCCGTCCTCGGCGCCGCGTTCAAACCCCACTCCGACGACATCCGCGACTCCCCCGCCCTCGATGTCGCCGTCCGCCTCAAAGGCCTCGGCGCCGACGTCATCGTCACCGACCCCGAAGCGATCGACAACTCCCGCCGCATCCACCCGCAACTCGACTACACCCCCCACCGCGACGACGCGATCGCCGACGCGGAAGCAGTCGTGGTCGTCACCGAATGGGACGAATACCGCAAAGACCTCACCCCCCAACACGCCTCCACCCTCACCACCGGTCGCATCATCATCGACGGCCGCAACTGCCTCGACGCCACCGCATGGCGAACCGCCGGCTGGACCTACCACGGCATGGGACGCCCCTAACCCCCGCATCCGCCGCTCGGTCCGCAGATTGCCTTCTGTGTCCCTGCATTTCTCGCATCATCAGCGACGTCAAGGCAGCGCACGAGGGCGGTCTGCAAGTTTCAGCAACGCGGCTCGCTTATGATCTTCGTGACTGCCGCATCGCGGCCGCGGTCTCACGGACTCAGGCGCGAGGAGCAAAGCAATGCCAGCGGGATCACTACGGAAGGCGATAGCCGACTGTCTCGGTATGGACGCGATGGCCAGCGGGCTCGTCGGCTTGCAGGAGTATCGGTCTGCCCTCGTCACGTCGCATCGACCACGGTCGGCGAGCTGGCTCTGGGCGCCGGCGGGCCGCGCAACACCGACCACTGCAGTCGTGTTCGCGACCGAAGGCGGGGTTGCGCTGAGCGGCGCCGACGCGCCGGCACGCGGCATCCTGTTGCACAGCACGCACCGGACCGAGCTGGACTGGACGCCAGGCACGCTGGCGACAGTCGTCTGGCTGGACACCGACTCCGTCGTCGACTCGGCCGTCCCTGCCTCCATCGATGCAGCGCCCTTGGTCGACACCTCGCTCGTGAGCGGATTGAAGGCCTTCGCCGAGTCGCTGACGCGCCGCGCAGAAGTCCGTACGAAAGTCTCCGCGTACCTGGTGGAACGCCTGCTCGTCGAAATGGTCTACGGAGTCCTGCTCGAACGCAAGGAGACGGAAGTGCCTGCGCAGCAAGCGCAGCGCCCCATGAGTCGCGCCAAGATGCTCATGCTCCTCAACCGTGCCGACCCTGAATACGGCAGCGAAGACCTGGCACGCGATCTCCACATGTCACCGCGCCATCTGCAGCGCTTGTTCGCACGAGAAGGTTCCACCCCCGCCGCCGAACTGCGCAACCTCCGCGCCGAGCTGGCGCAGACACTCCTGCGCGACGCGCAGTACGACGCGTTGACGATCGCCGAGATTGCGGGTCACGCGGGGTTTACGAACCCCTCTGCGATGCGCCGCGCGCTGCAGGCGGTCGGCGCGCCGGCGCCCCAGGCGATCAGAGCTCGCTGAGCCTCACCGGCCCCGCGACGTCCATTCCGCGACGGTCTCGGATCGAATGACGACACGAGGCCACCGGCGCTCAGGGGATCTTCGGCAGAGTCATGGGCAGACCCACTCCCACACCCGAAGATCGTTCAAGGAGATCCGATGACTGACCTCGAGTCCCGACCCGAGAGCACGCCCAGCAAGACCTTCAGCCGCCGCAGCGTCATGAAGACCGCTGCGTGGTCGGTGCCGGTCATCGCCGCGACCGCCGCCATGCCGCTTGCTGCGGCGTCGGTTAGCAACGCCAACCTCACGTGGACGGGTATCACCGGCTCGCTGCTGTCGCTGCGGGTGCTCGATTCCGCAACCGTTGTGACGGCTGCGCTGGCCCCGACCCTGCCCACGCAGCTCACCCTCACTAACGGCGCAGGTGCGATCGCTAACCAGTCGGCGAGCGTGTCGATCGTCGTCGACCGGCCGGGGGGTATCAACATCACGGTCGGCAGGGCTCGTGGTTTCGGCGTGTACTCGTTCAACGGAGCGCCGACGCCGGCAGGCTCGCGAACCTCCACCTATCAGATCGTCGGATTCCCGCGGACGACCTACACGACCACGACCACCGTCAACGTGGCGTCGAATGGCACGTTCAGCATTCCTGTTGTGTGGGGTCTCGCGGGAACCAACACCGGCATCAACATTTCGGCCTTGGCGAACTTCCCGGTGACGGCGACGGTCGTCGTGGGCGGACGCACCCTGACCGCGACCAGCACCATCTCGGTTCCGGTCGGCGCCGGTCTTCTGTAGCCGGACACTCCTCTTAATAGGAGCGCGTTTTCACCCTTCTTTCACACGAACCACTCCTCTTAATAGGGGGCGCAAACGAGCCCGCTCGTACCGATCGTCGGATCGGCGCGAGAGGGCTCGTTTGCGTCACCGGCAACGCTGACGTTCCGGCGCCTGTTCGGACGGGAGGTGAGGGGTCGTCACGTGAGGCGACGTCGCCACGAAGGCTGGATAGGGTGGGGCGGTGACCGCCGAACCCGTCGTCCTGTGTCTGGGCGAAGCGGTCGAGCTGGGCCACGCCTGGGTGCAGTCGGTCGCCGAGCGCTCGGGGATCCGCGTGCTGTTCTTGAAGGGCCCCGCCCTGCATCGCCACGGCCTGCGGGAGCACCGCACGTCATCCGACGTGGACGTCCTTGTCGAACCGAGTCGACTGGACGATTTGTCCGCGGCCCTCGTCGCGCGGGAATGGACCCAACGCGAGGGCGATTTCATCACGGAGCGCATCAGTCTGCACTCGCGTGCCTTCCTGCATCAAGAGTGGCCCTGCGACATCGATCTGCACGCGTACTACCCGGGCTTCCTACGCCCCCCTGCCGAGGTGTTCGAGGCGCTTTGGGCACGGCGCACGCGGCTCGAGTTCGCGCATTACGCGTGCGACGTCCCCGACCGTCTCGGCTCGATCCTCGTCTTGGCTCTTCATTCTCTGCGCGGTACGGCTCGTCAGCAGCGGCACGCCGATGAGCTGAACGGCCTGTACCGGGTGTCACTGACGCGCGATGAACGCCTGCAGCTCGGTGCGCTCGCGCTTGCGACGGGAAGCGCCGGCACACTCGAGACCGTCCTGCCTCGACTCGGCGTGGATGTCGACATTCCAGCCGAGGATCTCGCGTCCCGCGAACTGCAGGAGTGGCGCGAACGAGTGCGGTCGGGTTCTCACGGCGCATACTTCTGGATCGTCGCGTTTCGCCGCGCGAACTGGAGGCAGCGCATCGCAGTGACCGGACGCGCGATCTGGCCGACCCGCGCCGATCTCCTGCTGTCCCGGCCGGATGTCGTCGACACGCGGTGGGGTCTGCTGCAGGGACGCGTGCAACGGTGGGGTCGAGGCATCGCCTCCCTGCCCGACGCGCTACGCGCGACCTCTCGGCGTCGCTGACGCCCTAAGCCGATGAAGCGTCGGCACTGATGCGCCGAGCCTGCACCCACTGGTTGTCGAGGAGCTGCTCGAGAAAGGCCATCACGTCATCGGCGATTTCTGCGGGGTTGACGATGCCTGCCGCACCGGCCACCCAACGGACGATCGTCGCCGTGTCGCCGCCGTCGACGAGCGCGAGCCAGATCAGGGCGGCCGAGCCCTCGAGACTCTGCGGGCTCCGCGGGTCGCCGGAGAGTCCCAGCACCACCACGCGGTCGCCGCTCTCGACCCACGCGACGTCCTCTCTAATCGCCCAGTCCACGCCGAAGGTCCGCTCCAGGATGCCGGTGTCGACCATCTCGTCCGCGGCGCTTCTCACCAGCTCGGTGGGGTCCGCCCCCGCCGGCGATCCGTATTCGGCGACGGTCGCCCCGACGAGCGTCTCGAGGGTCGCTTGGTTCGCTGCACGCCAGATCGTTGACGCGACCTCACCGAGCACGCGAACGGTGCCATTCCCCACGTCGCCGACGTGCAGCAGGACCAGCCGGTCAGTGCCTGCGAGAGGGTGCACGTCCACCACGTCGGTCCGCGTGTACCGCACCGCAGCGAGCGCATCGTCCGCGGCAGCGGCGGAAAGCTGTGGGGCCGGCTCGAGGTCCACGGGCGCGGGAGGCACTCCCCCAATTCCCGGCCGCTCCGCGAGGGCCTCGATCGTGTGCACCAGCGTCTCCGCCTCACGGTAGATGACACGCTGGACGCCGCCGACCGACGCGACATGGGCAGCGATCGTTTGCAACGGCGACGGGAGCACGGCGAGATAGCTGGTCTGCTCGACGAGGTCGGTGAGCGCGTCCCCCAGATCGACGGGCTCCACGACCGGCACGTCAGGACCGTCTGGACGACGATCGAGCAGCACGATGGCGCTCAACCGCAGCGGCGCGTCAGGCAGCGCGCGCAATCCCAGCTCGCTCGGCGTCCGCTGCTCTTTGTAGTCACGCCCGTCCGCGATCACCGAGAGGGGTTTGCGGTACGGGTGCACGGTGCCGTCCGAGTCGATCGCCACGGTCTCGTCGCTGACGTAGCCGAAGTGGGCTCCCAGCACCCGCGACGCGGTCGTCTTCCCCCGGCCCGAGGGGCCGATGAGGGCGACCACGCGACCGTCGTCCGTGGCGAGCCCGGCGGCGTGCAGCATCCACATCCGCCCTCGGCTCTGCTCGATGGCGGCGAGGGTCACCCGCTGAGACAGATCGGAGAGCATCGCATCCTGCGCCACGTCGTGCATCGTGCGCACGATCGGTACGTCGTCATTCGGATGCACGTCTGCGGCATCCTCCGCGGCCAGGGCGTCGCGCCACGCATCCGCGACCGCGCACCGATCCTCATCACCGAGCGACGAGGCATCGATCCGCACCAGGCCGCCCAGGGCGGAGACGAGCAGTTCAGCGGCCACGGATCCAGCGTAGATCCCTACCGCGTCGGACCCGCACCGCGCAACTTCTTCAACCAGAAGTTCGATCCTGCTACTGTGGGCATTCGTGGTCATGGGGACTCACGAAGCTTGCGCGGTGCTTGGGGAAGCAGAAGCCAGCGCGGCTCGCACCGCAACGTGAAGCGGTTGTATCCGTTTCGGGTCGATCGCGTTACGGGGCGTCAACTCGACGCTGGGTGCACCTAGATTTGTGACACGGGGGATGGGGACTTGGGGATGGGGACTCCACGCGTCGCGATCATTCTGCGGTACGGGCTGAATCCGACAGCCTGGCGCAAGCGCCACGACGCCGGCGAACTCGTCGATGAGACTCCCTACGCGTACCACCTCGCAGATGCATGGTTCACCACGGCGTGGTCGACCGATCACAACGAGGGAAGGATGTCGCGGATGCTGCGCATGACGGTTCGCCGCGTCATGGGTTTCGATCTCGTGCACGTCTGGCGCAACCGCCGCATCATCCAGGCCGCCGACGCGGTCTGGACCCACACCGAGCGCGAGCACCTCGCGGTCGCCTTCCTCAAGGCCCTGCAGCCGCGCCGCTACCGCGCGGTCACGGTGGCGCAGTCGGTGTGGCTCTGGGACCAGTGGGGTTCGATATCCGGGGTGCGCCGACGACTGTTCGGCAGTCTGCTGCGCCGGCATGAGGTCGAAGTCGTCCTCAGCAGCGACAACCGCGACCTGTCACGGTCGTCGGTACCCGGTCGCACCGTGATCCGCGTGCCGTTCGGAACCCACTTCGCACGCGCGCGGGGGGCAGACACCGCCCTCCCGGTCCCCCCGCGCGTGCTCACCATCGGCAACGACCGTCACCGCGACTGGCCGCTGCTGGTCGAGGTGAGCAAGCGGATGCCCGAGGTCGACTTCGACGTCATCTCGCTCTCCGCTGACGCAAAGTCGCAGCCCTGGCCGGCGAACGTCGTCGTGCGATCGACGACCCAGCTCGACATCCTCGAGAACGCGTATGCCGAGGCCACCGTCGTGGCGATCCCGCTCATCCGCAACCACCACGCGTCCGGCTGCACCGTCGCGATCGAGGCGATCTCAGCCGGCCTGCCCGTCGTCGCCTCCGAGGCCGGCGGCATCGAGGAGTACCTCGAAGGCGGCGCGACCCAGCTGGTCGCCGTCGGCGATGCGGCGGGATTCGAAGCCGCCATCCGCTCCGCCATCGCCGCTCCCCCGCAGGCCGATCCCGGCGTCGCCGAGGCGCGCGGCCTGTCCGAGAGCGACTACGTCACCCGGCTCGCCTCACTCACCCTGTCGCTGCTCGAACGCGCGCCGATCGCGCCGGCCGTCGAGACGTTCGCCCACATCACCGAACCCCCCACCAAGCAGGCAGCGTCGCCCGCGTCGACCGACGAGGCGAACATCCCGGCATGAACACACTCGACATCATGATTCGCGCGCAGCGCATCCGCGACCTGCTCTTCAGCAAGCTCGCGGCACCGGGTTTCGCCGCCTTCGGCGACGGCTCGCGGATCCTGCTGCCCACCCGGCTCTCGGGTGCCCAGCACATCAGCGTCGGCAGGAAGGTCCTCATCGGCGCCGGATCGTGGCTCATCGTGCCCGAGCAGCGCCAGGAGGGTCCGAACATCGTCCTGCACGACCGGGTCCGCATGAACACGACCTCGATCTCTGCGGTCGCCCGCGTCGAGATCGAAGAGGGAGTCGCGATCGCCCGCGGCTGCTACATCTCCGATCACTCGCACAGCTTCGACGACCCGTCGATGCCGATCCGCGACCAGGGCATCGGCCGGGTCGCGCCGGTGCTCATCGAGCGCGGCGCGTGGCTCGGCCAGAACGTGGTCGTGCTGCCGGGCGTGACCATCGGCGCCGGGAGTGTGATCGGCGCGAACAGCGTCGTCCGGGCCGACGTGCCGCCCCGCACCGTCGCCGCCGGTGTGCCGGCACGAGTCCTGCGGGAGCTCGCATGACCATGGCCGACCACTCCCCCCTCGACGAGGTCCGCACGCCTGCGGCATCCGACTACGTCTTCACGTTCTCGTACGAATCGTTCGCCGACGCGCACAAGCGCGGCATGATGCGCCCGCCGGACCGCCTGCTCTCGACGCTGATGACCAGCCCCGAGGTGCGCAAGCTGGTCGTGGCCGACCCGTACCGTTCGCGGGCGACCAACTGGGCGCGCGCGCTGATCGACGTCCGCCACCGCGGCCGCAACACCGCCGACATCCGCCACGTCAGCCCGATGCGCTGGGCGCGCGCAGACCCGACCGATCTCGACGAGGTCGCCGCGGCCTACGCGGGGTACGAGAAGCAGATCCGGGATGCTGCGGCCGCAGCCGGCCTCCAGAAGCCGGCGTTCATCACCGCGAACCCGCTGGTGGCGGGCTTCTCGGATCTGAGCTGGACCAGCGGCGGCCTCTACTACGCGCGCGATGACTGGCTGAGCTCGCCGGCACGCCGCAAGTACTGGCCGGCGTACCGCGAGGCATACCGGCGCATCTCGGAGCGGGGTCACGCTGTCGCGGCGGTCTCGCAGGAGATCATCGACCGCATCGGCCCGACCGGGCCGCATCGCGTGGTGCCCAACGGCATCGAGCCGGACGAGTGGCTGGGCAGCCAGCCCGCCGCTCCCGAATGGTTCGCCCGCATCCCCGGCCCGCGGGCCGTCTATGTCGGAACCCTCGACTCCCGGCTCGACCTGGAGGGACTGCGGGCGCTGGCCACGGCCCGGCCCGACCTGCACATCGTGCTGATCGGGCCCGCACCGGACGCCGGCTACGTCGCGCAGCTGCGCGCGCTGCCCAACGTGCACATCCGGGGCCTCGTCGGTCGCCGCGAAGTCGTCGCGGTGCTGCGCAACGCCGAACTCACCCTGCTCGCGCACCGGCGCACACCGCTGACCGAGGCGATGAGCCCACTGAAGGTGTACGAATACCTGGCCGCGGGCCGACCGGTCCTGGCGACCGACCTGCTGCCCGTCAACGGACTCGGCGAGCGCGTGCTGCTCGCCCCGACCGTCGCGGAGTTCACCGACCTGACCGACGCCGCGCTCGCGCTCGGCGTGCAGGACGAGTCCGAGCGCCGCGCCTTCGTCCTGGCGAACGCCTGGTCGAGCAGGCACCACGAAATTCTGTCTCTGCTGGAGGGGTCCGGCTGAGACGTCCATGCGGCGGGCACCCGAGCTCACCGCGGCACATGACGAACACTGGGGGAAAAGAATATGACTGACGATGGAGACGTACTGCTCGTCTGCTCCGGCGGCGGGCACCTGAGGCAGCTGGCCGGCTTCGCCGAGCGCATGGGCATCGCCCCGGAGCGCCAGGTCTGGGTGACCTTCCGCAACGGGCTGAGCGAGTCGCTGCTCGAGGGTCGGCGGGTCATCTACGCGCCGTTCACCGCCCCGCGCGATCTGCGCAACTTCGCCAAGATGCTGCCGCTGGCCCGCAAGGTGCTGGCTGAGAACACCTTCGTGCAGGCGATCAGCACGGGCTCGAGCCCGGCCGTCGCCTTCCTGCCGCTGGCGGCCAGAAAGGGCATCCCGACGTTCTACATCGAGAGCGCCGCGCGCGCCGACGGACCCTCGATGACGGGCAAGATCATCTCGCGCGTCAAGCGCATCCAGACCTTCTGCCAGTACCCGGCCTGGGCCGATGACCGCTGGCAGTACCGCGGCTCGGTGTTCGACTCCTTCGCGCCCGGCGAGGTGTCGGACCGCACTCCCCGTCGCGCGGTCGTCTCGGTCGGCACGCAGGAGGGCTACCCCTTCACACGCCTGTTCGACAAGGTCGTGCCGCTCCTGGCCGACTTCGACGAGGTGCTGTACCAGACCGGCGACGCCGACGTCTCGCACCTCGGGATCGAGGGCGTGGTGAGCATGCCGCACGACGATCTGAAGGCCGCGATCGCCCGCGCCGACGTCGTGATCACGCATGCCGGCGTCGGCGGGGCGCTCACCGCGCTCAGCCTCGGCAAGCACCCGATCATGATCCCGCGCACCAAGGAGCACGGCGAGCACATCGACGACCATCAGGTGCAGGTCGCGCGCGAGCTCGACCGGCGCGAGCTCGCCACGCTCCGCCAGGTCGATGACCTGACCGCCGAGGACATCGTCTTCGCCAGCCGCCAGAGCGTCCGAACCGTGCAGCCGCCGGCGTTCCACCTGACGCCCGTCATGGAGCGGCATGGGTAGCGACATCGATCGGCGCAGCTTCCTTCGCGGCGGACTCCTGGTCACCACGACCGCGGCTCTCGGAGTCCTCGTCGGGTGCGCGCCTTCGGACGCTCCCTCGTCGGACTCGGCGCCTTCGTCTCCTTCGCCGACCTCGACGCCCTCGGGCGCGGCATCCGCCGATGCCGTGCCGGGAGCATCCGCCCGCCCGACCCTCTCGCCGTCGTTCGGTCCGAACGGCACCCACTTTCCCGACAGCACGCCCTGGCCGGGCGAGTCCGCGGCATCCGACCTCGTCGTCGACTGCTCGTGGGAGGCGATCGGTGCCGCTGTCGGGGGCCTGACCGCCGCGCAGGTCGCTGCGGGGGCCGTGATCCGGGTCTCGCCGGGCACGCTGCCGGGCAACGGCGCGAAGTCCTCGTCGAACCCGGTGCTCGCTGGGCTGGGCGACCCGTCGTGGCAGCGCAACGTGCTGATCTGTCCGGCCGACGGATTCGGCAGTGTCACGGTGGCCGCCGAGGGCATCCGGCTCGACGCCTGCTCGCGCCTGTCGCTGTTCGGCTTCCTCAGCGGGGGCTCGTTCACCCTCACCGAGTGCGCGTCGATGCAGCTGGGCTGGAGCCGGCTCGATGCCCTGAACGTCACCCGCGGGGGCACCGACCTCGAGATGCACGAGCTCGTGCTCGGCTTCCGCTACAACCCGGAGGACACCGTCGGCATCCGCCCCACCGACGCCAACGCGATGACCGGGATCTCGCGCTACGGCTGCGTCTTCGGCCCCTCGGTCAAGCCCGCCGACAGCGACGCGCACTGCGACACGATGCAGCTCGAGGGCACCGGCACCGGCGAGTTCGGTCCGTTCCTGAACGTGGACTGCGTCGACTACGGGTCGTCGAACGCCGCGATGCTCCTGCACACGCAGGTGACCCGCGCCGAGTTCCGTCACTGCATGGTGCTCGGCGACACCCTGCCGTGGGAGGTCTTCCCGCTCCGCCCCGGCGACTACGAGGGCACCCCGAACGCGTTCTCCGGCGGCTGCGAAGACGTGCGCGCCTACGACTCGGTCATCGCCGGGCCGATCGGCGGCATGGGCTTCACCGACGTGCAGAACACGATCCTCAGCTACCCGCCGCAGGACAAGCAGCAGCCGAGCGGGTCAGGCAGCTGGACCGTCGACACGTCGGTCGCAAGCTGGGATCGGGACGACATCATGTCGCGCCAGTCCGTCGACGACTACGAGCCGGCGACCCTTACCGCACTGTGGGCCTGGTGAGTGTGATCGATAGGGTCCGCACAGGTTCGCGACACGGAACCGACATCTCGGTTTGATACCGTCAGAACTTCGAAGAGAGCGGAACGACCGTCCGGGTCGTCCGTCCGACTGGGGCTTCGAACGCACAGAGAGAGCGCGATCTTGTCGAGCCGATCCGCCGTATTCCGCCGCACGCGACGCCGCAGCATCCGCATCGCATCCGTCTCCGCAGTCGCGGCGGTGACGCTCCTTCTCGGGGCGTGCGCCGCCCCGTCCGCCCCGATCGTCGAGGAGACGGCCACGCCCACTCCGACCGCCACGGCCTCCGGCCCGCTCACGATCCCATCCATGATCGCGATGCCCGCGGAGAGCCCGACCTTCGAGACCATCGGACCCGTCGAGGCGGTCGCAGACGAGACGGCGACGCAGGTCGCCTACATGAGCGGCGGCAAGCGCGTCACCGCCGTGCTGCGGACCCCCCAGGGCGACGGACCGTTCCCGGCCGTCGTCGTCGTGCACGGCAGCGTCGACCCTGAGGACTACGACACCGGCACCGACCTGATCCCCGAGCAGCGCGCGCTCATCTCGAGCGGCTACGCGGTGCTCGCGGTCGACATGCGCGGGTACGCGGACTCCGACGCCGCTGACGCCGACAGCCTCGAGGTCGACCCCGGCTTCGGCTGGATGACGGTGCTGGATTGGGGAATGGCGCTGGACGTCGTCAACGGGCTTCGCGCGCTGCGCGACGGTGCGGCACCCGAGGTCGATCCCGAGAACGTCGGACTCGTCGGGCACTCGCTGGGCGGGCTGCTGGTGCTGGATGCCGCGGTCATCGCCCCCGGCGCCTCCGACATCGTCGTGGCCCTGGCCGCGGCACCGTCGGACTTCAAGGAGGCGATGGACGCGATCGAGGCCGAGAACCCCGGCGCGATGGACGAGTTCCTCGGCGAGGACACGGATCCGGCGCAGCTTGCCCAGTATTGGGCCGACATCTCCCCTCGGACGTTCTTCGACCGCGTCACCGAGCCGCTGCTGATGATCCACGGCACCGACGACGATTCGACGTTCCCCGAGTGGTCGCAGCAGACGGTCGACGCATGGCAGGCGACCGGGAACCCGGCGGAGATCGTGCTCATCGACGGCGGTGACCACCACTTCAAGCCGCGCCGCGACGAAGAGGTCGGCATCACGATCGCCGCGCTCGACGCCGTGCTGCGCGACTGACGGGCTCGCGCGCCCGATCCGGCGCTACCAGGCCCAGAGGGCCTGCAGCGTCGCGCGCTCGTAGTCGTTCACCGTCTGCACGCCCATGATGTCGGCCGCGCTCCAGTCGGCCACGCCGGTGTCGACCGTCCACGTTCCCGACGCCGGGTACTGGGCATCGACCGGCCCGTAGCTGATCCGCGTGTTCTGCACGTCGGTGAAGCCCATGCGCCCGATCGCGCCCGAGACCACCGAGTCGTACAGCCGCACATCGGGGCAGCCGCCGGCGAACGCGTTCGGGTCGCCCTGGTAATCGCCCGGCTGGAGCGGGTAGATCCGCCACGGCAGCTGACCGCCCAGGATCAGGCTGTGGTGGTACTCGGCCCGCTGCAGCTTGTCCTGGAGCAGCTCGGTCGCGTTCGACGAGCCGTAGTCGACGCAGTCGACGGTGATGATCGGGCCGAACGCACCGGTGCCGGTGCCCTCGAGCTGGATCGTGTCGCAGTGCGCGTCGCTGCCCTCGGGTTTGATCGACGGTCCGAACACGCAGCCGTGCCGGCTCAGGTTCGTCATCTCGAAGGTCTCGGTGGGCCGGACGGCGCTGGTGTCGTCGGCGTTGCGGCGGAATCCGAGCACGAGTTCGTACAGGGCGAGGTTGCGACCGCCGCGCGTGATGCTCATGCCGTCGAAGCGGCTCCAGCCGACCTGGATGTCGACGCAGCGGGTGAGGGCGAAGCCGCCGGCGCTCTCGAAGCCGAAGAACGACAGCCGTGCGCACTGGTCGAAGCGCGCGCCGGCGTCGGCGATCTGCACCGTGCCGAAGCCGTCGCGGGGCACGATGAGCACGTTGCGGCCCCACGTCTGGTTGCCGACCTGGGCGAGGGCCGGCGTGGCCGACGAGGTCCAGCCGCCGCCCGACAGCGTGCCCGGCGCGACCCGGATGACCACCCCCGCCATCACCTCTTCTGCGCTCAGCGTCTGCACGCGGCGGGCGATGTCGACCCAGTCGCAGCGTGCGTCGATCTCCAGCGCCGCGACCTCACCGGGCCACGGCACCTCGGCGGGGAAGTGCGTGCCGTTCGGACCGTACGACGAGCTGACCCCGCGACGCGTCGACGTGCCGGGCCTCGTCGTCGGCGTCGGCGTGGGCGTCGGCGTGGGCGTCGGCTTTTCGGGGGCGCACGCGACCGCGGCGAACCCGGTGGCCGCCACGATAGAGGTACCGAAGAACGCCCGGCGACTGAACGGACGCGTCATGAAACCTCCACAGAGACGAACCTCCATCCTGCCTCAGCGCGCAGAACGCGCCAAAGCGCGGACGCCCTGTGGCTCAAGGATGGCGGGAGTCGTCGCCCTGCGGATCTGCGGTCTTCGTCGTGGTCGATGCCGGCGCGGTTCCCGCGTCCGCGGCCGCCGCGGCCGCCCGCCGTGCGCGGCGAGTCAGCTCCTCGGTCTCGATCAGACGGTCCTCGTCGGTCTTCTGCTCCTCGTTCGCCGTCTCCGAGAACGTCTCGGTGTTGGCGAGCTCGGCCGCCATCTCCTCGGTCGTCTCGGCGTCGTCGGCCGCGGCATCCGTCTTCGCCGGACGCGCTTTCGGAGCACGGATGCTGCGCACGAAGCCCAGCAGCTTTCCGACGTCGCCGCGGTAGCTCTTGAGCAGGAACAGGGGCGAGATGATGACCAGCGATCCGACCATGCCCACGATCACCTGCACGATCGCGATCGTGTCGATCACGAGGTGGGACGCACCCCACGATCCGGCGAAGGCGAGCACGGCCATGATGGCGGGGCGGATGATCGGCAGCGCCACATCGCCGGGCCGCACGAACGTGCCGCGCATGGCGAAGCCGAACCCGGGGACGAGCAGGATGAGGCTCAGCGCGCCGTAGGTCAGCACGAGGCCGGGCAGCCCACCCCACCAGATGCCGAAGAAGAATCCGGCGATCACGATCGGGCGCGCGACGAGGTCGTAGACGAACTGGCGGTGCGAGTGCCCGAGCGAGATGTACAGCCAGGTGCGGAGCCGGCCGATCGCCTGGGCGAAACCGGCGATGGCCAGCAGGCTGAACAGCGTCGCCGCCATCTCCCAGCCGGGACCGAGGAGCAGGCGCACGAGCGGCTGCGCGACGCCGGCCGCCACCGCGTACGTGGGCAGCGTCAGGTAGCCGATCACCAGGGCGGCGCTGCGGATGTACCGGCGGTAGCGATCGCCCTCATCGCGGAGCGCGCTCAGGACCGGCAGCGCGACACGGCCGAGCGGGCCGTTCATCTGCTGCAGCGGCAACAGGAACAGCGCGTACGCGCGTGAATACTGACCGAGGGCGGCCGGGCCGAGGGTGGCACCGATGATGACGTTGTCGAGGTTCTTCTCGGCGTAGCCGAGCAGCTCGGCGCCGAAGATGCTGCCGCCGGTGCCCAGCAGCGGCCAGGTCTCCTTGACGATGCGCGGTGGGCCCCACTTGGGGCGCACGAGCGACCACAGCACGACGAGCCGGATGATGAACTGCGCACCGGCCATGATGACGAGCGACCAGAAGCCGGCGCCCAGCAGCGCCGCCACGATGCCGGCGACCACGCCGGCGGCCATCGTGGAGATGTCCAGGCTCGCGAGCAGCCCGAAGCGCAGGTTCTTCGTGGCCATGGCCTGCAGCGGCATGACGAGGCCGCTCAGGAACACACCCGGCGCCATGAAGAGGGTGATCGCGACCAGGCGCGGCTCGTTGTAGAGCGCGGCGACCAGCGGCGCCGACAGCGCGACCGCGACCGAGAGCACGATGCCGATGAGGGCCGACACCCACAGCAGGCTCTTCCACACCCGGTCACTGAGGTTCTTGGCCTGGATGATGGCGCCGGTCATGCCGAAGTCGCGGACGAGTTCGGCGATGCCCATGATCGAGCCGACCATCGCGATGAGACCGAAGTCGGCCGGCGTCAGCAGGCGGGCGAGCACCACGGTCGAGAGCATCTGCAGGAGCGCGCGGCCCCACAGTCCGCCCATCGTGACCGCGACGCCGCGCGATGCCTTGTGGGCCAGGTTCTGGGTACCGCTCACGTCGTCTGCTCCCGCGTGGTGTGGTCACGGTTCCACGAGATCGATGCACGGCTGCGCAGGAGTCGCGCGGCCCTGCGGTGGGCCGTGAGGTAGACCGCGGTGTAGACCGCGAAGCCAGCCCACAGCGACGGCCGGCGCCAGACGCGCGAGAGCAGCGACCGAGCGCCGCCCACCGAGGTCGCCGGCGGGGTGAGCTCGGGGAAGCGCACCGCGAGCTCCTGGTTCCCGGCCGCGATGCGGGTGTTGCGGCCCAGCAGCGCGCGCAGCGTGCCGGGCGCGTGCACCGAGAAGGTGAGTCCGGCCGGCGTGAAGCGCTCGTGCGGGGCGAACAGCCGCTGCACGTACAGGTCGTCGGCGATCACGTCGGGAAACTCCTCGAAGCGGGCCCGACCGGTGGAGCTGAGGATGTACACGCCCGAGCCGATGTGGCCCGACGCGCGGTAGTCGGTCAGCGCCCACACCCGGTAGTACTGCCGCACCCACCAGGAGCGCGAGGGCAGCACGATCATGCGCGGCGCGGCGACCAGGGCGCCGACCTCGTCCATCCGGCCGGCGATCTCGGTCAGCACGGCGCCCGAGACGATCACATCGGCGTCCACGTAGGCGACCGGGTAGGCACTGACGTCCGCGGATCCCGCGTTGAGCGCCTTGATCTTCGAGCCGTGCTCCAGTTCGAGCACCCGGACGGTCGCAGCCACGGCATCCGTATCGAAATCACGGGCGATCTCCGCGGTCCGGTCGCTGCAGCCGTTGGCGACCACGACGATCTCGGCGTGCGTGTCGACCAGGGCGGTCAGCGCGCGCTCGATGACGGTCGCCTCGTCGTGCGCCGGGATGACGACGGAGATCGCGCTCATCGCACGCCCGCCGGAGACTTCTCGGCCTTCGGGATCTTGGACTTCGGCCACGTCTCGGATCCGTCGGTCATCGCCCACGCGGCGACGCCCAGCAGGATCGTGAGCATCAGGAACGCCTGCATGAACGAGAAGGCGTCGTAGAAGTACGCGCCCACCGCGTAGCCGAGCGTCGATGCGCCGATCGCGAAGGTCAGGAACACCCGGCTCTGCGGCGCCGTCGAGGTGAACGAGAAGCGGATCAGGCGGTACACCGGGTAGACCAGCAGCGCGATGAGCCCGATGACGCCGACCACACCGGTCTCCATCGCCGTGCCCAGCCACTGGTTGTCGAGGATCTGCGCGTTGGCATTCTCACCGACGACCACGCGGGTGGCCAGGCCGCTGCCGAACCAAGGCTGCTGCGAGAGTTCGGCCAGGGCGGGTTCGACGTCGGCGAGACGGCCTTGACCTGCCATCCCGATGCTGGAGAACTGTCCGGCGATCAGCCCCTGCACGTCGAACAGCGAGAGCACGGTGGTCTCGACCAGCTTCGGCAGCACCAGACCCGTGATCAGCGCGAACGGGAGCCCGATCACGAACAGGATCCCGGCCAGTCGCGGCCTGAGCAGCAGCGTGTACAGGAACATCGCGCCGAGCACGACGACGCCGGTGCGCGAGACGGCGCTCAGCAGCCCCAGCATCATCATCGCGAGCAGGATCGAATACAGCGCCTTGCGGTTGAACGGGTGCTTGGGCCAGGGCCCGAACTTCATCAGGTAGATCCCGATCGGCACCAGCATCGTGAACAGCACGGAGAGGGCGATCGGATGCTGCGACGAGGCGTACGAGCGGTTGCCGCCGGCGCGCACCGATTCGGCGTCATCGCGAAGGAGCTCCAGCGGCAGGAAGTTCTGCAGCTGCAGGAAGACGTTGAAGTGGCTGATGCGTTCGAAGAACGCGAAGATGCCGACAATGGCGCCGGCGATCACGAGGAACGTCAGCAGCGTCAGCACCTGCTGCTCGCTGCTGATCAGCTGGCGGACGATGACGGCGACCGAGAGGAAGAACGTCAGCTGGAACATGTTCGAGAAGCCGCCGGTGATGGCACCCGACTCGGTGACCGAGACGGCGTTGTACATCAACGACGCGAACATGGTCCACAGGAAGATCGCGAACGGCCAGCCCCAGACGATCGGCTTCCAGACGAGCTTCCCGCTCCACAGGCCGATGACGATCGCGACCAGCAGCACGCTGATCAGCACGCGATACGGCTCGAGGGCGAAGCCGACGTCGATCGGCAGCGCGTAGCGGCGGATCGGGACGAACATGACCACCCCGGCCAGCACGAGCAGCATGCTCGACCAGCGGAACACGATGCCGCGGAAGACGTAGGCGGCTGCCGCGATCAGCAGCACGCCGCCGGCGATCATCGGATCCAGGAAGATCACCGCGAGCAGAACGACGGCCGCAAGGCCCAGCGCGATCAGGATGTCGTTGCGCAGACGCCTTCTGCGCGCGGCGCGGTCGACGGTCTCGGCGCGCTCAGCAGGCGCGCCGAGATCCGGCGACGGCGAATCCACTGTCAAGAGGTCGGCCATGAGCCGACTCTCAGTCGTTGTGCGAAGCGTCCGCGGGCGCGCCGGCGAAGGCGTTCACGGATGAATCGACACGGGGGGCGCGAGCCCGACGGCGGGCAGAGCGCGCCGGCGCGGACTCGTCGAGCGGAGCCGATGCACCGACCGGCGCGAGCTCGCGGTCGTCGGCGACGGTGAACTCGTCCGCGTCGGCCGGGGCCGAGGCAACCGCATCGTCCTCGTCGGCCGAGTCCGTGTCGTCGTCGCTGTCGTCGGGCTCGCCGTTCCTGGTACGGCGGCGATCGCGGACGGCCTCGAGGATGAGGGCTGCGGCGACGAAGAGCAGGAAGACGCCGACGGCGACCACGACGACCGGGATCGCGGGGTTGCTGCCTTCGCCCTCGTCCGCGACGGGCACGTTGAGCACGTCGAGGTTCAGGCGGATGTCCTCGGCGACGCCGAGCTCGTCCTGGCTGGTCGTGACCATGGTCTCGAAGGCGGTGGTGGCCGCAGTGGCGAGCTCTTCGGCGCGATCCGGCGACAGCGCGGTGGCCGCGATGTCCAGAAGGGGCAGCGTGAGGCGGCCCGGGAAGGTCTCGTCACCGGTGGGCTGCGTCGTGCGGCTCACGGCGGCGATCGCCTCGCCGTCGCTGAGCTCGCCCACGACCGACTCGACGTCGGCGGTGATCTGGTCGGACGAGGCCAGGTAGGCCAGGACGATCGCGTTCGAGGCGAGGTTGATCGGCGTGGACTCCTGCACGATCAGCTCCTGCGCGGCAGCCGGATCGCCGGCAGCCGGCAGCGCCTGCGTGACGCCGGGCACCTCGACCTGGAAGTACTGCGGGTTCGGCGAGGTCAGCAGCACGGTGCCGGAGGCGGTGTAGACCTTGTCCGCTCGCGGAACGATCTCACCGTTCTGGATGGTGAAGCCGGCGAGCAGGCCGGCGATGATGGCGACCACTGCGCCGATAATGAGAAGGACCTTCTGACGCAAAAGGCGTCGAAGGTAAACAGGCTGATCCATCGTCGAGATTCCCCAATCCGAAACGTTCCCCAAATCGTTCGGCTTCGCTGGCTCACGACTGTGGACGGCACGCTCATGACGCTTGGGCCAGTGACGCACGTTCCCCCGCAGTCCAGCGCATGGCGATGCCGTTGTGAAGAGTCTACCTTCACACGGTTTTGTTGCCGACGTGTAACGGTATGCGAAACAGCGGGGACACAAATGGGGCTCGACTTGCATCACTCGCCTCGACAAGGGATTCTGAAGTCGGGGGCCTGACTTCGCGGATGCTGTCTTGGGGATGCATCACTGACGCGTGACTCCTGTGTACGTGCCACGCATTTGGGGAAAGGCCATGGACGTGATTCCGTCGTACGGGGAAGACGACGGGACCGCTTCGACAAGCGGTCCTGCGCTGGAGCGCGTGTGCCTGATCCTGTGCACCCGCGACCGTCCGGCCTACCTTGCCGAGGCGCTGGCCACGATCCGGAAGGTCCTGCCCGCGGCGATCGAAGTCATCGTGGTCGACTCCGGGTCGACCTCCGACGAGACCGCGCAGGTCGTCGCCGATGCGGGAGTGCGCTACGTCCGCTCCGACATTCCCGGTCTCTCCATCGCCCGCAACGCGGGGCTCGCCGCCACCGAGCGCGAGTTCGCGATCTACACCGATGACGACTGCCACGTGCAGCCCGGCTTCGCCGAGCGCCTCGTCGCCCCCTTCGCCGCCGACGGGGTCGGAGCCACGACCGGCCGCCTCCTCGACATCGCCGACGATCGCCCGGCGCCGGAAGCGGCGCCGAATCGGGTGCTCTCGCGGACGAATGAGGGACTGGATGCCGGACACGGCGCCCTCATGGCCTTCCGCGTCTCACTGCTGCGGAGCCTCGGCGGCTTCGACCCACTGCTGGGCGCCGGCCGCCGCTTCGGCGGCGCGGAGGACCTCGACGCGTTCTGCCGCATCCTCGCCTCGGGCTCGACGCTCGTCCAGGTGCCGAGCGCGATCGTGCGCCACGTCTTCACGCGCAGCGACGCCGACTACGTCACCCTCAACCGCGCGTACGGCCTTGGCATCGGTGCGATGGCCCGCAAATGGGTCCGCTCGACCGGCGCCCCCGGCAGGTCGCTGACCGCTCTCGCCGTGCGTCGCGCTGCTGTGCGATACGTGCGCCGCTGGCGCAGCGCGCGCACTCGCGCGGGTCAGGCCGCCTACCTGCGCGGCTTCGCCGACGGGTTCCGCGAGGCCGCCCGCATCCCGCTGGACGGGCTGCGGTTCCAGGACGTGCAGCCGCCCGCGGCGGTGGCCGCGGCATCCGCCACGACTCCGACCGGAAGGCCCCTCTCGTGAGCAGACTCGCCGGCGCAGCCCGGTCGTTGATCGACCCGCGCACCTACGCCCAGGCGTTCCGTCTGCTGCACTTCGCGTCGTACTCGCACGTGCAGCAGGTGCGGCTCCTGAATCGCGGCGCGAACGTGAGCTTCGCCCCCAACGTGTCCTTCCGCAACGCGGAGCGCATCACGATCGGCGAGGGCTCGCACATCGGCGAGCACAGCCTGATCTGGGCGGGCAATTCGACCGGCCGGATCGTCTTCGGCAAGAAGTGCCTGCTCGCGCCGCACGTCACGATCACGGCCTCCAACTACGGCATCGAGCCCGGCGCCTACGTCATGGATCAGCCCAAGATCGAAGAGGACATCCTCATCGGCGATGACGTCTGGCTCGGCGCGAACACCGTCGTGCTGGCCGGGGTGACCATCGGCGACGGCGCGATCATCGCGGCGGGGGCCGTGGTCACCAAGGACGTTCCTGCCGGCAGCATCGTGGGGGGCGTGCCCGCCAAGGTGATCTCCTGGCGCGACCCGGCCCTGGCGAAGCAGGGCACCGCATGAGCGTGGCACCCGGCGAGCGCGTCGCTGTCATCATCGTCAGCTACAACACGCGCGACGAGACGCTCACCTGCGTGGAGAGCCTTCGGACAGCGACCACCCGGCCGCTCGAGATCGTCGTCGTCGACAACGGCTCGGTCGACGGCAGCGCCACCGCGCTGCGCGAGGCGTTCCCGGACATCACCGTGGTCGAGGCGGGCGCCAACCTGGGCTTCGCAGCCGGCGTGAACCTCGGCGTCGAATCCTCGACCGCCCCGTGGGTGCTGCTGCTGAACCCCGACACCGTCGTGCTGCCGGCCGCGGTGGACGCGATCGTGGCGTTCGCCGAGCGCAATCCCGCGCACGGCGTCTACGGCGGGCGCACGCTGCGCCCGGACGGCACGACCGATCCGAGCTCGTGCTGGGGGCGGATGACCCTGTGGTCGCTGACCAGCTTCGCGCTCGGCCTCAGCACCGTCTTCAAGCGATCGCGGCTGTTCGATCCGGAGTCGCTCGGCACCTGGCAGCGCGACACGGTGCGCGAGGTGCCGGTGATCACCGGCTGCCTCCTGCTGACCTCCCGCGAGGACTGGCACCGCATCGGCGGGATGGACGAGCGCTTCTTCCTCTACGGCGAGGACGCCGAGTTCTCCGCACGGGCGATCGAGCGCGGGATGCGCCCGGTGATCGTCCCCGAGGCCACCATCATCCACGCTGTCGGCGGGTCCACCTCCTCCAGCGGCCGGAAGATGGCGATGGTCATGGCGGGCAAGGCGACGGTGCTGCGCACCGCGTGGAGCCGGCCGGCCGCAGTGATCGGCGTGGGTCTGCTGCAGGCCGGTGCCGCGCTGCGGGCCGCACCGGCGATCCTGCGCAAACGCCCGGACAGCACCTGGGCGGTCGTCTGGCGTTCACGGAAGGCCTGGCGGGACGGCTACCCGAAGGCTCGGCAGACGATCTTCGGCCAGCAGCCACCGGCGAGCGGGTCGCCGAGCCAGAGCGCCGCTTCCTCTTCGCCCGCGCCGTCCGCCGAGTTCATGCAGATCTGGGAGGAGGGCTACCTCTCCCGGCGCAGCTCGTACGAGGTCATGCACCTTCCGTACGTGTTCGTGCTGGACGGCGAGCCCCTGCGCGACGCCGAGGGCAGGATCGACCGCGACCGCATCCGCGACTACGTGGCGCGGACACTGGCGAGCACCCCCACGTTCCGCCTGCGCCTGCAGCGACCGCTGCTCGGACTCACGCCGCCCGCGTGGGTGCCGGACGACGACTTCGACCTGTCCCGCCACCTGTGCTTCGCCTCCGAGATCGTGGACTTCAAGACCGCCGACGTACGCCGCCTGGGCGGCGAGGGCGACCCGTATTTCGACCTGCGGCATCCGCTCTGGCGGGTGAAGGTCACCGAGCTGGCCGACGGTCGCGTGGCGCTCGGGCTGCTCACCCACCACTCGATCGTCGACGGCAAGACCGGCGTGGAGACGGTCAGCGTCATGCTGCGGGCGGATCCGGCCGAGGAGCTGCCGGAGCCGACCGATCCGTTCGCCGGATTCCGCCCGGCACGGCGGCTGGAGTTGCCCGTGCTGGCACTGCGGCAATGGCGGGCACGACATGCGAGCAGCCTCGCGGCCCTCCGCGCGTACGGCGCCAAGCCGATCCGCCGACGTGCGCGGCGGGTGGCGGCGCGCCTCTGGCTGCCGTTCCGGTTCGACGACGGCGGCCGGCTCGCCGGCGACGGCCTGATGCCGCCGCGCCACTCCGACTTCCGCAAGCTCGATCTCTCATCGGCCAACAAGCGGGCGCGAGGCCTCGGCGGCTCGCTCAGCGACCTGCAGATCGCGGCCGTGATGAGCGCCTGGGACGGCGCCGAGCGTGAAGTGTCGCTGCGCATCCCGGTCTCCCTGCACACCGACGGCGAGCGCCAGATCCGCAACAACGTGCGCGACGTCGAGATCTCCGGCAACGCCGACCACGAACTGGGCAGCGTCGTCACCTCGGTGCGCGGCCAGCTGGCCGAACGTGCGGATCCCCGCGTCGGGAAGGCCGCGACCGGTCGGCAGATCGGCACCAGCACGATGCTCATCTTCGCCACGTCGGCGAGGTACTGGGCCGGGGCCGAGGTGCTGCACGTCGTGCCGTTCCCGGGCAGTCTCGGCACCGACGAGCTCTCCTCGTCGGCGATCGTCTACGGCCGCTCGCTCTTCGTCAGCGCGACCACACCTGCTTCCGGAGACGTGCACCGCGCCGCCGGCCGCATCTACGAACTCATGTCCGGACTGCCCGACACCGGGCGCCCCTGACTCCTGCACGACACCCTCGCCATCGTCGACCCTCCGCAGGTTCGACAGCACACGGAAGGATCCACCGAATGACACACACGCGCATCACCCTCGTCGACGCACTGCGTCAGAACGCCCGTGAGCTCGGCAACGAGAACGGCATCCTGTACTACGACGCACCGGACAGCTCGCAGTACCGCGGGTTCGCCGACCTCGACCTGCGCGCCCGCACGATCGCCGACTCGCTCGCCAAGCGCGGCTACACCCCCGGCCAGACCGTCACGATCGGCCTGACCAGCGGGCTGGATTGGGCGGATGCCGCGTGGGGCGTGCTCTACGCGGGCCTCGCCCTCGTGCCGGCGCCCGTGGCCGGCTACGGCACCGGAGCGGCACTGGGCGAGCGCGTCGCGGCGATCGCGCGCTCGGCCGAGGCATCCGTGTTCCTCACCGACAAGGCCGTGGTCGCACGGCTGGGCGACGCCGCCTCCGACCCGGCCCTGCCGGCGCTCCTGCTGGAAGACCTCATCGCCGAGGGCGACCCCGAGACGTGGACGCCGCCGGCGATCGACGGCGACTCGCTCGCCTACCTGCTGTTCACGTCGGGTTCGACCGGCGACCCGAAGGGCGTCATCGCCACCCACGGCACGGTCCTGGGCACGGCGAACGCCGCCGCGCAGCTGTGGGGCACCGACCCCACCGCCACGCTGGTCGGCTGGAGCCCGATGCACCACATCATGGGCCTCATGCTGCAGGTCATCATCCCGGGTGTGAGCGGGGCGAAGGCCGTGGTCACCTCGACCGAGCAGTTCCAGCGGCGCCCGATCACCTGGCTGCAGCTCATCAGCAAGCACAAGGGCACCTCGACCGCAGCCGGCAACTTCGCATTCGCACTGGTGACCCAGCTCGTGACCGACGAGCAGCTGGCCGAGCTCGACCTCTCCAGCCTCCAGGTGATGTTCTCCGGCAGCGAGCCGGTCCGCCCCGAGACGGTGCGCGCCTTCCTCGACCGTTTCGCTCCGGCGGGCGTGCGCGAGGACATGATCGCCCCGGTCATGGGCATGACCGAGGCCAACCTCATCTCGGGCAAGTTCCCCGGCGAGGCCATGGTGATGCGCAACTTCGACGCCGCCGGCATCGAGGCAGGCAGGCTCATCCCCGCCGAGGGCGAGGGAAGCGTCTCCTGGGTCTCGTGCGGCCGCCCCCAGGAGAACACGACGGTCGTCATCGTCGACCCCGACACCTTCATGCCGGTGCCCGACGGCACCGTCGGCGAGATCTGGGTCGCCTCGCCGATGGTCTCGCCCGGCTACTTCCGTCGCCCCGACGCGACTGCCGAGACGTTCGGCCGGTCGCTGCCCGGATCCGACAAGTCGTTCATGCGCACCGGCGACCTCGCCGCATTCCTGGACGGCGAGCTGTACGTCACCGGGCGCCTCAAGGAGATGATCATCGTCCGCGGTAGGAACCTGTACCCGCAGGACCTCGAGGCGGCCTCCCGCCAGGTCTCCCCCGCCGTCGGCATCAGCGCCGCCTTCGAGCTGCAGGGTCACCCGTCGGTGGTCGGCATCGTGCTCGAGTACAACGAGGAGGCGCTGGCCGAGTCCGGCGACACCCTCGACGAGCTGGCCGCTTCGGTGCGCGAGACGCTGATCAAGCGCAGCTCGCTGCCCTCGCTTGCGGTCGCCTTCGTGAAGGAGAGCACGCTGCCCCGCACGCCCACCGGCAAGGTGCGACGCACGCCCACCCGCACCCAGATCGAGCAGGGCGAGCTTCCCGCCGTGCTGTCGGTCGGCTTCGCCGCGCTCGAGGCAGAGGCCCGGTAGTCCGATGAGCGACATTCCCGAGACCCTCGTCGACGCGCTGCGCACCACGGTCGCGCGTCACGGCAACGACCGCGGCGTGCGCTACTACGCGACGCCCGACTCGTCGGTGTACCTCGGCTACGCCGACATCGACCGCAACGCCCGCGCCATCGCGACAAGCCTGGTCGCGGCGGGGCACCAGGTCGGCCAGACGGTGCTGATCGCCGTCTCGCCCGGTCTCGGCTGGACGGAGTCGGTCTACGGCGTGCTGTACGCGGGTCTCGGGTTCGTCCCGGCACCGATCTCGGGCTACGGCCCTGCCACCGCCGTCGCCGAGAAGGCGGCCGGCATCGGCCGTTCGGCCGAGGCGGTGCTGTTCCTCACCGATCGGGCGGCGCTGGAGAAGCTGGGCGGGTCGCTTCCCGGCTTCGAGGAGTCCACCGTGTTCGTCGAGGATCTGCTCGCCGAAGGGGATCCGGATGCCTGGGTCCGGCCCGACATCGACGGCGACTCGCTCGCCTACCTGCTGTTCACCTCGGGTTCGACCGGCGACCCGAAGGGCGTCATCGCGCCGCACGGGACGATGGCCGCGGCATGCTTCGTGAACCGCGCGTTCTACGGCGACGTCGACGGCGACTCCACGGTCATCGGCTGGGCGCCGCTGCACCACATCACCGGCCTCTCGATGAACATCCTGGTGCCGGCCACGATCGGCGCGCAGGCGGTGGTCACCCCCACCGAGCAGTTCCAGCGGCGTCCGGTCTTCTGGCTGCAGCTGATCAGCAAGCACAAGGGCACCTTCACCGCCGCGGGTAACTTCGCCTTCGCGCTGTGCACGCAGCTGGCCACGGACGAGCAGATCGCCGAGCTCGACCTGTCGAGCATGCGCGCGCTGATCTGCGGCAGCGAGCCGATCCTGCCGCAGACGATGCGGGCCTTCATCGAGCGTTTCGCGCCGGCAGGACTCGGCGCCGACGTGGTCGCGCCCTCGATGGGCCTGACCGAAGCCGGCCTCATCTCGGCGAAGTGGGCGGGCGACCCCCTCGTGATCCGCCGGTTCGACGTCGCGGCCCTCGAGGCCGGCGTCCTCGTCCCCGCGGAGGGCGACGGGACCGTCGAGTGGGTCTCCTGCGGAACCCCCTCACCGGAGACCACCGTGCGCATCGTCGACCCGGACACCCTCGAGGTGCTCCCCGACGGCAAGGTCGGCGAGATCTGGGTGTCATCGTTCATGGTCTCGCCGGGATACTTCCAGCGGCCGGATGCGACGGCGGAGGCCTTCGGCCTCTCCCTCCCGGGCGACGATCTGCCCTACCTGCGCACCGGCGATCTGGCAGCGACCCTCGACGGGCAGGTGTTCGTCACCGGCCGTCTCAAGGAGATGATCATCATCCGCGGGCGCAACATCTACCCGCAGGATCTCGAGGCGCTCGCCCGCACCGCCTCGCCGGCCGTGGGCATCTCCGCGTCGTTCGAGCTCGCGGGCCACCCGTCCGCGGTCGGGATCGTCCTGGAGGTCTCGCAGGAGGCGCTCGACGAGTCCGGCCAGAGCGTGGACACCGTGGCGACCGCGGTGCGGGACACGCTGCTCTCCACGGCATCCCTCCCCTCCGTCGCCGTCGCGATCATCCCGGAGAACACCCTGCCCCGCACCGGCGGCGGCAAGGTGCGCCGCGGCCCGACCCGTCAGCTCATCGAAGCCGGCGAGCTTCCCACCGTCCACTCGAGCGGATTCCGTCCGCCCGTCTCCGCCTGACCTGCCCACGAAGAAGGATCACCACGACATGACGGATTCCCCCACCGGCGTTTCAGCCCTGCAGCGCACCGCCGCCGACTTCGGCGACGAGCGCGGGATCACCTACTACAGCTCTCCGGAGACCACCGAGTTCCGCGGTTACACGGCACTCGACCGGCGGGCGCGGACGATCGCTCAGGCGTTGACGGCTGAGGGCATCGTGCCCGGCGACCGGGCGGTCATCGCCCTCAGCCCGGGACTCGCGTGGGCCGATGCGCTGTACGGCATCCTGTACGCGGGGGCCGCCTTCGTCCCGACCCCGATCGCCGGGTACGGCACCGGTGCGGCGCTGGCCGAGCGCATCGGCGCGATCACGCGCGCAGCCGAGTCATCGGTCGTGATCACGGATGCCGCGGTGCTGGCCGCCCTCGGCGAGGAGGCCGCTTCGCTCGGCGCGCCCATCGTCGTGCTGGAAGACCTGGTCGCCGCGGGCGACCCCGACGCCTGGACCGAGCCGGCGATCGACGGCGACTCGATGGCGTGGCTGTTCTACACGTCCGGCTCGACCGGCGAGCCCAAGGGCGTCATCGGCACCCACCGCGGCCTGATCGCCACGGCCGAGGCATCCATCGAGCTCATCGGCGCCGAACCCGGCTACGTGGTCGCCGGCTGGCTGCCCCTGCATCACGCCATGGGCTTGCTCCTGCAGGTCATCGTGCCGGTCACCAATGGCGGATCGGCCTTCCTGTCCACCACCGAGCAGTTCCAGCGCCGCCCGATCTCGTGGCTGCAGCTCATCAGCCGTCACCGTGCCGACGTCAGCGTCGCGGGCAACTTCGCCTTCGCCCTGTGCACCCAGTTCGCCACCGACGAGCAGATCGCCGACCTCGACCTGTCCAACCTGAAGGTGCTGGTCTCGGGCAGCGAGCCGGTGCGCCCCGAGACGGTCACCGCATTCGTCGAGCGCTTCGCCCCCGCCGGGCTCGACCCCGACACGATCGCCCCCGCGCTGGGCATGACCGAGGCGATGCTGATCTCGGCCAAGCCGCTGCACACGCCGTACGTGATCACCCAGGCCGACACCGCTGCGCTCGAGCGCGGCGAGCTCGAACTGGCCGGCGAGGGCCCGTCGACCGAGCTCGTCTCGTGCGGACACTGGACCGACCAGACCTCAGTCAGAATCGTCGACCCCGACACGCTCGAGCCGGTCGCCGACGGGCAGGTCGGCGAGATCTGGATCGCCTCGCCGATGATGTCCCCCGGGTACTTCCGACGACCCGACGCGACCGCCGAATCGTTCGGCCACTCGCTGCCCGGCGACGACCGCTCCTACCTCCGCTCCGGCGACCTCGGGGTGGTCCTGGACCGCGAGCTCTATGTCACCGGCCGCCTCAAAGAGGTCATCATCCTGCGCGGCCGCAACATCTACCCGCAGGACATCGAGGCGGCCGCGCGGCTGGTCTCGCCCGCGGTGGGCGTCGGAGCCGCGTTCGAGATCGAGGGCCACAGTGCGCCGGTCGCGCTCGTCCTCGAGGTGAACGCCGAGGCGCTGGCCGAGTCCGGAGAGGATCTCCAGTCCCTCAGCAGCCGCGTGGCCGACACCGTCACCGCGAAGTTCTCGCTGCCCGGTGTGATCGTCCTCCCCGTCGCCGAAGGGGACGTCCCCCGCACCGCCACCGGCAAGGTCCGTCGCCGCCCGGCCCGCGCCCAGTTCGACGCCGGCACGCTCGAGATCCTCGACGACGTCGCCGCTCCCGCTTCCTGATCCGCACACCGACAACCACCCACCACCACAAGGAGGACGCCATGTCCGAAAGCATCACCTCGGAGTCCGCAGCCGCCGTGTCGGAGTCCCCCGTCGCGCTCTGGCTGATCGACCGGATCCGCTTCTACGACCAGGTCGACGCCGAGACCATCACGCTCGACGCACCGCTGACCGACCTGGGCCTGGACTCGATCTACGTCCTGACGCTCTGCGGCGACATCGAGGACACCTACGGCCTCGCGATCGATCCGACGTTCTTCGCGGACTACGCGACCCTGGGCGAGCTCGCCGACGGCCTGAGCGCGCGCATCGACGGCAAGTGACGCTCCTGCACGACGCGCAGCCCGGCGTGACGGCGACCGACGGTCGCTGGCACGCCGGGCCTGCTGTCGTGCACTGGCGTTTCGGCACCATCGGCGCGTCGGATGACGCATCCGCGCTCGGCCGGAGGTGGCTGGAGGATCTGGTCGGCAGCGCCGACCTCTTCCCCTGGCGGGGCCTGCGCAGTGCGGGCCCGTGGCGCAAGCCGCTGCTGGTCGGCGCGCCGGAGGCCGACGCGAGCATCTCGCACAGTGGTCGCTTCCTGCTGGCGGCCGTCACCGTCGGCGCCGCCGTCGGCGTCGACATCGAAGCGGCGCCGTTCACCGCGTTCGACTCCCCGGCGCTCCAGCGCCGCATGTGCTCCCCGGCCGAACTCGAACGCGCCGCCGCCCTGGAGCCAGACGACCGACGCCGTTGGCTTGCGAGCGTCTGGACGGCCAAAGAAGCCGTGACCAAGGCATCCGGCCATGGCATGGCCACCGACTTCCGCACCCTTTCCGCAGACGCCGCCCTTCCCGATGCGGAAGCGGATGCCGCGGCCCACCTCGCTCTGCTCGATCACGGCACCCCCGTGGTCGTGCGCCTGATCATCGAGCACTCCGCGACGCCCGTCGACGCGGAGCTTGCTCCCCTCTCCGCCTAGAAAGAACCCGATGGCCACCACCGACAGCGCTGCCCGAGTCGACCAATCGACCTCCCCTGCACCCCGCGGCCCGTACGCGGAGTTCATGCAGATCTGGGAGGAGGGCTACGTCTCCAACCACATCTCCGCCCGGGTCATGCAGCTTCCCGGTCTGTTCATCACCGACGGCAACGGACTGCGCCTGCCGGACGGCGCGATCGACCGTGCGAAGATCCGCGAATACATCGTCGCCACGATGGGCAGCCACGCCACGTTCCGCGTGCGCCTGCAGCGATCCTTCCTCGGGCTGTCGTCCCCGGCCTGGGTGCCCGATGAGAAGTTCGACATCGACCGGCACATCATCTTCGCCGACCGGGCCGTCGACTTCGCCACCGCCGATCTGCGGGCGCTCTCGGGCGACGAAGACCCGGTCTTCTCGCTCAAGCACCCGCTCTGGCGTGTGCGGATCACCCCGCTGACCGACGGCAGGGTCGCCATCGGCATCATGATCCACCACGCATCCACCGACGGACTGTCGGGCATGAAGCTGTTCTCCTCGATCAGCCAGGGCGGTCCCGACGAGGAGATTCCCGCGCCCACCGACCCGTTCGCCGGCCGGCGGGCGGCGAAGGCGTGGGAGCTGCCGTTCCTCGCGCTCTCGCAGTGGTGGGCGCGTCAGGGCTCCATCGGCGCGGCATGGAAGACGTACTGGACGAAGCCGCTGCTGCGCCGCATCCGCCGGGTGGCCGCTCGCATCACGCTCCCGCTGCGGTTCGGCCGCGGCGGCGCGGCCGCCCTGCGCGCCGCTCTGCCCCCACGGCATTCCGCCTACCGGATCACCGACGCGGCGCTCGTCGGCCGTCGGGCGCGCGAGCTCGGCGGCACCCTCAGCGACCTGCAGGTCTCGGCGATGATCGGCGCGTGGCCCGGCGCGGAACGAGTGGTGAGTCTCCGGTTCCCGGTGTCGTTCCACTCGGCAAATGAGCCGCACATCCGCAACAACGTCCGCGATATGGAGGTCTACGGCGACGCCGACGCCGATCTCGCCGCGACCATGACGCTCGTGCACCGGCAGGTGGTGGAGCGCGACGACTCCAAGCCCCCCGTGCCCGTCCCGGGCTTCAAGATCGGCTACAGCACCCTGCTCCCCTGGGTCTCGCGTCCGCGCTACTTCTGCGGGGCGGAGATGCTTGAAGTGGCGCCGTTCCCGGCCAGTCTCGGCGGCGACTCGCTGGCCGTGGCCGGCATCATGTACCGCGGCAAGCTCTTCGTCGGCGGCAACATGCCCGCCTCGCTCGACGTCGAGGCGACCATCGGGCGCGTCTACGAGCTGATGAGCGGTCAGCCCGACCCCGGCCGGTCGTGAGCGTCGAGACACGCCGGACACTGACCGTCGTCATCCCGTCGTATCGGCGGCTGGACCGGCTGAACGACATCGCGGATCGCTATCTCGACCAGGGCGCCGACGAGGTGGTGATCGTGCTCGACGGCCCGCACCCGGGTTGGGAGTCGGCGCTGCCCGAGCGCGAGGGCGTCCTCGTGCGCGAACTCCCCGAGAATCGCGGACTCGCCCTCGCGCGCATCGCGGGGCTGGAGGCGAGTTCCGGCGAGATCGTCCTCGCGGTCGATGACGACGTCGAACCCGGCCCTGGCCTGGTCGATCGGCACCGACGGTTCCACACCGGCGGCGACACGGTGCTGCAGGGCTATATGCCGGTGACGGTCCCGCGACCGCGCGGACGCGATCAGGCCCCCACGTACCTCTACGCCCGCGACTACGAAACGCAGGTCGACGGCTGGCGGCGCGGCGACTCCAGCACGATCCTGAACTCCCTGTGGGGTGGCAACGTCAGCCTTCCGCGTGACCTCTATCTGCGTGCCGAGCAGGTCAAACCCTCCGAGCGCCTCGAGTACAACGAGGACCTCGATCTCGGCATCCGTCTGCTCCGCCTCGACGCGACCGCCTCGTTCGACGAGCAGGCGCGCTCGTCGCACCACCACTCCCGCGGTCTGGACGCCTATCTGCGCGAGTGCTTCGCCCGCGGCGGAGCCGTCGCCGACCTCGAGAAGCGCTGGGGCGAGCGGCCGGCGCAGCTGACGCCGACGGTCACCATCCCCGCCGGGTACAACCCGGTGCTGGGGTGGGTGCAGCGCCGTATCGCCGCGCGCGATAGCGACGGGTTGGTGCAATCCGCCGTCATCGTGGTCTACCGGCTGTCGGGGATCATGCAGAATTGGCGGTTGCAGGATGCTTCGGCGCGTCTGCTGCGTCGCGCCCTGATCATGCGCGGCTATCGGCTCGCGCGCCGGGCGTGAACTTTCGCGAAACATCGATCTGCTAGAGATGACCGGGACTCCCGGGAGGAAAAACTACATGCGTTTGTCTGTTGTTGGTTGTGGGTATTTGGGTGCGGTGCATGCGGCTGCGATGGCTTCGATTGGTCATGAGGTTGTCGGGATTGATGTTGATGCGGTGAAGGTGGCTGCGTTGGCGGAGGGTCGTGCGCCGTTCTTCGAGCCTGGGTTGGGGGAGATCCTGTCGGAGGGGATCGCGTCTGGCCGGTTGTCGTTCACGACCGATATGGCTGCTGCGAAGGGCGCGGCCGTGCATTTCGTGGGGGTGGGGACCCCGCAGCAGAAAGACGGGTACGCCGCCGACCTGACGTATGTGCACGCGGCGGTCGATGCGCTGGTCCCGTTCCTGTCGCCGGGTGATGTGGTCGCGGGCAAATCGACGGTCCCGGTGGGGACCGCGGCGGATTTGACCCCCCGGGTGGCGGCGACGGGTGCGACGTTGGTGTGGAACCCGGAGTTCCTGCGGGAGGGGTGGGCGGTGCAAGACACCATCGACCCGGACCGGCTCGTGGTCGGCGTGCCCGCGGGCGACGAGGGTGCGCGGGCGGCGGACATCCTGCGGGATGTGTATCACCCGGCGGTGGGGAAGGGGACCCCGTTCCTGGTCACCGATCTGGCCACCGCGGAACTGGTCAAAGTCGCCGCCAACGCGTTCCTGGCCACGAAGATCTCGTTCATCAACGCGATGGCCGAGATCGCTGAAGTCACCGGCGCTGATGTCACCCAGCTCGCCGACGCGATCGGCCACGACGCCCGCATCGGCCGCCGGTTCCTGGGCGCCGGGATCGGGTTCGGCGGCGGGTGCCTGCCCAAAGACATCCGTGCGTTCTCCGCCCGCGCCGAAGAACTCGGCCGTGGCGAGTCCGTCGCGTTCCTCCGCGAGATCGACGCGATCAACATGCGCCGCCGCGACCGTGCCGTGGACCTCGTCGTCCAGTCCCTGGGCGGCACCGTCTACGGCAAACGCGTCGCCGTCCTCGGCGCCGCGTTCAAACCCCACTCCGACGACATCCGCGACTCCCCCGCCCTCGATGTCGCCGTCCGCCTCAAAGGCCTCGGCGCCGACGTCATCGTCACCGACCCCGAAGCGATCGACAACTCCCGCCGCATCCACCCCCAACTCGACTACACCCCCCACCGCGACGACGCCATCCGCGACGCCGAAGCAGTCGTGGTCGTCACCGAATGGGACGAATACCGCAAAGACCTCACTCCCCAACACGCCAGCACCCTCACAGCAGGGCGCATCATCATCGACGGCCGCAACTGCCTCGACGCCACCGCCTGGCGAACCGCCGGCTGGACCTACCACGGCATGGGACGCCCATAACCCCCGCATCCGCCCCCACTGAAACATCCCGTTCACGTCGTCTGGATACCTTCGAACAATGACTCAACCGTCCATCAAAGCCGTCATCCCCGCTGCCGGCCTCGGGACCCGGTTCCTGCCGGCCACCAAGGCGATGCCGAAGGAGATGCTCCCCGTCGTCGACAAGCCGGCGATCCAGTACGTCGTCGAGGAGGCGGTCGCAGCCGGCATCGATGACGTCCTCGTGATCATCGGACGCAACAAGAACGCGCTCGCGAACCACTTCGACCGGGTGACCGAGCTCGAGCACACGCTCGAGCAGAAGGGCGACCACGGCAAGCTCGCGCGCGTCATGGAGGCCAGCTCCCTCGCCGACGTGCACTTCGTGCGCCAGGGCGACCCGAAAGGGCTGGGTCACGCGGTGCTCCGTGCGCGCAAGCACGTCGGCCACGAGACCTTCGCCGTGATGCTGGGGGATGACCTGATCGATGCGCGCGACCCGCTGCTGTCCCGGATGATCGAGGTCTCGCTCGCGCAGTCGGCGACGGTCGTCGCGCTGATGGAGGTCGACCCGTCGCAGATCCACCTGTACGGCTGCGCCGACGTGGATACCACCGCGGACAGCGACGTCGTCAGGATCAAGGCGCTCGTCGAGAAGCCGAAGGCCGAGGACGCCCCGAGTAACCTGGCGATCATCGGACGCTACGTGCTCAAGCCCGAGATCTTCGACGTGCTCGAGCACACCGAGCCCGGCAAGGGTGGCGAGATCCAGCTGACCGACGCGCTGGAGGAGCTCGCCGAGGACGAAAGCATCGCGGGTCCGGTGCTCGGGGTGATCTTCTCGGGCCGCCGTTACGACACCGGCGACCGGCTGGAGTACCTGAAGTCGAGCCTGCTGCTGGCGCTCGATCGCGACGACCTCGGGCCGGCGCTGACATCCTGGCTGAAGGAACTCACTCCCACACTGGACTGAGGTCCTGTTTGTCCCCCAAAGTTCCGACATACAAGGCTCAGGCGACCGCTTAGCCTTATATCGAGGGTTCCCCCAGACCCCTCAATTTGCCCGTCGCGTGGCTCATTCGGGTTGAGCATACACACGATGGAAGAGCGGCCCACGGTTCCCCAGACCGCGGGCCGCTTCACTTTCCACCGCTTCTCTGCGCGCTTCTCTGCTTCTCTGTGTCTCTGCGCGTTTCTCTGCTTCTCTGTGCGGTTCTCTGCTTCTCTGCGCGGTTCTCTGCTTCTCTGTGTCTCTGCGCGCTTCTCTGCTTCTCTGTTTCTCTGCGCGCTTCTCTGCTTCTCTGTGTCTCTGCGCGTTTCTCTGCTTCTCTGCGCGCTTCTCTGCTTCTCTGTGTCTCTGCGCGTTTCTCTGCTTCTCTGCGCGCTTCTCCGCTCCTCTTCGCATTCTCAGCAAACCTGAATGCTGTTTGGTTTGCGCCCGCCGGGGGCGTCCCGTTAGCGTGAGATCAGCCCGTGTCGCGCTCGCCCCTCGCCAGCGCGAAATTGCCGCCGAACAGCCCCGAACTGTGAGGCACGGGCGAGGTCTCCTCGGCAGCCCTGTCCCCGCATCGTTGCCGAGGAGACCCACCTTCCGCGCTGCGCGGGCTGTGCCGGCCGCGGCGGGGTGCGCCTGCCGCGGCGCGCGGCGCAGCCGTGCCGCTGCGCGACGTTCGGCCCGGTCGTGCCGCGACGTTCGGGCCGGCCGTGCCGCGACGTTCGGGCCGGTCGTGCCGCGACGTTCGGGCCGGTCGTGCCGCGACGTTTGGGGCGGTCGTGCCGCGACGTTGGGCTGCGGTGCGACGTTCCAGTACGTCCCAGTTCCGCGTCTGCCGTGCCCACCGCACTTCCGCCATCCCCGTCTCCGCGGCACCTCCGCCATCCCCCGTTTCCGCGGCACCGAAATGCGGTGATGCGCGAAATTGAGGAGCATCCAGGCTGTATCACTCCTCATTTCCGGCCCCGCCCTCATTTCTGGGCGCGGATGAGCTCACGGCCCCGTGTTGGGGAGCACCGAAACCGCCTCCCGCCCTCATTTCGAAGCGCACCAGGCGCATCCCGTCCTCACTGAGCGGTGCGCCGAGGCGCACCTCGTCCTCACTTCGGGGTGCGCCGAGGCGCACCCCGTCCTCACTGAGCGGTGCGCCGAGGCGCACCTCGTCCTCACTGAGCAGTGCGCCGAGGCGCACCCCGTCCGCATCTCCGGGCACGCCGAGGCGCGTCCCGCCCTCATCTCGGAGCCGACGCCCCGCGCGGGCGCGCGTCGGGGTCAGCCCCAGTGAATCGCAGGCCCGTCGAGGTCGATCGGCCTCGCCGTCTGCCCCCGGTCATCGGTGACCGTAGAACCGCAGGAACGGCAGGCATAGCCGTCTGCGGTGTCGTGCATCACGGTGCCGCATGTCGGGCAGGCCGGCTGCTCGACGGCGTCGAGGTCGTCGGGCATGCTGCGGTGCGGTGGCGCAGGGAACGCAGCAGCATCGCCGTCATCGGGTGTCACGGCCATGATCTCAGGGTACGCGGGGCATCCCGCACAAGGGCCGCCGGGTTCGGCGCGCCGTCAGCCGGTCTTACGGGAGAGTGCTTCCCAGTTGGCGTCGATGCGGTCGGGCTTGGACTTCGCGATGCGAGCGGGCAGCCGCTGACCGACCTTCGGCCACCACTTGCGCAGCGTGACGACCTCGGTGCTCACGAGTGTGGGCGGGATGCCGTCGGCCTCGGTCATCACGTCCAGCTCGCACGACAGGTAGCCGAAGCGACCCTTCGGCTCGCTGACCGAGACCACCCGGACGAATCCCTGCACGGAATCGGCGATCGGGTCGCCCATCGCCCTCTCGAGCTGATTGGCCATGCGATCGATCTCGTCCATGGGGCGAGCCTACGCGGCGGGTGTTTCCGACGCGGGTCGCTGTGCGCCCAGGCTTCCGATTGCCTCCTGCTTGCTCCGCCGCATCTCGTTCACTTGCCTCAGAACGTCGCCCCGCCGCACCCCGAACCACACCCCGAGGCAAACGAACCCGCCAGCCGCACAGCGCGTCCACCTCACTTGCCTCAGAACGTCGCCCCACCGCACCCCGAACCACACCCCGAGGCAAACAAACCCGCCAGCCGCACAGCGCGCCCACCTCACTTGCCTCAGAACGTCGCCCCACCGCACCCCGAACCACACCCCGAGGCAACCGGACCCGCCAGCCGCACAGCGCGCCCACCTCACTTGCCTCAGAACGTCGCCCCACCGCACCCCGAACCACACCCCGAGGCAAACGAAACCCACACACCGCAGCCGCCGGCGCACGGGCTTCGCCCGTGGCGGGTCGCCGTTTGACACTGCACGCGGCCCGCGGATAGCGTCCCTGAGATGGCGCGCCCCGTGGAGTCTTCGACCTCGCTCCAGCGCACCTACCGCTACCTGCGCATCAGCATCGCCGCCACGGTGGTCGCCATCTTCGTCTCGGTCGCCGTGGCCGCGGCATCCGTCGGCTGGCTCACCTCCGTGAGCGACTACTTCTACACGCCCGCGCGCAACGTCTTCGTCGGGTCGCTCATCGCCGTCTCGCTCGCACTGTTCGCCCTCTCCGGCCGCGGCCTGGAGCGTGCGCTGCTCGATGCGGCCGCCCTGTTCGCCCCGCTCATCGCCGTTGTGCCGACCACACTCGCGCCCGGCACGATCCCCGGCGTGGGTCTGCCGTGCCAATACCGCTGCTTCCCTCCGGAATTCGAACCGGATGCCGAGAACGGCGTGATCACCTATGTCATCGTCGGCGGTGTCGCGGTCCTGGTCGCGCTCGCGCTCGTGGCCCTGCAGCAGTCCTCGTTCCGCTCGGTGGCGTTCTCGCTCGGCCTGGCGGTCGCCGTACTCGCCGCGGTCGGGCTCACCTGGCTGTTCGCTCGCGACGCCTTCCTCCAGCAGGGTCACTTCGTCGCCACGGTCGCCTTCTTCGCCCTGTTCGCGGCGGTCGCCGTGCTCAATGCCTTTCCTCGGGGCGATGCGGCGCCGCCCCCGCAGGCGATCCGCGCCTGGTACATCGCCATCGCGGCCCTGCTGGCGCTCGTGCTGGTCGTCTACGTGGCGCTCGGGGTCCTGGGCATCGTCACGCGGTCGGGCGTTCCGGTCGTGCTCCTGGTCGAAGCCGCCGCGCTGTGCCTGTTCTGCGCCTTCTGGGTCGTGCAGTGCATCGAGAAGTGGAACGAGGGCGATCCCGGCATCCGGTGATCGACCCGGACGCACTCCCCGACGAACCCCTCCCGCGAAGCTCAGGTTTGCCTTGGGATTGTGTGAAGTGCTCGATTCCGTCGCATGGAGTTCGCTAGCGTGAGGACGTCGACGACGCGTGGGGCGCCGTCGGCGCAAGTCGCGGTCCGCACCCGAATCGGAACGCGCATGGCGTCGTCGTGGGGCCTTTCGAGGCCCCACGACGCGCACCGCCCCGGTACGTTAGGGCAGTGAGCTCAGTGGTCGCCCCGACGCCCAAGCCGACCCGACAGCAGTGGTGGCGACGGGTGATCGGCAATCCCTGGTTCCACCTCATTGCGGCGTTCGTCGTGGCGGGCCTCGTCCTCTCGTTCGTGGCCAAGCCCTACTGGGTGCCCTCCGGGTCGATGGAGAACACCCTCCAGCCGGGCGACCGCATCCTGGTGAACCGCCTCGCCTTCGTCGGCTCCTCGCCCGCGACCGGTGACGTCATCGTGTTCGACGCCGATGCCAAGTGGGACGCGACCCCGCCGCCGGAGACCGACCTGTTCGGCTCGGTCGTCGGCTGGATCGGTCAGCTCACCGGCTTCGGGCCCTCCGGCCCGCACACCCTCATCAAGCGGGTGATCGGCGGGCCGGGTCAGCGCGTCGAGTGCTGCACCGACACCGGGGCGGTCACCGTCGACGGCACGCCGCTGACCGAGCCGTACGTGTGGAACGACTTCGAGTTCACGCCAGACATCCTGGACTGCGATTCGGCGATCCGCTCACCGCGCTGCTTCGACGAGGTCACGGTGCCTGCCGATTCCTACCTGATGCTCGGCGACAACCGGGCGAATTCGGCCGACTCCGCCGTGCGCTGCCGGACGGATGACGCCGCGGAGGACTGCTGGCGGTGGGCGACCGGCGAGGGAGTCGTCGGCAAGGCCGTCGTCATCCTCTGGCCGATCGGGCGGTGGAGCGGGCTCTGACCTGCGGCTACGCGGCCGGGGCGATCGCGATCGGCACCGTCTGGTAGACGGTCTGCTGCGTGAACGCACCGCCGGCGGCAGCACCCTCGACGGTGACGGTCATCGCGAACTGCAGCGTCAAGCCGTATGTGTCGGCCGGCAGTTGCGCGATCGTCGTCGACGGCACGAGCAGGCCGCCCTGGTAGCTGTTCAGGAGCAGGCCCTGATCGGAGCGCAGCGTGTCGGTCGGCACCAGCGTCCGCGGGTCCGCGGTGAACTGGAACGGCTGCGAGACCTGCCCAGAGGTCTGCGAGGTCTGCGACGTGATCGAGATCGCCGAGATGTACACGCGCCGCTTCTGCTCGAGGACGGCCTTCTCGTCCACCCGGTGGTCGTACACGTTGACGGCGAACCCGAAGCTCTTCGGGTTGTCGGGCGTCCACTCCAGGGTCCGCTTGGGCTCGTCCGCCCAGAGCTCGAGGCGCACCTCGAGCTGGTCGGCGACCTCGGAGGTCAGCGTCTGCGAGCCGTCGTAGGTGAAGACCGAATCGAAGGCGATCGACGCCGTCGGAGTCGGCGTCGGGGTCGGCGTCGCCGCGCCTGCCGCGGGCGAAGATGCGCAGCCCGCGAGGAGGGAGCCGGCGAGCGCGACAGCGGCGAGGGTGGCGGTGGCGCGGCGGACGGAGGGCCGGCGCAGCGGCAGGGACAGGTGTGAGCGGGTCATGAGATCGTTCCGGTCGGCGGTGGACGAGGGCGGGCAGCGCGAAATCGGATGCTGCGGTGCCAGCGTGTCCCACCGACCGCAACGAACCCCCGCACCGAACCGCAAGAGCACCGCAAGGTCTGCACACGAGATGCCCGTGGACGTCGGTAAGATTCGTGTCATGTCGGTGGCGTCCCGAACGACGGCACTCGTGCCGCTGAACGGCGTCGCCGCAACGCCGCGACGCCCCCTCAGCACGCGTACGCGATCGATCTGGCTGCGTCAGCTGACCCTCGCCGCCGTCGTCGTGGTGATCGCCGTCGTGATCGCCGTCATCAGCCCGGTCGCTTTTGCCGAGCCGCTGATGCTGGTCGGCATCGGCACGCTCATGGCGGTCACCGCCGCCACCCTGTTCATCCCCTGGGGCAGCGCCTCGCCGACGCTCATCGCTGCGGTGCCGTTCGCCGATGTCATCGGCATCGGCATCATGGCCTTCGGCGGCGACCTGCGGATGAGCTACCTCTGGGTGTTCCCGATCGCCTGGATCGCCGCCCACTACACGCTCGTCTGGATGATCTCGGCGCTCGGACTGATCGCTGCGATCATGGTCGTGGACGGCATCGTGCACTTCGGCAACAGCGCCAGCGTCGCCCGCTTCGTCATCGTGCTGCTGTGCCTCACGTTCATCGGGATCACGATCTTCAGCACCGCTCGCCAGACCGGGGCGTTCAAGCGACTGCTGCGTCGCCAGGCCCGGCGGCTGCAGTACACGCTCGATCGCGTGTCTGCGCAGGAGCGCCGCGTCACGCAGACCCTCAACGGTCTCGACCTGGCGGTTGCCCGTGTGAACGCCGATGGCGAGCTGCTCTCGGCCAACGACGCCTTCCTGGCGCTGTACGCCAGGGACCGCGAGGATCCGAACGACCCTGGCCTCGCCGTCGAATACGCCGGCTTCCGTGGCGAGGCCCTCCGTGATGCGCAGCGTACGATCACCCGCGCCGCACGCGGCGACGTCCTCGACGACGAGCGCGTGTGGCTGTACGACCCGAACGGGCAATGGCACACCCTCGACATCACCACCCGGCCGCTCACCGCCGCCGACGGCGAAGAGCAGAGCACACTGATCGTCGCGCAGGATGTCACCGAGCTCATGCGCGCGCAGCGCCGCCGCGACGACCTGGCGGCCGTGATCTCGCACGAGCTGCGCAACCCGCTGACCGCCATCCTCGGACACGTCGACCTGATTCTCGACGACAACGAGCTCACGCCTCGAGACCAGGAGCGACTCGAGGTCGTCGAGCGCGCGAGCGAGCGAATGAACCAGATGATCTCGTCGATCCTGACCTCGCCCCCCGAGCGTGAAGAAGACCCCGAGCCGCCGCGCGAAGTGGTCGACGTGCGACCGCTGCTGGAGGCATCCGTCGAATCCTTTCTTCCCGCCGCAGCGGCACGCGGGGTGCGTCTGGACATCGACGCCCCGTCGCCGGTCGTCTTCGAAGCGGACGCGTTCCGCCTGCGTCAGGTGCTGGACAACCTGGTCAGCAACGCGATCAAGTACACGCCCCGTGAGGGAAGCGTCGTCGTCGGCGGTCGCATGGTCGGGGAGTTCGCCGAGCTCACCATCGTCGACACCGGCATGGGGATGTCCGAGGACGACCTCGACCACGTCTTCGACGACTACTTCCGCGCCGAGTCGGCTCGCGAGAGCGGCATCCCGGGCACCGGCCTCGGCATGGGGATCGTGCGCGATATCGTCGAGTCGCACTGCGGGACGATCGATCTGACCAGCACGCTGGGCGAGGGGACGACGGTGACCGCGAGGATCCCCCTCGACCGCGCCGAGGCAGAGCGGGTCGGAGCTGGGGAGCGAGCATGAACGGGGGGCGATCGTGCAACAGGTCGAATTGAACTTGCAGACCGCGGTGCTGGCGACACTGGCGACGGTGATGATGATCGGGCTGGGATTCCTGCGTCATCCTTCGCGTGCGACGCGCCTGTGGGCCCTGGCGTTCCTTCTCGCGATGCTCGCGACGTTCGGTCAGATCGCCGCCACCGTCTCGGAGATGGAGCTGGTCCGCGTGGCCTGCGTGGGGGTCATCCTCGCCGGGCCGCCGCTGATCTGGTCGGGCGTCCGGGCCGCGTTCGGCAAGTCCTCCATGGCCTGGATCGGGCTCGTGCTGGGGGCTTCCTCCGCGGTGCTGCTCGTGGCACTGGCCGGCAGCGACGGTTACATCCTCGGCTTCCGGCTCGCCTTCGCCGCCTCCGCAGTCTTCGCCGCGCTCACGGCGGCCGAACTGATCGGCTCTCCCCAGCGCGGGCTCGGCATGCTGTTGCCGCTGACGATCATCTCGGTGATCTTCCCGATGCTGGCACTTGCGAACATCGTGATCGCCCTCCGGGCCGTCGTCGAGGGCGCTGACGACCTCACAGCGACGCAGACGGTGAACGTGCTGGGGATGCCCGTCTACCTGGTGTGCGCGATCGTCTCGCTGCTCTACCTCGCCTCGGCTGCCGAGTCCGACGACGGGAAGCGGGGCGCACGCCGCCTCCCCCGGCTCACCCTCGCCGACCGCCTGACGCGCGCCCAGGCGCGCAACGAGGCGACCTGGTCGCTCCTGTACATCAACCTCGACGACGTCGTCGACATCCGTCTCGCCGTCGGCGACGCCGCGTTCGAGCAGGTGATCCAGCGATTCACCTCTGATGTGCGCTCGGCGTTCCCGACGGAGGCGGACATCGAGTTCCGTTCGGACACGACCGCACTCGTCCTGCTGACCCGGCCGGAAGCCACGATCCGGGCGAACGTCCGGTCGATGCTGAACGCCATCTCGTCGATGGACGCGGAGCAGCCGCTCAGCGTGCAGTTGGCCGCCAGCGTCGGGTGGGTCACGACGGCGACATCCGGCTACGACCTGGACGAGCTCGTCCGGGTGGCATCCGCCGCCGCGGTGGATGCGCGCCTCGCCGGTGGCGACCGTTGGGTGCGCGTCGGGGATGCGACTCGCGCCGTCCGCTGAGCGGCACAGGAGCGTGCCGCGATGACGCTCAGGCCGCGCCGACCGCCTGGGATGAGGCATCCGCCTCGGAAGACTGCATCTTGGACACCGGCGGGTCGGCCAGGCGCGTCGTCACGAGGATGGGCAGATGATCGCTGCGCCCCTGCGGGAGCGTGCGGACGCGGTCGATCGTGAACCCCACGGACGTCGCGAAGTCGTAGTGACCGCGGAAGAAGCGGTACCGCGTGTACGTACGCGCGTCGCTGAGGTTCAGCTCGTACCCGTGCTCACGGATCTGCTGACCCAGGTTCTCCTTGAAGACCGGATAGTTGTAGTCGCCGACCATCAGGAGCGGGAGTCCCTCACCGAGCTGCTGCAGCTCGGTCAGTGCGGTGCGGATCTGATGCCGCCGGAGCGAGTTGAGCGCCGTCAGGGGCGCGGCGTGGAACGAGGCGACGATGACGTCGCGGTTCTCATCGATGTCATGCAGGCGGACGCCCAGCATCCGCTCCTCCGCGGGCTTGAGCACACGATCGTGCAGCGACTTCTTCAGTGCCATCGAGCGGACCTCGACGGCGGTGTACGTGTTCGCCGGTAGTAGACGGCCAGCCCCAGGCGATTGCGCGAGGTCGCGTCGGCCAGACGCAGACCGCCGATCTCCTCAGGGATGTCGGTGGTGTCGCATTCCTGCAGACACAGCACGTCTGCCGCGTGACGCTCGACGAGGCCGCGCAGCTCGCCGACGGCGCGGTGCTTGCGGAGGTTGTACGAGATGACCTTCATAGCCGCTCCAGCCTAGGCCTGCCCGGTTGCGCAGTGGTGGCGCCTTGACAATCGCTGGAGAACCTTTCAGGAACGGGATGCCGCGTCCCGGCCGCCCCGATCAGTCCAGCGTGCGCCGGCCGCGCGTCTGTTCGGCGCGGGTCGCCAGCAGCTCGTCGGCGGGGTAGCCGACCTGGGTCAGCGTCAGACCGCGCGCGGCCAAGACGGTGAACTCGCTGGTGCGCAGGCCTCCGTCGCGGATCGTCGCGAGGTCGGCGATATCGAGCCTCCCCTGGCCCACCGCGACGCAGGCGCCCACGAGCGCGCGCACCATGCTGTGGCAGAACGCATCGGCCTTGACGTTGGCGATGAGGACGCCGTCGGAGTCGCGCCGCCAGTCGTACTCCAGCAGCGTGCGGATCGTCGTACCCTCCTCGCGCGGCTTGCAGTATGCGGCGAAGTCGTGCAACCCGATGAGCGACCGGGCCGCGGCATCCATCGCCTCGGTGTTCAGCGGACCGCGCACGGTCGTCGTCCGGTGCCGTTCCATCGGGTCGTACGCACCGTCGGCGATCCGGTACTCGTAGCGTCGCCACACCGCGGCGAAGCGTGCATCGAATCCCTCGGGAGCGATCGCTGCACGGGTCACGTCGACGTCGGCGTAGGCGCCGACCACGCCACGGATGCGGGCGGCGAGCGCCGCGACCGGATCATCCTGCCGCCTGCGCTGCCCGCTCAGGCGCTTCTGCTGCTCCTCGTCGAGATCGACGTGGGCGACTTGCCCGCTCGCGTGCACGCCGGAGTCGGTTCGGCCGGCCACCACGAGGCGGGGATCCCCGCCCAGGACGCGGGCGATCGCACCCTCCAGCGTGCCCTGAACGGTGCGCAGCCCCGGCTGCTTGGCCCAGCCCCGAAGTGCGTGCCGTCGTAGGCGATATCGAGCCGGATGCGCACGCGCTCAGCCTACCCAGCGCGACGGTTCCGACCCGTACCACCCGCGCTTGCGCCCTGCGCGCCACGCAGCACGCACATCGCGCGTCTGATGTGCCGCGACACGAAGTGGAAACCCGCCTCTGCCAGGATGCGCAAAGGAGCGCCCGCGTCGTCCATCATCGCTCCGAGCTGTCACCCGTCCAGCCCGTCTCGAAAGGCACGCCATCTCTCTCTCCGGCATCCGTGGAAAATTCTTCGACTTCACCGACGACCCGTGGAAGCACGTCGGCAACGAGCAGGAGGCCGCGCGCTTCCTCCCCGATGGGCTTCTCGTCATCGAGGACGGGATCATCGTCGCGTTCGGCCCGTTCGCCGACATCGCAGGCGATCATCCCGACCTCGAGATCACGGTCATCGACGACCGGATCATCACGCCCGGTTTCATCGACGGTCACGTGCATGTCCCGCAGACGCGCGTCCTCGGTGCCTTCGGGCAGCAGCTGCTGCCATGGCTGAACGACACCGTATTCCCGGAGGAGGCGCGCTACAGCGATCACGCGTACGCGCGCGAGGGCTCGGAGCGCTTCTTCGAGAATGTGCTCGCCGGCGGAACGACGACGGTGCAGGCGTTCACGACGACCTCGCCCGTTGCCACCGAGGAGTTCTTCGAAGCCGCATCGCGCCGCAACATGCTGGTCATCGGCGGCGTGACCGGCATCGACCAGTTCGCGCCGGAGACCTCGACCAGCTCCCCTGAGCAGTTCTACGCGGACAGCAAGGCCATGATCGAGAAGTACCACGGCAAGGGGCGCAACCGGTATGCGATCACTCCCCGGTTCGCCCTGGGCGCCACTCCCGAGCTGCTGCTCGCGTGCCAGCGCCTCAAGCAGGAGCATCCGGACGCGTGGGTCAACACACACATCTCGGAGAATCCGCTCGAGATCACCAAACGTGCTCCGCGCGCACCCGGACTGCACCGACTACCTCGGCGTCTACGAGAAGTACGGCCTCGTCGGACCCAAGTTCTCGGCGGTCACGCGATCTGGCTCTCGGACAACGAGTTCGGCCGGATGTCCGACAGCGGCGCCGCGGTCGTCTTCTGCCCCTGCTCGAACCTGTTCCTGGGCAGCGGGATCTTCCGGCTCGGCAAGGCGACCGACCCGGACCGTCGCGTCAAGATGTCGTTCGGCACCGACATGGGCGGCGGTAACCGCTTCAGCATGATCAATGTGCTCGACGAGGCATACAAGGTCGGGATGCTGG